>JACPGQ010000051.1 GCA_016188975.1 Candidatus Levyibacteriota bacterium | reverse complement strand
AATCCTCCGCAGGGAATCGCAGTCAACTTCCCGACCGGCAATCCCCCCTCTTACACTGTCACCCTTGGACCAAGCTGTGCTATTGTTCCTGTCGGAGGAGACGGGGCATGCGTATCTGGCAGTGCTCATAATCTCAACTTCGCACTCGCTATTGCTCCAACGCCCACGATAACACCCACGCCGACCATTACCCCGACCCCGACACGCACTCCGACCCCAACTCCGACGAGGACTCCGACCCCAACTCCTACTCGCACGCCCACGCCAATACCACCAACCAACACGCCCACGGTTACTCCTACGCCAACACCTCTGTCGACAAGTTTTGCCTTTACTGTTTATCTCCATGGTATAGGCAATAGTGGTGATAGTGCCAATGAGACGTCATTCTCACTGAGCAACCAAAATCCGCTCACGACGACGCGTCCTGTCACAGCCGAAGTCTTCGAAACAGTCAATGGTCAAACAGTGCAGGTAGCTCAGGCGTCAGGACAGATTACGTATCAGCCTACAAACGGCAATTTCACCGGTACCGTTCTTATGTGGACGAGTCTTCAGAGCAAAACATATCTGGTAAAGCTAAAATCTGATAAGTATCTCAGGAGGATCGTCGGCATTCCGAATGTGATAGCTGGTACCACAAACACCATGCCAAATGTCACGCTTGTCGTGGGCGATACCAACAATGACAATACGCTTGATATCCTCGACTACAACATGATCTATGGGTGTTACAGTGTGGATTCACCACCCCGCAACTGCAACGCAACCCAGAAATTCCAGTCAGACCTCAATGACGACGGCAATGTCAACCAGTACGACTACAATCTGTTCCTCAGGGAGCTTGGCAATCGCATCGGAGAGTAAACACAGATGATTATCCCTGCTGTCCGACTAACAAAGAAACAGTTATTCCTCTGGCTTATCACAGGTATATTCAGCATACTGCTTGGATTACTTCTTCAGCAAAAAAGTCTTGCAGCAACAGTCTACGTCTCAGGAAATGTCTACGATACGAGCTATAATCCCCTCTTCGGTGCGTCTGTCTCGATAAAAGGTCCTGTCTCATATACACAATCAACCAATAGTGCCGGAGGATTTGCGTTTATTGTCCCGAGTGATTCCTACTCACTTACTGCATCGTACCCTGGATTCATTGCAAAGTCACAACCTGTCAATGTGGGATCAGGCCCGATCTCAACCTATTTTCTTCTGCAGAGATACTCCCAAAGCAAACCGCCACCAGGAAACACCGGGTCAACGACGAATCCAAAATCGACTGCAACACCAACACCAGCAAAAAAATCGATCTCTGGACGAGTATTTATCGTCACAGATTCTGGAGCAATTTCTGGTAGGTACAATGGTACACGAATCAATCTCCATAATGACCGTTCTGGAACCAATGCCCACGACACGACAAATAGCGCAGGTTACTATAGTTTTTCTGGTCTTGCCTACGGAAGAGAAACATACACAGTAAGTCTCGTCGTACCTTCTGGCTATACTGCGGTATCTCAAACATCTCTTACCAAAACACTTAACGACGGAGACAAAATAACAGTTGATTTCAAAATCCGCAGCAAACCCGGAACAGGTGGTATTTCACTGCCTCCGAGCAACAATTCGTCTTCTTCCAAATCAAAAAGCAAAGTCATTTCAGGACACGTTTACATAGTTGACGCAGATGGAAATCGGAAAGGTACATATGATGGAGCACGGATAACTGCTCAAAACAAGACTTCAGGCACTCAAAAACATACCACGACTGACAGTAGCGGTGCCTACACGATGACCGGCTTTGCAGGAGATTCCCAGACGTACATTGTAACACTGCAGACGATTCCAGGACTTATCACAGTCGGAGGAAGTGACCGTGAAATAACGCTTGATGATGCGAGACCAGAAGTTACCATAAACTTCAACATCCGCAGATCTGCTCAAGCTCTATCACCGACATCAGCACCTTCGGCAAGAATATTTCTAAACATAAAAGTAGTGGATGGCGCATCACTGGTCGTTCCTGGAGCGTCTGTATCTGTCTGTCCAGTCGTAGATGATTCCAGTAGTGGGCAACCTTGCAAAAACGGCACAGCTGGTGATGCTGGAGAAGTTACAATACCAGTATCCACAAATAGCAAATTTGAGGTACTAGTCACCAAGGGAAGTCTTACGAATCGTGATATTGTCTACACGAAAGAAGCGAATAAGTCTGTTACGATACCGCTTTTTAAACAGACGATAACAACGTCAGTTGGAGGCTCTATACAGATAGTGAACCAAAACGGCGAGCTTCTCAGCACACATTATACCGCTACAGAAATCCGCGTATCGCTAAGTGGTGATAAAGTAGCATCTACAACGACACGACATGGCGATGGTATTACTGGCTGGTATGAATTTGAGAACCTAAAGGTTGGAACATACACAGTTTCAATGAAAGTTCCAGATGGATATGAAATGGCATCTGATAATCCAATTAGAAATATCAAAACAGTAGCAAACGGACGGACAGTAGCAAATTTCCGAATTGTCAGATCGGATGCGGCAGAAGAAGATACTGAACCTGACGAACCGGTACGTATAAAACCACATAAAGAACCCATAAACACGGGAGACGAATCTTCAATCGAAGATACAAGGCGCCCACGCAGGCCATCTGATAGAACTCGGATGACAATGTCTGTTTCTCCTGATGAAACAGTGCAGAATCAACAGGAAGTGACGCCTCCTGACCATCCGGTCACCGTTTCAGTCTTTGCTGCTGGCAACCCCGATGAGCCAATCGCCCAGGGAGAAAGCGTTCTGACATTTGATGGAGAAAAGGGACAATACGTAACAGAAGTTGAATTGGAATCCAAGCTCCCTCCCGATGAGTATACAGTCTTGGTGAAAGTCGATAAGCATCTTTCAGAAAGAGTTCCGGAAATAATTATCATTGAAGATGATGAGGACACAGATGTGGAGATTGCTCACGACCTAAGGCTTATCGCCGGAGATGTAGACAACGACGATGAGCTAAGTATTCTGGATTTTAATGTCCTTAGCGACTGCTATAGCGATGTAAATCCAGCGCGGGAATGTACTCAAGAGCAAAAACTCCAAGCAGATCTCAATAGCGACGGCGAGGTAAACCAGTATGATTATAATCTCTTCCTCAGAGGCGTCCGCGAACGCTCCCTCTCCTCACAATAATAACACGCACACGCCTGATGTGCGGTATGTAGACACATAAGAAAATTGTGGTCAACTTTCTAATGACCACTTCCGGGAACCCTTCTCGCCCTCTGGGGACGGTCCTAGAAAAGACTACGGTAACAATCCGAATAAAACGCTTTTGAAAACCGCACAGATTTGGTCAATTGAGAAATTTTGCGTGACTTTATCATTGAGATTTCTTTCCCTTCTTCCAAGGAACATTTTTTAAAAAAGGCGCGAAGATATCTTCTTCCATGGTAATTTTTAGCATCGCCAACTCTTCATCAGTCGGATCATGATCCTGAAACTGCACAAATGGCAACGCTTCAATAATTGCAAGCGGCGTCTGCTCTGACCCTTCACCCATCACAACAACTGCTGCAGATGCGAGACAATCAGCGATATTGAGCTTTTCATACTCAAACTTCCTTCCGAACAAGTCAGTATCGCCAACATAATTTTTCAGTGCCATAAAACCGCTGTGAGCAAGTGCTATTCCTGTCACACCCCACCGCAAAGGCGATGTCTTACTATCGGTAATAATCACGCCTACTTCGCTTAGCCCTAAACGTTCTGCTATATGCTTTCTTATCTTGTTGGCGCTCTCCTGCGGATTCTTCGGCCATAGTACATAATGTCCATTGCCATTGGATTCATCAATACCTGCAGAGACACTCAAAATGTCATTCGTGATCGTAAATGCCAAGTTGTACTTACTTGAGCTACGTGGGATGTAGTATGATGCTTCTTGCTTGATAAGCTCGTCTTTATCTGCGTCTTCTATTTTAACGACTCTCCCTTCACATATCGAAACAATCTTTGAAGAAACAGCAATCACCGACCGCTCGGGGATATCAGAGGGCAAGTACTGATCGAGAAGATTATAGATCGCACAGTCGTTTGGGGTAATCTTGTGAGTCTTAATTGGCGTAATAATCATGGAGCCATTATAACATTAGAAATGTCATTGCGAGCCCCGATCAATTCCATGTAAATCGGGGCGAAGCCACGTACCGTACGGTACATGGCGAAGCAATCTTATACAAATACCTATCAATATGATTAGGAGACTTTGGTAAAATATACTCTTTTTAACACAACTCTTACATTCCCAGTTAGTGTAGTTTACAAAGCATTTGTGAGAAAGCAAACTGAAACATACAGGCCTCATCCTGTATGCTTTTTTTGTCCAAATGTTACCTACAAGGCTGTCGGATGTCAGGAAAATTTCAAGCAAGACGACTTGCAGTGGTCTAAGCTGACTTTGAAAAATTGCTATGAAACAGGCGACGAAAACGACACTCAAGAAGACGGTAAAACAAGTCGTGAAGAAGATAAAAACCCTCGAGGCACTTTGCACACAGCCAGCGTGCCAGTATTGCATGCAGGTATGCTTCCACCCTACCCCTGCTGATACCCAAGCTTCACAAACGGTATGACAGTATGAATATACCTACTTCTGTCTGCTAATACTGGGAGGATAACCTCATCCTGATTGATCAAGTGGTGTGATATCGCCTGGTCTGGATTCCATACAATCTGCATTTTGTGCCTGAGCCGTTGCAAGCTCACGACGAGGGATTGTGGTAGTTTCGCTTTTGTGAGCAGATACTCATCAAACTCCTCCCGAGTCATACTATCCCACTGAAGATGAGACAGATCAGCCCAATCGATTTTTGAGAGCTTCTCCCAGTCCTCTCTTGTGAGACGGTGATCACGAACAATCTCCTGCATGAAAACAGGAACTGGCGCATGGGCAAATGTTAAGGGATCGATAAATGTTTTTGATCGGTCATGAATCCGCGCATCTTTCTGATTGCTGCGCACAAGCGTACAAGCAAGTTCTATATTCGAAGGCAAATTTACCTCATCCAAACTAAACACAGTAAAAGCAGAAATCTGATACGGAGGAAATGCCCCTTCTGATACACGGACTGCCTCTTCCTCATGGGTGCTATATGCATAGGCGTGCGGATGGTGGGCGTCAGTTACAACCATCTTACGCGCACCCTCGCCATCCTCAGGATGCAGATTTTCAAGATAGCCACTGTAGATATTCAAAAGAAGAAGCATTGCCCGTGCCTCAAGTTCCTCTTGGGATCTTTTGCCTTGACGAAGTTTAAGTTCAGGATATACACCGAGCAACTTTTTCTTCAAGATCGGAAGTAGCTCCTCCTTCATAGAGGCGAGGTTTTTCCAATACGTCACCGCACTCTCAACATACCTCTGTTTCCACGCCAGCAGAAAATCATACTTTTTGAGGATCTTTTGTATTTTTGGGTCATCGACAAGCTGTTCTGTTGAGATGACCAAACCGTCATGCACCAGCTGTCCGATGACTTCCTTTGTATAGACTCTTCCTTTCCTATTGGCATACTGAAGGGAAAGTGGTGTCTCAAATCCCATGTAGATAAACCCTGTATGTGGATCAAAACTCGTCTGGATACAAATAGCATATTTTTTCTCACCAAAATGCTTTTTGACAAATACGTGAGTTGCAGTCGCCATCTGCTTCTTATGGTGCACATCTGCCAAGAGCCCTGCATCCTCAGGATATTTCCCTTTACTCTCTTCCTCCACTTTTCTCGCTGCACAACCCATGTGGCTGTCAAAAATTTCAACTACAGCATTTGTCTCTGATGTCTCAAGCGCCCGTATCAAAAGCCTCGCGAAGTTTGAGTTCTCCCGTAAAAAAAGCTTTCCATCTGTTCCACGGACAAATTCGCGAAGCATCCCTCCTGCGACTCTGACGCTATCATCCAAATCCGCAGTCGCGCCATATGCTAAAACGACGAGCACCCTGCCATCGACGCAAAGTACCCAGTGTGGCTTATGGGGAAACTGCTTTTTTGCAGTTTCCAGAATCTTCTGATACTTCTCAGAGGAAACTTCTTTTGCACGTGTGTTTTGGTCTTCAATAAACCGAGGGAAAAAATCTCGGAGAAATGTGTAATCTTCTTCCGCTCTCGGCATCAGCCGATTTTTATTGTAATCCTGAAGAAGGTCAATAAAGCTTCCAATTTGCTGGACTAAATGGTTTTTTCCTCCGTTATTAAGGCGAGAAGTGCTACTCGTTTTTTCAGGCATAATTTTGGATTATAGCATAAGGATATGTTAAGAAGCTTTCACCAAATCAACCTCTTGCAAAGATATCTTATAGGATATATAATCTCTGCACATCTTTACTATGGCACTAGCAGAAATCCATGACGGACAGCATAGCCCGCAAGAGTACTCTCACGCGAATCACCTTCTCCCCTCGCTTCGGGAGCATTTTCGTTACTATTTTGGCAACTTAGAGCTCTCGACATCAGCCAGTGAATACTATCCAGGACTGGAAAACAGTAAACCAATTATCCAACACCGAGCTGAACAGGCAGCCACGATTATTATTGAGAGGGTAAATACAGTCGCGGAAATCCTAAACGACCCTGAGTTCACAATACTAACGAATGAGCAAAAAAAAATGATTGGTCCATGCGTTCTCGGAATCGCCAAATGTATCGATGGAAGACTCAATGCCGCTCAATTGTTCGGGATGACTGCAAATGTCTGGGAAACAATGGCGGGAATTATTCCAACCATTCCCTCACCGTTTGATGGAGAAAGGATACTCCTCTACCCGCAGACACTCTCGCAGGCAATAGCAGCTCGCCCAAAGCAAGATGACCACCCTGAACTCTTGGAAATCAATATTGCCCACACTGAATGCGGTGCAATGGATAAAAGAAAGACAGAGCAAGAAAGAAAAGGTGAACCGTTTGCATCAGATGATCTCGTCGCCGAGAACCTCAAGCTCTTTGTTGCACAATCTAAGGCTATCACAAATCTCTATAACTTAGCAGCAGCAGAGGCGGACCACGATATGTTGCAAAGAGTAACAATCGATGCAGTATATGATACTGATTCAATGGGTTTCATATTTGGCTACGGACAAGATGCTCCTCTCTTTACACCTCGTCTCACCAGAGATGTAGCACAACCTTTGAGTGAACGTCTCCTAGAAAGATATCAAGATATGCACTACGTCCCTGGAATGTACCGCTTTAATTTCCATCAAACAGAGGTCTTTTTGGAAAAAGAGCGAGTTATAACAAATATCATCAAAACACTCCTCTTTGACCTGGATTATAATCATGGCATTTCTAACCAATTCAGAAAACGAATGTTTACAGACCTTCATCGAATCCCTGAAGTTACAGAATTATCGGCAAACCAGTATCGTGCACTTGAGTTTTTCATTGCCAGAAATGTTGCACTGCAATATACGACAGGACTTTATGAGCACCAAGCTGGGCAAGAAGCTCATCACGCTTTTGCTGACCATGCAGAAGCATACCAATCTATTACCCGGGATGACGGTCTGAATGTAACTGTTGGCCTGTATGATCCTGAGGTTCAGGTATTTGGCGCAAGCGCTCCAAAAACAGAAGATGCAGTCGATCACATTCTCACACAAAGCTGGCTCATGAATAAACGCGATCTTGTTAAGGTACCTTATATACTTTTTGTAACCAGTGCTCTTGCCGAAGATGCAACAGATGAAGATAGCATTAAACAAGCGAGAGCGAACGTCGCAAAGATATTTAGAGATATCGTTACAAACGAACAAATGCTTGCGCAAATGCGGGCAGGCGTGTTTGTCGTCGTGCCAGCAATCGTCAAGAATCGAAGTCATGAGATTATTGAGATTCCCAACCTCGCCCTCTCCACGATGTGACATCTACTCTTGACGTTTGGTTTCGGTTCAGGGACGCAATTCAGAAACGTAGTTCAGGCAATCCAGCAATTCAGGGACGGGCAATTCAGGCATCTCGGGACGCATCTCGGGACGGTCCTAGAAAAGCATCTCGGGACGGCATCTCGGGACGGTCCTAGAAAAGGCTGACAGTACAGTCCGTAACAATAACATTTTCTTTGTGTATCATAAGTTAGTATATGATACATATTCGACATCGCTTTACACGCTGCTATGTATGATATATCGATATATCATACATATTTTGCTATGAATTACTTTAATGTCACTAATGTTATAATCATTACGATCACCTCATGCGACAATACATCATACTCGCTGTATTATCCTACCTCCGCTTCTTTGCAAGGCGTGGCCTTGCAAGGCATAGACCAACCATCATCGGTATCGCTGGGTCTGTAGGGAAATCATCTACCGCCCATGCCCTATTTTCCGTTCTCAAACAATACGGGCCAACAAAGTTAGTCGGCAACTCCGAGACAGGAATCCCACTTGGGATCCTCGGTCTACGACCTACATCCTACACACTACGTGACTGGTTACGCCTTTTAGTCAACGCGCCAAAAGGCGTAAATCACCTCAAGGGCACGAAGTATTTAGTCGCTGAGATGGGAATCGATGATCCCTTCCCTCCTAAAAACATGGAGTATTTACTCACCATTCTTAAACCCGATATTGCGATCGTCCTCAACGAATCTGCTACACACAGCATGCAGTTTGAGAAACTTCTACCACTTACCCCTCTCCCCTTGCGAGAGAGGGATGTCCCATCGAAGACGGGACAGAGTGAGGAGGAAAAATCACTAAGCGAGGAGGAAAAACTCAAACTAATAGTCCGCAAAATCGCCGAGGAAGACTGCAAGATTATTACACAGTCCGGTTGCACGGTCGGCATCTACAATACGGATGATGAGAATATCAAAGATGCGCTAGCCGCGTGCGAAGCAGACGCGGTCATTGCGAGGAGCGAAGTCTCGCCAAGGGCGGACGAAGCGACGCGGCAATCTCATGCATATTCTTCGAGCGAGGAGGCAAAGCCGACGAGTCGAGAAGCAACAAATTCTAGTTCTAGACTTCGCCCTGTACCAGACGGTACGGGGCTTCGCTCGAACAATAAGATTACTCTTCTCCCCTTCGGCAGTGATAAATCAAACGCTATCTCCTGCAAATCCTACGAAGTCACCACCTCTGGCAGCTCGTTTTCCCTCTCTTCGACTATGCAGCTATCTAGCTATGCAACTATTAATCTCTCTTTCCCCGGCCTCGTCTTGCCTCGCGAATATGAACAAACATTTGCCGCTGTCATTGCAACAGCCGCTGCACTTGAAGTACCTAAAGAAATAATCCTAAAAGGCTTACAATCATTCACACTTCCCAATGGCCGATCCTCACTTCTGAAAGGAATAAACAACACAGTTATCATCGACTCCTCCTACAACGCTTCAAGAGCCGCTGTTTTTGCATTTCTTGAGATGCTGAAGGAATTAAAAAAACAAACCAAACGACCAGTTGTTTTTCTCTTTGGTGACATGCGCGAACTCGGAGATGAGGCAAAAATCGAACACGAGGAAGTAGCACAAAAACTCATCGGCATTGTCGACTATCTTTACCTCGTCGGCCCCCTGACGAGAGAATACGTGCTACCAATCTTAAACGGAGTTGTCATCGCAAACGACCCGCCTGCATCGCATTACTTTGCATTGCGGGCAGGAGTGAGAGATCCCAATGGGATTTCTCCTCGTCCGCCAACCGGCGGACTTCGTCGAAATGACAAAAAAGTAAATGGAGTATTCCAGGAGATTCGATGGTTTGATAACGCGAAACGTGCAGGTGAATACCTCAAAGACCACCTTCCAATCAAT
This sequence comes from Candidatus Levyibacteriota bacterium, assembly GCA_016188975.1. Taxonomy (GTDB): domain Bacteria; phylum Patescibacteriota; class Microgenomatia; order Levybacterales; family UBA12049; genus JACPGQ01. The sequence continues at coordinate 1,079 of JACPGQ010000051.1, read as the reverse complement.
GCAATAGTACTTGTGAAGGGTTCCCAAAACACGATTTTTCTTGAGGAAGCAATAAAATATATACTGGCAGATCGTGAGGATGCAAAGAAACTCACTCGCCAATCATCCTTTTGGCTTGATGTGAAGGGGAAACAAGGAATTCTAAATTCATAATCCGTACTTCCAGGGGATGGCAGGCGGGTTACTTTCTACTTCGTACAACCCACGTCCCAGCAATCAGATCGTGCACGCCTCGATGCTCATCATCAATGACAAGGAGCACAACGACTAACAGAATTGCCAAAACGTTGACAAGGAGAAATCCTATACCAAGCTCGGTACCTGTCAGAATTTTAAACATTGCCGGGAACTGCAGAATCAAAAACAACACGACGTATCGCAGGAAAATTTGTGATGGCTTCAATTTCCCGCGCCGCGCCACAACCTGTGTCCCGACGATCTGCTTTCCGATCGTCTGGCCATTGTTTTTCCAGGTCAGAAAAACGAAATATGAGAGGATGACAAGCGTAAAAAATATGTCATACCACGCCGCAATCACCCCGTAGAAACCATTGTCTTTGAGAAACCACAGGATAAGTGAGTTTGGAATACCGAGAATCAAATAGTCCAGAAAAAACCCTCCGAACCGACGAGAAACACTAGCAGCAGAAACAGTCATCCTTGAGGAAACAGCTGTTTGGATTGGTAGGGCAGTCTTAACTCGTGTTGATTTTCTCTTCCTCTTCAGCATGGCATATTAATTGAAACAGTGGAGAAACAATGTGTCAATGAGATTAAATGCATCATTCTAGAACAGTATAAAATGCCTGCCCCCCGAAGCTTTAGCGAAGTGGGGTCAATGAGGAAAATTAGATTACACTCATACACCAGGATAATCCTTGCGTATCAGGGATTTTTTGGCATTGTTTTTTTGCCACATCTTTATTTTTATCCCAATCTAAAATGCCATTACCAACTTGTTTAAAACAACTTTCTCTATTTTGAGGATCAGCGAGCAAGCAAAAATCGATCATTTTTTGCGCCTCTCCTACAAAACGATACGCTAGGGAAGACACGACACCTGCAACACAAACGTTCTT
>JACPGQ010000054.1 GCA_016188975.1 Candidatus Levyibacteriota bacterium | reverse complement strand
CCTCCATCTGGATCGCTTAGAGTTGTCATTCTGAGTCTTCGACAAAGAATCTTAACTTCGCAGGATACACTTACCAGATGTGCGTGATGACTGTAATAATACCATAATGTTAAGGAATATGCAAAAAAGGATATGGAAAAGTCATTGCAAATATTGCGTAATCTCCATTTCTCACTTATAGTATATGTATGCCCGACACCCCCAATCGCAAATCAAATGCAAAATCAACCGTTGCCGCCCAGCGCCTCCGCGGTCCGCATGGCCACTTCGTCAAATCCACCCCCGCCCGCCTCGCAAGCGAGAGCGTTGCGGGCGGGCCCAATCTCCTCAACGTCTCAGAAAACAAAACGCAAAATGATGAGACGCTCATAGACGTCAAAGTTACCAATCCCCTGCGCAGAATTTCTGCGATTTTAGAGCAAATCAAGCGCAAGCAAGCAACAGTCATTGATTTCAAATTTACGATCCCTCTTGTTGCGCTCCCTTTGTTCATGCTCCTCGCGTTTAGCCTCGGCAAGACTGGAGCAACATGTGGCGGCAATACGCAAACAAAACTCGGGCTTTTGTATATTCTCAGAACGACTAGTACCCAACCTTCGGCAGGGCTTTTTGGCCAAACCAAACAAATCCTCGCAAAAAATCTCCCTTTTCTAGCATCTGTTCTTGGAACTAACCAACAATCAACTGAGAATCGAACAATCCTCATCCAACGCGACAATACAGCGCTCACGATTGAGAAACCAAACAGCGTTTCCCTAAACGCCTATCACACGCGTCAAGTCTTCGTAACGGGGAAAGTAAATACGTGTGAACAAACTATTGAGGTGGATAACGAGTCCGACGTACAATTGCTGCCGTAACGCAAAGAACTATTGCTCTCTAAAGAGAAGCTAGAACGGTTGCTAAATCTCTCTTAGGAGGTCGTGGAGCCTTACCTAGCCTTTCAGGCGATATGGTAACGATAGTAAGCGTAGGTGCAGGAGTAGTCTCTACAATCTTTTTCGAGGCATCCCAGACCTCCCCAAGGCGAAAATCTTCAACGATAACACGTGCAGCCTGATAGATGGGATAATAATGCCTCTGCGTTTTGTGCGCGACCGATGCTGCCACTTGTGGTTGCTGGTCTGACCCATTGGTCCCTAAGATACTCTCTTTATCTGTTTGAGATAACGTAGCACCTTGAAGATACGCAAATGTTGCCAGCTCCCTCGCCGTTCGTCTCTCTTCTATGCCAACATTATACGCTCTTCTATTTGGACCAAATGCAGGAGAAAAAGAAGAAGCAGTTCGAAAGTTTCCAATTATCCTTTCATTAGCCATATTAATTAAATTAAATATTAGACTTTCATTTTAGTCCAAAAGCATTATAACCAATCTCACACTTCCTGTACAGTCAGGAAAATCACAGTGCATTGCTAAGAACAACCCACCTTTCTTTGCTAAAATCTTACAAAATCGCTCAAACGCTTGAAAAAACGAGCATAGTCGTGTATACTACAGGACTATGAGATCAGAACGATTTGAGATAACCGTCGCAGACTCTGCAGCTGAATTGTTTAAGAATCTTCGAAAAGCTCGAGGAGCATCACAACCCATTGTTGCGAATATTGCAGGCGTTAGTCGATCAATGATTGCACAAGCTGAATCTGGAAGCAGAAACCTGAGCGGAGCGGCAGCTTTCCGTTTAGCGAGAGGGCTTGGCGCTCCTGCTGAAATACATGTCGAAGCTGTCTTTTCCACTGATGGTATATCACGTGAAGATATTGAGCAAACCCTTCGTCACATCATCGCACCCGTAGAAGGGATAGAAGCCTTCAGACGAGTGGCAAAACTCCGGGAGAGAGTTACCCAATCCTCATATTCCCAGCTGCCTATGGAAATGCCGGAAGCAAGCCCGGTAACCGTCTACCAACAGATTCCAATGGAACTACCAGAAAACATACGACAGGATGTACCTGCTTCCCCATCGTTTCCCGTTACGAAAGCACAGGCTATCGCTGCAAAAATACAAGACAACATAACAACTGGCAAATATCCAGATGGACGGATACCAACACACCGTCAAATCGCAGAAGCTTACACGTCAAGTCTAACGGTCGCAAGACAAGTACTAAAGAGATTGAGAGACTCAGGTGCAATAGTACGAAGAGGTCCGAAAGGACATTGGGTAACAGGGTTCGGGGCAGAAGAAGCGAAGGAAAAACAACCAGTTGTTCCCTTGCATCGCCAAATTACTGACGCTGTTAGACAACGAATTATAAATCGACAATATACGGATCAGCTCCCACGAAGACGGACCCTCGCAAACGAATTTCATTGCTCGGTGGAAACCGTAACTGAAGCAATGAAAGTATTGAATCGAGAGAGACTTGTAATCTCACTTGAAGGTTTAGGAGTATTCATCGACCAAAAAACTGCTGAAGAATTGAGGCAAAAGCGAGAACAAGAAGCAAACCCTTCTTCAAAACAATAACTATTGCAGTTTTCGGAGATGGGGACCGAGATGGGGACGGTCCTAGAAAAGATTGATTTTGCAATCAATACAAGGAGTATTTTCAATATGTACCATAAGTTAACATATGATACACCACGGACAAATCCTCACATTCACTGATACTGCAGTAAGACCTTCAAGCTCCTCGTGTATGATATATCGATATATCATACATAAAACAAAATGGGTTCTAGAAACTACTACGGCAACGGAAACTTGGACGCGAATGCTTTGACTTCTTTTCCTATCGCGGCGAGTTTTCTGTTTTTCGCAATCTCTACTCGATACTTCTTCATGAGCTCTGACCGCTTCACCTTGTCCTCAGCTGGGAGCTCCATCCCTTCGACTTCCGCAATCGCATCGTTATACCATGTAGCAACTCTCTTCATATCCCTCTCTTTCAGTCCCCTCGTCGTAATTGCCGGAGTGCCCAAACGAATACCACTTGAATAAAGTGGCGGCATATTATCCCCTGGCACGCCGTTATAGTTGAGGACAATTCCTGCTTTTTCTAAGGCAATTGCAGCAATTCTGCCATTTACCTTTTTATTGCGAAGGTCAATCAAAATCAAATGGTTGTCAGTACCGCCTGAAACGAGTTCGAATCCGTACGACCTCAATCCTTCGGCAAGTGCCTTAGCATTGACCACGATTTGCTCACCGTATTTTTTGAACTTCGGTGTTGCTGCTTCTTTGAGGGCAACCGCTATAGCAGCGGTTTGGTTGTCATGCGGACCTCCCTGAAGACCTGGGATAATCGCGGTCTCAATATTTTTCGGCAAGTCAGGATTCTTCTTCAGTCCTTTCGCGGTTACCAAAATAAGCGCACCACGCGGACCACGAAGCGTCTTGTGTGTCGTCGTGGTGATGATATGAGCATACGGAACAGGGCTTGGATGCACGCCGGAAACGATAAGACCCGTAATGTGTGAAACATCAGCCATCAAATAACAGCCGGCTTTATCCGCAATGTCTCCAAACCTCTTGAAATTAATTTTTCGTGGATATGCTGTGTAGCCGCAGATCAGAAGCGCAGGTTTCTCCTTCAATACCTGTTTTTCAATCTCGTCGTAGTCGAGCGTTCCATCGCGGCCAAGTGTGTAATGTGCAAAGGTAAAAAGACGCCCCGAAAGCCCAAGCTTGTGTCCATGGGTAATATGTCCACCGCTTGTAAGGGCAAGCCCCATCAATTTCTCGCCGTTTTTCAAAACCGCAAAATACACGGCACTATTTGCGGGTGCACCCGAAAGCGCCTGGACATTAACATACGGCACGCCAAAAAGCTTCTGCGCGCGGCTTTGGGCAAGAGACTCAATATCGTCGATGTTGGCGTTACCCTGGTAGTAACGTTTCCCAGGAAAGCCTTCTGAGTATTTATTGGTGAGGACGGTACCAAGCGCCTCAATGACTGCAGAAGATGCATAATTTTCTGAGGCTATCATCTCGAGGACTTCTTTTTGGCGTTTCTCCTCCTGTTTGACAAGCTTATAAATCTGCGGATCGGTCTTTTTAAGATGCTGCATTGTTTTTTTGTGAAGCAGACGCGGTCATGCGAGGTACGTTCATGTAGCTGAACGTACCGAGGAGCGAAGCGACGAAGCAATCTCTCACGTCATCTCGAAGGAGTATACGACTGAGAGATCTGCTTGGGATTTCTCGCTTTGCTCGAAATGACAAAAAGAGTATATGAGCAAATCTCCTTCACCGCAAGTGGCATTTTTGTGTTCAATTAAATGCCAAAAGGATTTTTTGGTACAAACTACTTTGAAGATTTTCGCAAGGACTTAAGAACATGTTTTTTTCTCATCATTGCAAAATGCTCCCCTGCTGACGTTCTATCTATTGTTTTGCCCGACCAATCGCCTGAAGGAAGTAAATCTGTGAGATTGAGGTTCCCTTCTCGAATTTTGATGCTTTCAAGGCCTTCTGCCGATGCCATCTCGGGGGTAGCAAGGCGGTCTTGAAAAACCACATATATCCTTCGTAATTGAGGAAACGATGCGAAAAGCATTATATACGACAGCACAAGGCGATCATGGTAGAGCGAACTCACCATGTCTTCATATGCGTGGTTATACGGAATCGGAAATGCACCCCCTTTATACTGCTCTTGCATCCACTTGGGAGCGTACGGTTTCACTCTTCCCGATTGGTCGCTGCTTTGCTGTGCAAGTCCTGGAAACATCTCTCTATGCTGATCGAGCATCTCAGTCATAATCTCGAGAACAAAGAAGGCATGTTTTCTGTCAGGACTCAAAACCAACTCTTTTGCTCTTCCAATATGGTTTGCCACTGCATGAGGTTCTACGTCAATTGCCTCTCTTGTATTAGAACGTGGATTAAGCCGGAAGGGAGAAATTTGTATTTTATCTGCGACAAAGAGTGCACGCGCCCACGGATTGATCTGTCGTCGTACTTGGTCAATCAGCTGGTCCACTGATAATTCTCCCCACGACATAATCTTGCCTTTCATAACTGGTTCATCATGCAGCTGAATTGCATCAGCAAGAGGAGAAAAAAACATAGGATTTTTTGTGAGTGCAGAAAAAGACTGAGCTGCTAACTCAACTGATCCAAAAGAATGTGAATACCGGCTGAATATATTAAAAATATCGTGCCAATAACCTGCCTCTAAACCAATTTTCATAATCAGATCATGTGCGGCTTCTTCTGAAGGGAAATGTTCTACAAAATTCTCACCAAACGATTCTTTTAGATTCATTAACCAAAGAAGCTGTAAGGATGCGGCCGCGACATCTTTGACGTGAGGTAGTGAATGTTCATTAAATCCCTCTTTACGGATCGTATCCAGTGAAGCCTGCGCTAACTCATAAGGAACTAATAGATCTTCGTTGTGCTCTCCCGCAAGCACATCGAGAGGTTTCTCAAGAAACGTGTTTGGATCTCTTACCTTGAAAATCCATCTCCCTGTTGTTGGGTGGATAACCTTTTTCACAAACGCAGGATTGCAACCAGCATCAACGAGAAAATTATATGCTTCGTGAAAATCTCCCTCTTGACCTGTGTGGTTTACTCTTGTAATCCCATTTGGTTGTAAACAACGAAACGCCACTTCTTCTCTAGCGAGTGTAGGAGATTGTTTTAGTCCTTCAGGAAAAAGAACCATATCTCATAGTATTATAGTGTGAAACGCTCCTTCTTTCAAGACTTATTGAACTACCATAGACATATAGCTTTACACCCCGGGGGTGGATGCGAGGCTACACCTACGTATTTTCTCTTTTTATTGGTACCAATATCTATTCTCGAACTAAGTTTTAGGGACGGTTTTAGGGGACGGGTTTTAGGGGACGGTCCTAGAAAAAGCTGAAAACACAATCCAAATAGACAACATTTAACTATATGTACATAAATTAGTATATGATACACATGATCTAGCGCTGCAACGTTAAAAACGTATACTTGAACTCTGATTCATGCTCCTCTCTCTCAACTACTTTCGAAAACATCGAATAGTCCGGGAAAAACGTATCTGCATCAAACGACGCAGCGACAAGGGTTAAATAGAGCTTGTCGGCAAGAGGAAGTGCCTGCTCAAATATCTGCCCCCCGCCGATCACAAATATTTCCTCACTTCCCGTTGCTTTTTTCGCCTCCTCAATTGCCTCATCTAGCGAACCGACAAATTTCACTGTCTCTACACCCTGCATTTCCGCAAGGCGTGGCCTTGTAGAAAAATCTCTTGTTATAACAATGTTTGTTCTATTCGGCAGTACGCGTCCAATTGATTCAAACGTCTTTCTGCCCATGATGATAGGATGTCCCATCGTTATGTGCTTAAACCGCGGAAGCTCGCCCGGAATATGCCAAAGAAGTGCATTGTTCTTCCCCAACTCCCGATTTTTCCCAATAGCTGCAATGATGCTTATCATAGTAATCTTAACAATGTAACAAGAGAGCAATGAAACACTAGTTCTCTACCATCTTACTTACCGCATGACGATTTCTTTCACGTTTGGTAGGAGTTTATACTGCTCTAGGAAAGCTATTTCAACCCATTCCGGCTTGGTTTCATCAGTTGCACGGAGCGTTCCTGAAAAGCTTCTACAGACAAATACTTTCATAGTGTACCGTTACGTTGTTCCGTCTTTTCTGGCAAGATCCCCTACATAAATGCTGTTTGGATATTCAATAAGATCCTCGAAATCTGCGTGCAGTCCAGTTTCTTCGAATAGTTCTCGTAAAGCAGCCTCCCTTTCGGTTTCTCCTCCCTCTATTCCCCCGGCTGGCAAACCGTACGTTCCAGTCAAATTCATTGCTGCTTTTCCATGCCGTACGAGCAGCACCTTATTGTCCTTCACGATGAGCACGCCGAGCCGTCTACTGTACGTTTACTCTGCATAAGTGAAAGCTTGGGGCAATAGTTCTAAAACCCACCAACTACTGTGACTTCACCTTTGATCGGAGGATGCGGATCATAATTTTCTAATGTTAAGTCTTCATACCTGTAATCATCAATATTCTTCACTAAAGGATTTATTTTCATGGTCGGGAATGCTTTCGGCGTACGGGTCAGTTGCTCTTTTACCTGTTCAAAATGATTACTATATATATGCGTATCGCCCAATGTATGCACAAATTCGCCTGGCCGAAGGCCCACAACTTGTGCAATCATCATGGTAAAAAGCGCATAGGATGCGATGTTGAATGGTACGCCGAGAAACATGTCAGCGCTCCTCTGATACAGTTGCAGATTGAGTCGATCTTCAATGACATTAAATTGATAAAGAGTGTGACAAGGAGGCAAAGCCATTGATTTCCCTGGCGCTGCCATCTCATAGATAAACTCAGGATTCCAGGCTGACACGACAATCGACTTTCGGAATGGCGTCGTTTTCAACTCGTTTATCGCCCATGCAAGCTGATCTATTGTCCTTCCATCTGACGTCTTCCACTTGCGCCACTGCACACCATACACATTCCCGATATCTCCCCATTTCTGAGCGAACTTACTATCTTCTTTCATTTTTGCAATAAATGCAAACTGATCCAACAATGCTTCTTCATTTTTTACTTTTGAGTTGTCGTTTTGATCTTTGAGCTTTGCACTTTGAGCTTGGGCTACTTTGT
>JACPGQ010000055.1 GCA_016188975.1 Candidatus Levyibacteriota bacterium | reverse complement strand
CCCGATTTGGGAGAAGTTACATTAGGAATTGATTGTTGGAGATATGGATCTATAGAAGGAGAGATTTCTTCAATAACAGCTGGAACACTAGTTGGAGTTGTAGATCCAGTTTCAATTGTCATTTACAAACTATAGAACAGCGTTTTGATTGTGTCAATGGGAAGATTTGATATATGCTACAATCATCTCGTAGTGAAAGATTTTGATGTTTCTGAGCTGAAGAAGCTCTATTTCCCTCCTCCCGATTCTCACAAAGGCCAGAATGGGAAGCTGCTTTTGATCGGCGGATCGCATCTGTTTCATGCTGCGAGCCTGTGGGCACTGAAAGTTGCCTCGCGGATTGTCGATATGGTGTTTTATTCATCGGTTCCTGAGAATAACCAGATCGTGTTGGAGGCGAAGAAAGAATTTCGGGATGGGATTGTCGTGCCGAGGAAGCAGCTTGAGAGCTATATCGATGAAGCAGACTGCGTGTTGATTGGACCGGGGATGGTCCGTTCGGAGCACGGAATGTCAAATATCAAATATCCAATGTCCAATATACAAGAAATAAATCAGATTCAAGACGAAGGGGAACAGACGTATTATTTGACGAAATATTTATTGACGAAATATCCACAGAAGATCTGGGTTATTGATGGGGGAGCGTTGCAAATGATGGAGAAGGAGTGGCTCAAGGATATGCCAGAGGTTATTTTAACCCCGCATCACGGAGAATTTGAACGGCTTTTTGAATTAGTGCCAACGCAGGAGAATATAGAGAAAATGGCAAGAGAATATAGCGCGATTATTCTTTGTAAGGGAGAAGAAGATATTGTTTGTCTGCCAGGCGAGGCCCTAGCGGCTGGCGAGTGTGTTGCGGTCAAAGGCGGCAATGCAGGGATGACCAAAGGCGGGACAGGCGATGTGCTTGCTGGTCTCGTCGCAGCCTTGGCATGTAAAAATGATCTTTATCTTGCGGCAAAGGCCGGATCGTACATCAACAAAAAAGCAGGGGAAGCATTATTTCAGCGAGTAGGGTATACCTTTAACTCTTCAGATCTCGTAAATGAGATTCCGAAGGTGATGAGGGAGCTTTTACCGATAACATAGGTGAGATAATTGTTGCATTTCTCCACCGTCGTACCCTTTCTCTAATCAACGCGGGAAGTGTTGATATAAAGAACCCGCTTATTATCATAGCTCGACTTGTGTCTTGTATGTTTTCTACTCGTGTAATTTCGTCCATGTTTCGGTTGACTGGATCTGTATAGGCCTGCTCATTCATTGGAGTTGCATATGTATTTCTTGCTTCAAGAAGCTTGTTTTGTTTTTTTCTTAATCTTCTGACGCGGACCTTTGTTTCCCCAAAAATAATTCCACCACTTGCGAGAAGCGAGAGGCCAGTTTTGGTAGTAATTCTTCCCGTTCTTTCTAAAATATATCTTCTCGACATAACTGGGTCAGCAGACTGCATGGGCTCCTCAGTTGGGCTAGAATGCCCGGCTAATATTTCTCCAGTTGCCATAGGCTTTCTATATACTCTATTGTTTACTATTTTGTCAATCGAAGAGCTTACTTATTTTCCAGTCGGTCGAGGATTTTGCTCAACTGGTAGGTGACGAGGACGGCGAGAGAAGTTATGATCACCGCATATAAAAACAGTGTCGTAAGTCCGCTTCCATTTGGAAACAATCTCTTCACGTAATCATTGACAAATTCCTGGATCACATTGTTCCAGGCGAGTGCTGCAACGAGCCCAAAACCACTCGTCGCGAGAGTAATCATTTGTCGAACGAGTTCAATATGCAACGATTTTTTCATTGGTTTTTCTGCCATATCATATATTCTAGCAAAAACTCGAAACTGTTGCGATTCTTCGGGAAATCCGCGATAATTGTATGCGAATTTATGCTAATGAGAATACTGCGAATGTATTCAAATTATGGATAAAGCAGAATTAGTCTACCCAGAGTTAAGCTATAAAATTGTAGGCATATTATTCGAAGTGCATACAAGGTTGGGTGGAGGATTTGAGGAGAAATATTACCAGAGGGCGGTTGAGAATCTTCTGTTAGAAAATAAGCTCGTCTGCAGTAAAGAACTTATGGCTAACATTACATTCGGCGGAGAGAAAATAGGGAAATATTTCTTAGACTTTTTAATAGAAAACAAAGTGGTTCTTGAGTTAAAGGCAGTACCTCGATTGCTTCCAATCCATTTTCGTCAAGTTAGTTCTTATTTAAAAGTGAAAAACCTTCATTTAGGAATCCTCTCTAATTTTAGAGGAGGCAAGTTACTTTACAAAAGAATCCTAAATGGAGAGTATTCGCATTAATTAGCACTATTTCAATTTGCATACATTAGCATGTATCAACCAAAATACAATATCACCAACAAGATTTTGAAGAACATTGGAGTTATAGAGGCTGCAAAAGAAATAATTGATAGGGCTCCACTCCTTCCATACTACGAAAAAAAATTCCAACAAGACGCAATGGTAAGGTCTGTGCACCATGGTACACACATTGAGGGCAATGAACTCAATCTGACTCAGGCGGAGAAGGTAATGATGGGAGAGCAAGTTGTGGGACGGGAGCGGGATGTGCAGGAAGTTATTAATTATAGGAAAGCAATGGAAAGCATAGGGGATGTTGAGAATCCTTATATTAAAAAACAACTTGATGAAGATTTCATAAAAACGCTTCATAAGATAACTGTTGACCGGATTTTAGATCCAATACGCGCAGGTGTTTTCCGAAAAACACAGGTTGTGATCAAAAATAGCCAGACTGGTGAAGTGACCTTTCGGCCACCACTTGCTATCTCAGTACCGTTTCTTATTGGTGATTTAGTGCAATTCATTAACATACCGACAGAACAAGATATTCATCCAGTTTTGAAATCAGGAGTTGTTCATTATGAATTTGTGAGGATACATCCTTTCTTAGACGGCAATGGACGACTTGCGAGGTGTCTCGCGACATTTATTTTGTTTCAGGAAGGGTATGACATCCGCAAGTTTTTTTCTCTGGAAGAATACTTTGATGTGGATGCTACTCGTTACTATGAAGCACTTCAAAGTGTTGAGAAGCATGAAGGAGACTTGACCAGATGGCTTGAATACTACACCGAAGGACTCGCGATCGAGCTAGCGAAGATAAAAGAGAAAGTTGAGCGAATTTCTGTTGATGGGAAGCTTAAAGAGAAGTTGGGAGGAGCACCGTTAATGCTCACTGAAAGACAGTTGAAGATTATAGGCAGCGAAGTATGTGATGAACTAGCGGAGGATTTTTCCTTGTAGCCCTCTCCCTTTGATGGGAGAGGGAAAAGGGAGAGGGTGTTACTCTATGAGAACCAGAGAGGAAAAACTCACTTTCTCTCGAAGTCTTCGTAAAAACCAGACATATGCTGAGCTTCTCTTATGGCAAAGGCTTCGTAACCGTCAACTCGAGAATATAAAGTTTCGGCGGCAGCAAGTAATAGGATCATTTATCGTAGACTTTGTGAGCTATGAAAAGATGCTTATTATAGAATTAGATGGCGGACAACATAACGAACTTTATGCTAGAGAAAAGGACAAAGCAAGAACGAAATGGTTAGAAAGCCAAGGATATCGTATAATACGATTCTGGGATAACGAGGTTATAAAAAATCTTCAGGACGTAATGGAGCAGATTCGTCTTGCAGTTACCCCTCACCCCGACCCTCTCCCTTGAGGGAGAGGGAGTAGGAGAAGAATTATGCACTTTAAAGAACTCGCCGAATATTTTGAGAAACTAGAGGAGACGTCATCCCGTCTCTCTTTAATTGATATTCTCTCCGACTTGTTTAAGCACACAAAAGCTGATGAAGTGGACAAAATAATCTATCTTCTTCAAGGGAGGATTGCGCCGTTTTTTGCACCTATTGAGATCGGGATGGCTGATAAGACGGTCGCGCAGAGTATTGGTGAAGCATTTGGATTATCTAAAGAAGAGGTGCTTAAAGACTATAGTAAAAAAGGTGATTTGGGTCTCGTTGCCTATAAACTGAGCAAGGAGAAGCGAAAGAAAGGGAAGAAAGCTGATCTTTCTGTCGCAGAGGTATTTGAGAAACTGTCGGCAATTGCTCATACAGGCGGTGAGGGAAGTGTCGAGAAGAAAATTACTGCACTCCGGGAGCTTCTAGAGCATATGGATGCTATTTCCGCAAAACATTTGGTGAGAATTCCGCTTGGTAATACGCGGCTTGGTATTGGCGACCCGACAGTTTTGGACGGACTCGCGCTTTGTTGCCTTGGGGATCGCACGAAGCGTAAACTTTTGGAAAAAGCATATAACGAAACCTCAGACCTTGGTCTTATGGGTAAGACGCTCATGCATGGGGGATTAAAAGCAGTCGAGAAGTTGACGGTAACTGTGGGTCGGCCAATCAGGTCTGAGCTTTGTGAGCGTTTGCCGAATCCTGAGAAGGTGTTTGAAAAAATGACTTCTGAGAAGGGGACAAAGGAAATAAAGGGTGTACATGCGACGCCGAAATATGACGGATTTAGAGTCCAGATTCACAAAGATGGACAGAAAGTCTCGATGTTCTCACGAAATCTTGAGGATATGACGCATATGTTTCCAGAGCTTATTGAAGGAACGCTCAAGCAGGTCAAAGCAAAAACAGCGATTCTTGATACGGAAGCTTTGGCATATCAGCCAGAATCAGAAGAATTTTTACCATTTCAGGAGACCACAAAGCGAAGGCGAAAGCACAATATCGAAGAAGTAGCAAAGACACTGCCACTTCGTGCCTTTGTGTTTGACATGCTCTATGTCAATGGAAAATCATTGATTGATAAGCCACTTCTTGAGCGTATTGAGGCAATTAAAAAGTATGTTGCAACAGATGATACGCTGATTCCAGCACCAGGAAAAGTATTGCGCAAACCAGAAGAGTTGCAACTATTGCTTGATGACTCGATTTCCAAGGGACTAGAAGGAGTCGTCGTTAAGCGAATTGACTCTCTCTATGAGGCGGGGGGCCGTAACTTTAATTGGGTCAAGCTCAAGCGCCATTCAGCAGGCGAACTGCATGACACCATTGATTGTGTGATCCTTGGCTACATTTTTGGCAAAGGAAAACGGACGGCATTTGGCGCGGGAGCCTTATTGGTTGGCGTCTATGATAAAGAGCGAGACGAATTTGTGACCGTTTCTAAGATTGGCACAGGCCTCACTGACGAAGAATGGCAAAGTATCAAGACGCTCACGAAAGGTTTGACTGTCAATCATAAACCAGCTCGGGTCAATTCAAAAATAGAGCCTTCTGTTTGGGTCAAACCAGAGATAGTGATTGAAATCCTGGCTGATGAGATAACGAGAAGCCCAAATCATACTGCCGGCATGGTGGTGGAGGATGGGAAGGTTATTGAGTCTGGGTATGCGCTTCGCTTTCCCCGACTCATTACTTTTCGTGATAAGGACAAACGTCCGGAAGATGCCACAACTGTCAAGGAATTGATAGAGATGTACAAATCACAAGGGAAAAAGTAAGTTTAACAATAGTACTTCACCTGCACCGTTTGGTACAGGGCTTTGCCTAGGAAGCAGAACATGTGATTGACAACTCCTCCCTATCTCCCTATGCTTTTTATGCTGCTATGAATTTCTTCCGTTCGTTCGGTACTGTAAAAGCTTGGATGGTGGCGGTGATTTTCGTTATCATCGTCGGGTTTGTCGCAAGTGTGATCTTGGTGCAGCAGGAACAGGATCCCCGCCAACATGCACAAGAGGCTCCTGTCGGGCAAGATGTTCCGATGACCCCAGCTATTCCAGGGGAGGTAGTCGTCAAATTTAAAGAGGGAGCAGTTGAAGAGGTACCTGAAGGTGCAGCAGTAAAGGGTGATACGATTTCTGAGGGTGAAGTAGTCCTAGGAGAATTCAAGGTTGACTACACAGTGCAAGAGGAGACGAGTGAGGTGCCAGCTGAAGAGCCTTTGAATAGGCGCATACGCCGAGTTCGAATACGAACTGAGACACGAGAAAGACTTGAGAGGAGGCTTGAACGCTTTCAGAGTCGGGAGAGCAGGACACGATTTCAGCAGCGTCAAGCATCAGCTGAAGCGGAGGACTTAGCTGAGATTGCTGTTGTGGCAGTCCCCGTTGATAACGGGACAGAAGCAGAGGCAATTACGGAAGCACTCAAAGATCCTGAAGTGGAATATGCAGAACGAAATTATTCGCTTGCATTTTTCTTCATCCCCAATGATCCCCAATATTTCCAGCAATATGCATTAAAGAAAATAGAAGCACCAAGAGCCTGGGATATAACACAGGGGAACGGGGTGAAGATTGCGATTATTGACTCAGGTTTTAGTAGTCATCAAGATCTGGTAGCAAATATTACTATAACGCGTGGGTCAGTCTATACTGATTTTGTCAATGCGATGCATGGAACCTACGTTGCCGGGATTGCGGGTGCTGTCACGAATAACACTCGTGGGGTCGCGGGTACATGCCCACAGTGCAAGCTCATGCTTGCAAATCGTAAGGACTCATCTGGTGCCGCATCAGATATTATCTGGGCGGCTGATAACGGCGCCAAAGTCATCTCAATGAGTTTCGGAGCAACACCCACAGAATACTTGAAGGATGCAATTAAGTATGCATATGAGAAAAATGTTGTACTCGTCGCAGCAGCAGGAAATGGCGGACCTACTTGTGGAGGGGGGGCATATCCCGCAGCTGATCCGCTGGTTATTTCTGTTGCCGCAACAACCGCTCTTGACCAGAAAGCAGACTTTAGCTCATGTGGTCCGAACGTTAAGGTTGCAGCACCTGGGGAGAAGATATACTCGACATTGCCAGAAAGATATGGGTTGGGATCAGGGACTT
>JACPGQ010000047.1:3106-5548 GCA_016188975.1 Candidatus Levyibacteriota bacterium | reverse complement strand
TTTTGAGCCATGGCAAAAGCATACTGCTCTGAAAGCAACTTGTCATCGTTCCAAACATCGAGAAGAATGGTAGGTTTTTCTTCTGGAAATTCATGGGCAACAATCTTATGTCGTTGTCTCCTTCCAGGTACATATGGAAGTCGGATATTAAGCGGTAATTCAACGAGTAAGTCCCCTTTCTTTATATCCTTTGTCGCAATCGCCATAATCCTCCCATGTCTTCTTACAAAAACGCTATGGTCTGCTGTTGTTTTGATGATCCCTCCCAGGTAATGAATTTCGTATATCTGACTCACTTTGTGTCGAAACACAGAAGAAACCTTTTTGAAGCGAGATTCGGAAATCGTCTGCATCTTGCCATGTTTGTAGCCATAAAATCCTGCCTTACCAGGCTGGAATCCCAGTGTTAATACATCCTCAACCGGCACTATTCCCTCTTTATTACCTACATAAAACTGATCAACAAATTCTCCAATAGGGAGAAGCTTTGTTTTATCTTTTTGTTTTATGAGAATTGGCGTCTCGCCTGTGACTGAGGCGCCAACACCTACCAACATTTCCATAAATTCTGACCCTGCCATGGAGAAGAAGGAAACATTGGCTTCACCCGCCGTCGCGCGCGCAAGAAGGGTATTATGATTGACAAATCCATTCCCTAAAAAGCTATGAGTCTTGGGGACAGTAAAATCATAAACACGTGCCAGATCGCAGGACTTCTCAACCACAGGTGAAAAAAAGAGATTTGCTTCAAGCAAACTACGGAAATATTCAAGATGTGGAACTTCAATTGAGACTGAGCTTGCATAGGCAATATACTCCTTGAGTGTCTCACGCGTCACTCTCATTCGCCATCTGACTTTATCAATAGTTTTTGACAATTTCTCATTACTCAGCTTCTTTTTGGATAAAACTCTCCAGGATTGTTCGACAAGATTCGCAATGCCGGGAATAATGTCAATATTTGTATTGACTCTTGTCATTCTCTTTAGATGTATCTCGACAAGTTGCTGCTTTCTTTTCAGTCGAAACCCAACTGTTTTACCAAACGCAACAAATCCAGCTCCAGACACAAAGATACGATACACTGAGCGATAGTATCCGTTTTCTTTCTTCCCCTTAATATTGAGACTGGCAATAACCCCAAGATTGAGAAGCATCATCTGTATCTGACGGGCCATCCGTTCACTAACCGTTGTATACTCAAACGCTCCTCTTTTCTTCTCGACATATGCATCGGTATCGAAAAGACCTTGCAAAAACGCAACCTGAACCTTCTTGGGTGCTTGTAAAATAGTTGAAGGAACAACTTTATCGAAAGAGAGTAGATACGACATCCCCATCTCGTAGAGATATCGCTTAAAGTCCCAACTGGTAATTAAATATGATTGTCCCCTTTCAGTTACCGCACTCATCGCATAGTGTCTCGCTGCATAGTTCTTAAAGAACGTGACAATCTCATCATCAACGTTGGTTAGTCCAATTCGACTGGCGTGGCTCATGTTACCGTCCCCTGTTAAAAGTCCCATTAAGTAGCCAGTATCCTCATCAACAAGCGTCAAATTGCCAAACATTCCTCGCCCGTACTGAATAGCGATCTGATCTCCTTCTTGGATATCTGAAAGCTTTCTAAACTTAAGCGTTCCATCAGTTGTCATCACAACTACCGGATGTTCTGGTGTGCCCTCTAAAGAATACCCTTGCGCAAGACGTACTTTGACCGTTTCTTGTTCACCAAGGTCATACCAATGAGAGGCAAACTTATCCTGAGACTCTACCTTATCCGTATCAAAACTGGCAAGCCCTGCACCATAGACCACGTGTGATAATGGATCGACAAAATAGTAGCGTGGAATTTCACGAATTTCCATGAGCCCTTTGTTTGTCCAGACAATAGTATTTCCAGTGACACACTTTCCAGTCCCTGATGGGCCCACCATCAACACTCCTTTTGGTGTCCGCGCCCCCATTGCCTTGTATTTAGCTGGGTTTTTAAGAAAATCAACGATTTCAGTAAGCTCTTGCTTTGCTTCATCAACGCCTGCCACATCAGCAAAGGTGGTTTTTGGTAAGTCTCTGTTGAAAAGCTTTGCTTTTGATTGTCCAAAGGAAAAAATACTCTCCTGCGTTCCCCGAGCTTGGCGGAAAATAAAGTAGAAAAAGGCAACCATCAAGATAACCGGAAGAATTCCGCCCAAGACTGATATCCAATTATTCAAAGACGTCTCATCTTTCTGCGTAACCTTCACTTTTGTTGGATCAAGAGGTACACCTGCATTTTTGAAAAGCTCAAACGCATCAGTTCCCGGTGCTTTATCGGCAATCAGCGTCTTCTGATCAGTTACAGCGATGATCCGGTTTTCAGTGGCGGTAATTTGCTTTACTTGGTTTTTCTTGACCGCCGTAATCACCTCAGAAATTGATACACGCTCCCCTCGCTCTTCC
>JACPGQ010000047.1:0-3067 GCA_016188975.1 Candidatus Levyibacteriota bacterium | reverse complement strand
AGCAGCAAAAATCCATAGAGAAGAATGTTTTTCCAGGAAGATTTGAAGCGGAATTTTACAATTCTGCGGTGACCCTTATTGCTTGATGCTTTCTTTCCATTCTCGCTCATTTGCAGGATAAAATTATACCATAAACATTAACTCATGACTACCACGAAACCAAGCTATAATCCAACAAGTAAACTTAACCTGTTTTAAAGGGATAAAATAAGAAGTTATTTATTTTTCTTCTGAAGATAACCTGTGAGGCCTTCGACTGCACGAAGCACTTCAATAGGCGTGACAAAAACAATCGTATTTGACTGATCACTTGAAATGTCATTTATAGAGTTAAGCGTTCGCAGATGGATGGCACCTGGTGTTTCGTTCATGAGCTTTGCTGCTTTCGCGAGATTTTGGGCTGCTATGACTTCTCCCTCTGAATTAATAATCGTCGCCCGCTTCTCCCGTTCTGCTTCGGCCTGTTTGGCCATCGTCCGTTTCATATTTTCAGGCAGAATGATATCTTTGAGCTCAACCGCATCGACTTCAAGCCCCCAGGATCCAGCTGTATTGTGAATAGCGTTTTTGATGTTCACAGCTACTTTATCTCTGTGTGCGAGTAACTCATCAAGCTCTACTGCTCCAACGACGTTTCGCATGGTTGTTTGCGCCAGTTGATGGACTGCAAAAAAGAAATCTTCAACCTCTAAAACAGCTTTTGAAGCATCAGTCACCTTATAGTAAATAACAGCTGAGATGTGCGCTGAGACGTTGTCTTTGGTGATGGCCTCCTGATCAGGCACATCAACTGCTTTTGTTCTGATATCGACTTTCTGATAGCTTTGGATAATAGGGATGACAAGTCGCCAACCCGGCTGCATGACGCCTGAGTACTTACCAAAGGAAAACTTAATACCACGTTGGTATTGGTTGATCTGCTTGATGGAGATTAAAAGGATAAGTAAAGCGGGAATCAGAAGTGTAAGTTCCATAGTCTTTTAGATTATAGCAGAGCCTAGGATGAAAATCCCATTTTCTCTCGAACTTCATTTACTACTTCTTGTGCTCTCTCATGACACTCCTGATTAGAACTTTCCAAAATCTCATCAACCAGTTTTGGATTTTGTGAAAATTCTTTGCGTTTCTCTTGTAAAGGTGTGAGCTCTTGGAAAATCGCATCCGCTAACACATCTTTCATGTCTGAATATCTGATTTTTTTGTCTTGATAGTCTTGAGCAAATTTTTTGTACGTACTATCATCAACAAACAGTTTCATAAGTTTAAAAAGATTTGCCACATTTCCCGTTTCAGGTACACTTCCGCCCTCTGTTCCACTATCTGTTGGCGCAGCTGCCAGGCGCTTTCTGATCGTCTCCAAATCATCTGTTAAAGTAATGTATGACCCCTCAACTGACTTACTCATCTTCCCCACTCCTGAAAGAGATGGGACGTATTCACCAGTAGTTTTAAAACGTGTCGGTTCAGGAAACGTCTCACCGTAGACGCCGTTAAACTTACGAGCAATCTCACGCATTACTTCCAAGTGTGGTTCTTGGTCAATTCCAACAGGAACAAGTTCACCCTTGTATAAAAGCACATCAGCTGCCATGAGAACAGGATAATACAAAAGCCCCATGTTGACGTATTTTGGATACTGGGCTTTCTTCTCTTTGTAAGTTGGTAAGTCTTCAAGTCTTGAAACTGGATAAATTGTGCTGAGGTAGTAGGCTAGCTCCATGTGCTGCGGAACGCGGGATTGGATCTCAAGCAAACATTTCTTTGGATCAAGCCCTGCCGCTAAGTAGTCCAGGATAATTTCTCTGACTGATTGCTGCAGCGTCTTTGGATCGTAAGGCACAGTGATGGTGTGCAGATCGACGACTGAAAAAATACAGTCATACTCATCCTGCAACGCAAGCATCCCCTTGACCGCACCAAGGTAATTTCCCAAATGCAATCTCCCCGTCGCCCGAATACCCGAATAAACTCTCTTTCTCATATTAGTATATAGTATTATAGAAGTTGTCTGCTCCTATGGCAAAACAGGGCTTAGGATGCTCAATGACTTACTAAATTCCAAGCTTCTCTTTTGCCAGTCTTTTTGCTTCTTTTCTGAAAAATGCTTTTACCTCTTCCCAATTGACAGGAATAAGCATTTTGGGGGTATCATCAGTCGCATCGGCAAAGTAACTAAGTCCTTTAATAATTGCATATAACTTATCCTGCACTGACCCGAATTTCTTGTCATAAAAACTGAGCATCTCATCAAGGGAAAATTCTTTTGAGAGCATGAAAATATCAATAAAATCCCTCTTCAAACCTCTGTCGCTTACAGCAAGAAGCTTCATGGCCACAATGTCTTTCTTTGCTGCCAGCTGAATGCCTTCAAAAGGGATTGTCTCTTCTATTAATCTGGGTTTATAAAAAAAAATGCTAAATTTTGTCTCTCCTACCCATCCCAAAACAGTAGCCCATGATCTCGATTGTTCTTTGAACTGTGAAAGGTGGGAAAGCTCTGTTGCTACAAGATTTTCGTCAAATTTCTCCTGCGTAAAAAAATCAAGATCCACAGATATTCTATGACCTATCTGAAGAGCCAGTGCTGTACCACCGGCAAGATACGCCCGATGTATTGTAGGAATATGTGATACTAGCTGAATGGCCCGAACGGTATCCGGGAGTAAGGCTTTTGTAAACATAGTACTTCTTTTGGATCAATATCCATAAAAAAAGCCCAAAAGTTCGCTGTCTTTCTTGATACATCACGTGATGAGGTAATAACAGCTCTAATATCGCTCAGTGTAAATTTCGTCATCGCCCACCTCAGAGCACGAGTATCGCCTCTATCAAGTATTCTTTTAAGGACAAAGTGGGGATTTTTCTCTATACTCACGTTTTCAAATTCCACATCCCAAAAATAGATTCGCAAAAACTCAGGAACTTCTCTATTGCCTGCATCTTTCATAACTAGAGTCCATTTCAAAACCTAAGCATTTTCGTCATTCTGGTAAGCCCGAAGGGCGCATCCAGAATCTCTAAGCATTTGGAGACTCTGGACAAGCCAGAGTGACGGATTTTGAAATGA
>JACPGQ010000049.1 GCA_016188975.1 Candidatus Levyibacteriota bacterium | reverse complement strand
GCGACGAAAGCGGATAGTATGCATAACTGGCTACGCAGCGAGCGCTGAGTCGCTCGCTGGATACCTTTTTACCATATATATAGAGGCGCTTGTCAAGAGGCGCGCTGATGCGACGACGAGACAGAGTCGGTTGCATTCCTTAACTCTTCCTTGGGGCGTTTGACGACCCCTAGAGGTTCTGCGACCGTAGAGCGTGGGAGCCATCTGGAATGCGGAACGCAGTGGAGCGAGGGATTGGTACGGCCGATTTTAGTAACGGGAATCCGGCTTAGCGACCCTGAACGGCTTTGGCCACAGCGTGGGCAATCTCGGCAAGCTGACGTTTTCGTCGTTCATCGTGCTCTTGGGTTGCTGCCTCTTCTAGTTTTGCGACGAGTTCGCTGGGCATCTCCGCAGCTGCCTTTTTGCGGAGCAATGTCTCCGCTGCAAAAAAAGCCAGCCATCGCCAATTTGGGGTATCATGCCTCTCAAGTGTCTGTTGAATGAACCCCACTAGCACTGGTAAGGTCTTTGGAGAGTGAGCCAATGCTTCAATACTCTCGAAGTATTCGTCTTCGCCTCTCTGTGACGCTACGGACTCTGTCATGGCAAGAAGTTTTGTAGCCTGCGCCTCTTCTAAGTACCCGCGGACAGCGAGCCCCCGCATGCCCTCAAGAGCGTAAAAGTGCCACCTTTTGGCCCTAGGGTCATTGAATAGCTCCGTGAATTCCTCAACTGGGTCTTTGTGTTCGTGCATCAGCTCGTCGAGTACGGCCCGGAGATTGACAACCCCGTGGGGTTCGATTATGTGTTTCTGTAGCAGGTCGATCAAGGGGCCGGAGGACATCCTAGTGCCGCCGCTCAGAGAGGGAGAGTATTCGGCGTTGTGTGTGGTAGGGGGCACCGGTCTCTCCATAGATACACATGTGCAGGGCGCCTATCTTGATGGAGACCTGCACACGACCCCCGGCCCACGGGTACGGGCTCCCGTCTATGGGACGGGGAAAAGTGGCAATAGTGTACTCCATCGACGGCGCGGTGTCAATACAATCTTGTTCCTTCACCACATTTTGTACACTGTAGTAGGTGAGAAGACCAATTAAAGAAATTGTGGATGTTTTTAAACGAGTTGGCACCTACAAAGGGACAGCCAAAGAGCTTGGAATTGATAGAAGAACTGTCAAAAAGTGGGTATTTAAAGCAAAACAACCTTGGGGAACATATAATCCAAAAGGATTAAAAAGAACTTCAACTAGACCTCGGATAATCCATAAGGCCTTAAACTATTCCCAGGAAGATCAGGTTATTAGACAGAGAATAAAAACAGGCTCAGATTGTCTCAAGTTAAAACATGAGTTAGCCAAAAACTTTGGTATCATAGCCTCAGAAGCGACTTTTTACAGGGTGATTAAGGCGAGACGTCCAGATTTAATAAGAGAGGTGTTAAATTATAGAAGACCTAAGTTTCAAAATGGTAAATGTATGAGACCTGCGAATACTACATCCCCTGGATACATCCAAGCTGATGTCAAATATGTTACTCCAGAGTTATCTGGACTATCCTACACCTCATATGAATATGCTTTGGTAGATATTTACTCAAGATATAAACTAGCTCTGATTTTACCAGTTTTAGATGAAGCTGGATCAATCCTCACTTTAAAGTACGCACTTGAAAATGCCCCTTTTAAGATAAGCTACATTCAAACCGATAACGGATTAGAGTTCCAAAGCCTGTTTCACAACTTCTGTAATAATTCAGATATTAAACACTACTACATTCACAAAAACTCACCCAACGAGAATGCTGTCATTGAAAGAACCTTTAGAACAGATCAGGATGAATTCTTCTTCAAGCTAGATAAGGCACCACAAGATATTAATGAGCTCAATCTCTGGTTTCAAAAGTTTCTCGGTTACTACAACCAAGATAGACTCCACTTCAGTCTCAACTTTCAGACACCATTAGAAGTCCTTGAAGCGTTTAAGAAAGGAGGGTACATTAAGTCTTGAAGGATTAAG
>JACPGQ010000048.1 GCA_016188975.1 Candidatus Levyibacteriota bacterium | reverse complement strand
TGACAAAAAACCAAAATTCTCGAGGTTTGATCCTCGAAAACTCACCCTAAACACAGAAAAAAAGATTGTTGAAGTAGTTTGTTACTGTTTCATGCCAAACCACTTTCATTTCCTTTTGCGTCAAATACGTGACAACGGTATAACCGAATTCGTTGGAAAGTTAAGTAATAGCTACACGAAATACTTCAATGTAAAAAATAAAAGAGATGGACCATTATTGCAGGGAGAATTTAAGGCAGTGCGTATTGAGACAAACGAACAACTCATTCATGTCTCTCGATATATTCATTTAAATCCACTAGTAGGCTACATGACCAACAATCTTGATTCATATCCCTGGTCATCTTATGGGGAATACATTGCTCACCAGAGAAACCCTGTTTGTCAGAAAGATGTAGTTTTAGATCAGTTCAAATCATCCGAGGACTATGCGAGCTTTGTGAAAGATCAAGAGAGTTACGCCAAAGAACTTGACAATATAAAGCATCTTTTGTTTGAATAATTCCGCGGGTGGAGCCTCGAGTCCACCCCAAGGGTGGAAGCTATTAGGCGGTCGGAGTTGGCGTTTCGGTCGGATTTGCATTATCCGGCGTCGGAGTCGGATCTCCGCCGCTCTTTGGATTTTTCACGTCATCCGGCGGATGCCACTTGGAATCATCTTTTTTAGCCTCATTAATCCACGTATCGATCCCTTCCTGCCATCTATTTCTGCCGTCTTTTGAGACAGGGTCGTCTTCTTTAATGATATAGAAATCGCGCTGGTAAATAGGAGAGTTTGTCGTAGGCTCTGTACCTTTGATGAAGTACTCAGTCCTCGTTGCCTGACTACCAAATGGTGTGCCGCCAAAGAGTGAATCTATCTGAACAGCAGTAACGTTTGAGGGGACAGCAAATTCTTCTTGGGGTTTGCCCTTGAGAGCCTGTGTCATCAGACGATGCCATATGGGAGATGCGCCTGTGACGCCTGATGCTATCACCGGATTCATTGGGGAATTATCATTGTTTCCAACCCACACACCGACGACGACTGATGGAGTATACCCGATTGTCCAGTTGTCCCGCTTCTCATCCGTCGTTCCTGTTTTTGCTGCAACAGATCTACCAGGAATACGCAGATATGAGTTTGACCCAAACTCCTCAGTGCGTGCGACGTTATCATGGAGGATATGGGAAATCAAAAACGCTACTTCCTCTGAAAGTACTTTCTGTCCATCCCGTTTCTTAAACTCGTACAGTTTTTTTCCTTTGGGGTCAGTGACTTTCAAGAGAGGTGTGGGGTCCTGTCTGACACCTTTGTTAGCAAAGACTCCATAAGCAACAACCTCGTCATGAAGTGTGGTCTCGCGTCCTCCCAAAACGAGGGAAAGTCCAACGCTCTTCAGATTCTCAGAGGTAGGTTGCCAATTGGTGATTCCCATCTCATACGCTTTTTGCATCGCGTCATTGAGCCCGACGAGTGTGAGCATTTTTACGGCAGGAATATTGAGAGAATTCCCAAGTGCAAACCTCACCTGGACAGGTCCACGGAATTTTCCGTCGTAATTGACAGGATTATATGGCTTGCTCGGATCATCTGTCGCGAATTCGGTCTTTACGTCCATGAGCAAAGACGCCGGCGTATAGCCTTTCTCAAACGCCGCAGCATAAATAAGAGGTTTGAGTGATGATCCGGGCTGTCTCTCTGCCTGCCAGACGACGTTAAACGCGCCGCCATCTTCATCATCATAGTAGTCTTTGCTTCCAACCATGGCGAGAATTTCTCCTGTTTTTGGATTCGTAATGAGCGCGCCCGCGTTTGTCGCGTTATACTTTTTCAGCTTGTCGACTTCTTCTTTGACGATTTCTTCCGACTCTTTCTGCAGATCATAATCAAGCGTAGTTGTTACTTGAAGTCCTCCGGTCATCACAAACTGCTCACCAAATTTCTCCTCGAGCTGCTTTCTGACAAACATGACAAAATGGGGAGCTTTTATCTGAGTCTCTTTCCTCGAGAACTTGTAGTTTTTAATCTCCGCAAATGCTGCTTGTTCTTCCTTCCGAGCAATATAGCCGTTTTCCCGCATTTGCCGTAAAACGGCTTGCGTGCGGCCTATGTAGAGCTTCTCGTCGCCTGCTGAAAACGGAGAATAGCTTGTCGGACTCTGAGGAAGCCCAGCCAAAAATGCCGACTGTGCAAGATTAAGATCTTTTGCTTTTTTTCCAAAATATGTTTCAGATGCAGCTTCCACACCGATAGCTGCAGCCCCGTAAGGGATATTGTTGACATACATCTCCAAAATCTGGTCCTTGGTGAATTTCTTGTCTACCTGCACTGCAAGAACCATTTCCTTCACTTTGCGGGGAAGTGTCTGCTCGGAAGTCAACAGCGTATTTTTTACGAGCTGTTGCGTGATGGTTGAGCCGCTAGCAAGTCCTCCTTTCAGAGTCACCATGTTGATGACTGCACGCACCATGCCCACTAGTGAAAGACCGGGGTTTTTGTAAAAATCCTTGTCTTCAATGGAGATCGTGGCTTCCCGAAAATCCTTCGGAATTTCAGAGAGCGGGACATAGGTCCTGTTTTGATCTTCATACACGGAGTAGAGAAGAACGCCCTTTCTATCGTAAATTCTCGTCGCATCCGCGTATTTTGAGACGACAATTTTTCCGGGAGTCGGAAGGTCCCGACTGTACCAGAGGAAAAGAAGTGGCACGGCAATAACCCCTGCCACTGCTGCGAAAAAGAGATATTTCGTCAAGCGGCTTATGGTGAAGAGGCTGAAAAGTCCTACGGAGGATCGACGCCGACGTGGTCGGTAGTCAAACATACACCGGACTATTATAGCAAAGTGTAGGAAATTGTTCTATTGTTGTTATAGAAAGATGTAT
>JACPGQ010000046.1:7617-29576 GCA_016188975.1 Candidatus Levyibacteriota bacterium | reverse complement strand
GTCGATATAAATACTTGTCATTTGGTCCAATGGCCCAGTGGCGATCTCATGAGATTGCTTCGCCATGTACCGTACGGTACGTGGCTTCGCCCCGATGCTTCGCTCGGGGCTCGCAATGACAGTTTTATGGTAGGACTATGACAACATACACTTTCTTTACAACTAAGCCTATATTTTAACCAATATACCAATATATTGGTAGTAAATATAGAAGTTTATCTCAATTGTAGATAAATTTCTTCACTTTCTCAAAATCTTCCTCTAGTATCCGCTTAAACTTCACCGGAAACCTGAGCGCAGCTGCGGGATGATAGGTTAAGAAGTACTTAACTCCATCTCGCTCTTCAATAACGTTTCCCCGTTCTTTAGTAACTGCAACTTTTCTTACCCCTCGAAGGTCGCCTGAGGCGACCGAGGTGGGGTTCTGCAAAACTCCTTCAGCTGCAACCCGACCCAAAAGAATTACAACCTTAGGTTGAATAACTTCTAATTGTTTCATCAAATGAGTTCTGCCGTGGGCAATATCTTTCGGTGTTGGTGTTACTTTCAAGGGTAAATATTTCACGGGACTGGTGATATAAACATCTTTCTCTTCCAAACCGATCTCTCTAATTAACGATCGCAATAACTGCCCTGATCGTCCGACAAACGGTCTGCCTGTTTTTGCCTCAGTCTTCCCCGGCGCTTCACCGATAAACACAATATCAGCATCCGGATTCCCTTCCCCAGGAACTGCCAATCCAGTCTTTCCCTCTTTGCAGATTGTGCAATGCTCAATTTCCTTTGCAATTGTATTAAGCCCTCTCTGTTTGTCCATTGCACTAATGTAGTAGAGGAGGAAGCAATTGTCAACGATACGTCATTGCGACTTCGCCAAAGGCCTACGGGAAACAATCTCTTGTACACAATTCCGCTACACAAACTTTATTGATCTGCAGCTGTACCTGTTAAGACAACCGGTTCACTAAAAACGACCTCACGAGCAGGCATTCTCGTATTAATGTCTATGACATTTCGATCTCTGTGAGGATCGAATAGCAAACCACTTTTGTGCTTAACTAACTTAGTAACTTTTAGTATGCGAGGAAATTTTTCTCTCTGCTTATCAAGATCCAGAAGAAACATCTTCCCAAACCTTCCTCCGTATACTCCCTGCTCAAGTCCATTTGCAAGTATACCTGGAGGAAGTTCTAAACCGAAGGGATGATGGAGAACATGTAAACCAACATCTACTAGTGGAGGTTTTTCAGCATCAGCATGACGTGCTAAAATTTGCTTAATAGCTAAGGGTACCTCAATAGCCGCCATAAACTAACTCCGAATTGATTATAGGGACAAAGAATACTGTGGCGTCAAGGGGAAAAATTATCTATCGTGTGATTCTTGACTCTCAAATCCATAGGAAGATCGACCAAAAACAAGCATCTCGCCTAAACTCACCCACACCCGGAACTCACCCACACCCGGTGTGTGGTAGGTAGACACATCAGGATTTTTGATACTTCATCACTTCAAAAAGGACTATCCCTAAACTCACCATCACATTGAGGCTCGTATTTACTCCCCACATCGGGATCTCGACAATCTGATCGCAAAGATCCAAAGCCTCTTTTGATACCCCGTCCGTCTCATGCCCCACGACTAAAGCAATTGGAAACGAATATTCAACCTTGTCATACGGTACACTCCGCGCGTCCTGTTCCACCGCAATTACTTGGACATTGGAAATTTGAAATTTGATATTTGAAATTGCCTCAACGGCAGTTGAGGCGTATTCCCAAGGCACCCACTCCGTCGTGTTAATAGAAGCCTTCTTAATCCGATGGTTGGGCGGCGTCTCTGCTCCTCCACACAAAATTACCCTTTCAGCCGCAACAGCATCAGCCAGCCGAAAAATCGCGCCGATATTGTAAGTATCGAGCACATTATCCAGAATAACGTATACAGGGTTCCGTTTCACCTTTTTCCGCTCTTCCTCAGCTACCTTCATCACCCGAAGCTCTATAGGTTTTAACTTTCGCATAAAAGGTATTATACAAAAACCTAATAACTAGTTCACTAATACCTAGTTACCGGGAGACGAAGGGGTAACCGTGGGGGTAAGCGTGGCCCCGTTATATGCTGCTTTATAGGATTTCTCAAGCTCGCGCATTGCTTTGTTATTTTCCTGCAACTGCTTCAGAAGTTCTTTTATCTGCTCATACAGCTTCTTCCGCTCCTCTTGCAGCTCTTTACGCTTTTGGAGATATCCCTCCTGCAGTTTTTTCCGCTGTTCTAAAAGATCCTTACGAAGAGCACTTTTTGACGCCATCAGTTCCTCATACTTCATTTTTTGCTCAGCGGAAAAGTTTGATTTGCTCTCAAGTGCGGCATATTTATTCATCAGGCTATTTGCTGCGGACTGAACTCCGAGCACCTCTGATTCAATCTCACTCTGCAGATCACTCTCAATCTCCATCGCCAACTCATCCCCCGGCAATTCATCCTCAACCCGCAACTTTGCTTCTAAAACTCGCTGATTCGTTGCGCCAATCCTATATGAAAGCGATGTCGGCGCTTGCTCTGAAACTGTTCGCAGGACTATACGGTAATCTGCAAGCGTCTGGTTCATTTTACGTGCCTGATCAGCAGTTCCCCGGCCTTTGGCGCCTGCGTCAGCGAGTGACTTTGCTGCGCCCGCTACTTCTCTTTCAAATCCTGAAAGTGCTGTTTCAAGTCCCTGTACATCCCCTCTCTGCATCATCACCTTCGCTTCTGCCAAGCGTTCACCTGCTATTCCCATACGGACTTTCGCCTGCTGCTCTGGCGTAAATGCAAGCACGAACCGAAGTTCCTGGACCAGTTTATCCAATCCATAAAACTTGCTGTCTGGAAGTATGAAACCAGGACCCGAAGCAAGGCCTGGGAAATTGATTTCAGAGATACTGGCAGAATCACCCAGGACATCTTTGACATGATTTGCAGATGCGAGAGGAACGAAAGTCGAGAGACTCAGCGCAGCAACCGTCGATGCAACAGCAAGACGTGACAAAAGACGCATACATATACTAAAGCACGGAATGGGAAATGATGTCAAGTCTTTCCAGAAAACTCGGAATACTCAGAAAATCGGAGAAAATCAGCAAATCAGATTGTCTGAAGTTCTGATATTTCTGAATCACCGACATACCGAGTTCTCTGAGTTTTCTGAAGAGTTGAATCTACTTTGACCGTTGACAGTAATTTTTGAGTTCCCTATCGTACCTGTGGTACGATAGAGCTATGACTGCCACGGGACACGCGATAATCGGGACCGTCATAGCAGCAAAGATTGCAGATCCTGCTATAGCGATCCCCGTTGCAATTCTTTCCCATATCGCTGCAGATGCATTTCCTCATTGGGATACCGGCACAAACAAGAAAAAGAAATCACACGCAGCTTTTTTTGCCCAATCACTCGTGGATCTTAGTGCCAGCTTTGTGTTTCCATACATTCTTGCAGTCACGCTTTTCCCACAAACGAATATCATCTATCTCTACCTCATCGTCTTTTTTGCACAGTTTCTTGATTGGATCAGTGTGCCCTACGTTTTTTTCAAATGGAGATTTCCTCCTTTCTCCTGGCCATATTTATTTCAAATCTCATTTGACAATCGGCTTGACAAGCCATGGGGTGTCATTTTCCAAGCTGCACTCCTTTTATTTCTGATCATTTTTGCGAAAGTTATTTGATATGGACGAAAAACCTGCCCCGCCAACATCGCCTATACATCAATCACCCATGACCCAGGTGGAAAATGCCCAGGCAGTCTCCCCTCAGCCTCATGCTGGATCGCCAATGCCAGTAATCCCTCCAAAAACTATGCATCATTTCCCCCTCTCACGAATCATCCTCATCGCACTCGTCATCATGACGATCATCTTTGCATCAGTGTACGCCGCAACATTTTATTTCCTCAACCAGCAGTTGGATAAGCTCACTCGCGTAAATAGAACCCAAATCTCCCCAACGCCCCAAACAACTCCAACGCCGAAACCCAATCCTACTGCAACTTGGAAAACATATACAAACGATGCTCTAGGAATAAGCTTCGAACACCCATCTGATTGGGAAGTAAGTATTAACAAGGAAAATAATACATTTCTCGGCATAGGTCCGACAAATGATCTTCCAAAGATATACGCACGTTCATTTCTAGGTGATACTGATCAATATATAAAAGTAAACTACATCCCGGAGCAAGCGAAAGCAACTTCTAAAAAACCTTTCACGGACTCTGTCTATAATGCCACAGAATATTTTGTAGATTATAATGAAAGCTTACCTGGGTTCGGACCTGGAGAAAGAACTATCGTAGCATTAGAATCTCCAAAGAAGAATAAATTTCTTTTTGACTCTTACGGTAGGCCCCACGAGAGCTTCGGCCAAATCGTCTCCACCTTTAGATTCCTCGATGCAATCACTACCCCAACTTGCACTCCACGTCCTGCTTGTTTAGACTCAGAGCCACGATGCATGATTCCTGAAACACCTGACATGTGCCCCAAGGCGACACCAACGACTAGTGCTAACCAAACCGTATGTACACAAGATGCCAAACAATGTCCTGATGGATCATGGGTTGGCAGGACCGGTCCAAACTGCGAATTCGCTTCCTGCCCTGAGTAAACCGAAGGGCCTGTCCTCAATAAAACCGAGAATCAATCGTGAACGAAGCCTCTACTCGTGGGAGAATTCACGAAGTGTCCTGAGTAACACCGAAGGACGTCGCCTGCCCTCTTCGCTAGTGAGCAAACATATCTCAACACATCTCTTCTGTAACCACTCTAAAAGTGCACAATCATGTATGATATATCGATATATCATACATCATGCTCGTATTGTATTCTCTTGAATACCTAATTATCCCTCTATAATCGAAAAACTTTCCTCATATCTTGCCCACTTTCCCAAAGTTTCTCCTTGCTGCATAATAACAATTGTATGCAGAAATTGATTTTCACTCTAATCGTCGGACTTACAGCTACTGTGTTCGCAACTGGAAGCTACCTGATTTATCTGCAGAATGAAAATATCAACCTCTATGCAAAACAGCTTCTTGGCACAAGGCAGGACTACAGAAAACTTGAACTCGAATACCAAAAACTCAAAGAAAAAGAACGTCAAACTGTAATTATCGCCAATGGAAATACAGAAAAAAATACAGCGATAAGTAATCTCATAAATAACTACACGCAAAAAGTTAATGGCGATATCAGCGTTTACTACAAAAACCTCGCGACCGATGAATCCGTTCGCGTCAATGCCGACAAAAAATATTACATGGCAAGTCTTTATAAAGTTATCCTTGTTCTATATGTGCTCGATCAGATAGAAACCGGTACGACATCACTCTCTGATCGTGTTGGGACGAGTAGCGCGACGCTTGATGTTGCTATAGACAAGATTATTACCGAAAGCAACAATGAATACGCTCAAACGCTCGCTAATCAATATGGATGGAAAAATATCGAGCAAGCCATGAAAGAAAAGCTCGGTATCGAATTCAGTTTCAAGGGCGACTTGCAAACATCGGCAAAAAATATCGGCCGGCTTTTTGAAAAAATCGCGTACTCACTCAATATCGCTGATTGGCAGAGCGAGTATCTGCTTAGCCTCATGAATAATCAAAAAAAGACAAGCAAACTACCCAAATATTTACCCTCAAACATCTACTCACACAACAAAACAGGAGAATTCGAAGACTACTCTCACGACGCCGGCATCTTCTACACACCACGCGGCAACTACATTCTCGTCTTCATGAGCAAATCAAAAAACCCCGGAATAACAGACGAGCTCATGGCAAAAATGTCCAAAGACATCTTCGCCTCCCTCAACCCACAAACGAATACTTCCCAATAAATTTGCGAAGCCGCGTTTGACGCAACCTCAAATTTCATGAAATACTTGTCTCATGCCAAAAACTTCGCCAAGAAACAGAAATCATTTCCATCTGCCGCATTGGGCCGTCATCCTTCTTCTCATTTTCATTCCTCCTGTCGCCTGGTGGCATATGTGGAAGAATCATAAGTACCACTCTTGGTTTCCGTATGTCCTTTGGCTCAATGCAGCGATTACGTTTGGATTTGCGGCTTACGTCACACGGCACTACTACCCGCTCCTCACTACAATCTTTGATGGTGCAACGTATATTTTTGTCAGTCATGTCAGTCTTCTTTTTCTCTCACTTTTTGAAATAGCATTAGGGTTTTACCTCGTAAAAATGTTCAAAAACAATGCTGTCCTTTCAGGCCGAATTCTTGTCATCGTTATTCTCCTTCTTTTTATCAATGCTATTACTGTTCCTCTCTCAGACATCACCATAACTGCCACAATGAAAAAACAGTCGCCTCAAAGTATCATGCAACAAGATGCCGATATTCTTGATGCCATAACAGCTGCATTTCCTAAGTATACGGAGTGGCAGAGCCCAACTCCAAGGACCGTAACATATAATGATTTCTCAAAAGGTACACTTGCAAAACTCCAGGAAATAACAGGATTAGAAAAAACCGGAACTGCAACAGTGAGTAGTATTCTTGATGCGACACTGGGAAACCAACAATACTTCACCCAATATGGGTGGACGATTGACAACAATCAGGCTGCTGACGGACCGACAGGGTCAGTGTGGGGATACAAACGAGAAATAGGCGGTAAAACACAGATTCTTCAGCTTAGTTTCACAAACAATTCGATTGCACCTGTTGCAAATCGACCGCTTAGTATAACTTGCCCCTGCAACTTCACCTACAAAATCTTCCTCAGCAACCCTTTCTAAAATGCGACAGCCGCGTGCGAAGCAGACGCGGTCATTGCGAGTCTCGGACTCTGTCCTCGAGAAGCAATCTCATATAAACAATTATTTCAATATGCAAATCTGTCGGAGAAAAGCCTACCGAAGCAATGTAGCCCTATGTTGTAGAATATTTGCCCACGTTAGCGCCCGCTCCGCCCACTCGTCTTTATCTCTTTGCTCTCGATCTTTTAAAAGCAACAGAAATTCTTGCTTAAACCTCTTCAAGGTAGGTCGGAATCGAGTAGAAAAATCCCTTTCCTCCATTGTGCCCAAATATTCTTGAATTTCTTCAAGAAACTGGTCGATCCTGCTTATTCTCTTTCCATTTTCTTTCGTAATCCAATCACTGACACGAGCGAGATTTACTGAGATATCCATTATTTTATCCTTTTTACTTAATTGCATGGTGTCCTTACTACTAATATATTGGTATATTGGTAGTAAATATTTCCGTTTCTACAATAATAAATCTTTCAAAATCCGATCAAAGATCTTCCGGATTTCTGTAGACATAATATCTCTACTCATATTTCCCTGACGCGGACGAACATTGATCATTGAATTATAATCCATCTGACCACTCTCTCTATCATATCCGCCTCCCCACAGATCTTCTTGATGTGATCCATCTCCGAGAAGAACTTGCTCGGCGTCAAAATGGCGTTTTCCACCTCCCGCCAGAATGCCCTGTTCGATATCAACCACAACTTTTATATAGCCATCCAAGTCCTCAGCCATTTCCTCCATCTCCTCCTGTGTAGCTTTTTTTCGAATAATCAAAATCATGTAGCGCTATTGTAGCATGATAACTTGACACCTATCCTTGATACTGAAATACTCAAGGCATGGAAGAAAAGCTTCACACGACACAGCCTGCCTCGCCTCCTGCGCCTGATCCAAATGTCCCTCCGACATTTCCAACAAAATGCATCCACTACCCTTCTTCCGCTCAAGGTGGCTACTCCTGCTCGTTGTCGGCTTCCTTATCATCTTCATTTCCGTATACACATTCCAATTCCTCGCTGAAAGAAATAAGCAAAAGCAAGCAGCGACTGTCACTCCTTCACCATCAATCTCAACACCAACCCCTCCGCCAGCTGGCGGACCGACTGCAAATTGGAAAACGTATACAAATAGAAAGTTTAATTATTCTATTAAATATCCAGCAACAACAATGACGGCTTTGGCAACACCAGATTTAACCGGACTATACAAGGAAGAAAATCATGTTGTTTCAGTAGATTTAAATAAGAACACCACTGAAGGATACATCATTGTTTCTGTTCACAAACAAAAAAGCAATGAAACATTAGACTCATTAAAGGAAGAAAAATTAATAAAACCTAATCTTGTTGCAAAATCTACTTCGCGAAAAGAAATTGAAGATGGAATAAAAATATTCACGCTCGATAACAATCCAGCAGTTGGCGGATGGATTCCAGGGTATCTTGTTAGCTACCTGGTATATACAATAAAAAATAACTTCGTTTACACAATTATCTTTGCAGAGCCATTAGATCCTGAAGGAGAGTTTGGCAACCTTAACTACGACCAAATCCTCTCCACCTTCAAATTCACAAACCTTGATTAGCGACAATCCCGCAATACCGTTTCCTTACGATCCGCACACACAAACCCATCCTTTTAAACCTATTTCTATACCAAAACCCACATTCCTACGCATATGCGTAAAAATGTGGGATGTTAATGAAACATTTCCGTTTTCGCTTCTTCTTAGGGCAGCTGTTTATCTACGCACTAAACTGATTTAACCTCTGCTTGCTGTTCTTCTGGTGTTTTCTGAGGTTTGTATCCTTTAATATCTTCTAGCTTCCACGCAGCGAAATCGCAATTTGGATAATTTGAGCAGCCATAAAATTTCCGCCCGGTACGGGTTTTTTTGATGATGATGTTTCCTCCCTGCCTCACAGCAGCAACACACTTTGGACAGGTGAGATTTGTCTGCTCAACATAGGGTTTGGTAAATTTGCACAGCGGAAATCTGCTGCAGGAGAGAAACTTCCCGAATTTCCCGACACGTATCACGAGGTCTCCTACACTGCACTCAGGGCACTTCTCACCCGTCTCCTCTGCCTCAATCTTTACACGAGGGGCATCTTTGACTTTTTCCAAGCTTTCCGCAAAAGGCGTATAAAAGTCCTGCATCATCTCCTCCCATGCTTTTTCCCCTGCGGCAACGGCATCAAGATGGCTCTCCAG
Source organism: Candidatus Levyibacteriota bacterium (assembly GCA_016188975.1). Classification (GTDB taxonomy): domain Bacteria; phylum Patescibacteriota; class Microgenomatia; order Levybacterales; family UBA12049; genus JACPGQ01. Next base: position 20,535 of record JACPGQ010000046.1, on the reverse strand, counting down.
CTGCACAGTGAAAGGGATGTCGTCAATTGCCGAGAAATTCTCGACAAGAAAATCATTCACAGCCATCCCAACAGGTGTTGGAACAAATCGACGCTCCACGCGCTCGACATATGCACGGTCAGTGAGGACGCTAATAATTGATGCATAGGTTGACGGACGACCAATACCTTTTTCCTCAAGTGTCGCGATGAGTGAAGCATCGTTGTAGCGAGGAGGGGGAGGCGTCTCGTGCTCTTCTTTTCTCAGGTTCTCGCGGCTTAGCTCCTCGCCAATTGTATACTGTGGCAATTTCGTATCCTGCAGCGCTTGCGGGTTTACTTTCAAAAACCCATCGAATTTTAAAACAGATCCGTTTGTCTTTAGTCTATACGAAACGTTGTCATTGCGAGTCTCGCCAAAGACGGACGCGGCAATCTCATCTTTAAAAGATTGCTTCGTCACTTCGCCAGGTACCGGACGGTACTTGGCTTCGTTCCTCGCAATGACGCTGGAAGTTGCATCGACTATAACGTTCGTCGACTCAATAATTGCATCAGCCATTTGCGATGCGACAGCCCGTCGCCAAATCAAATCGTAGAGTTTAGCACAGTCATTCCCGAGAACTCCTCTTACCTCAGCCACATCCCTCTGCATGTGCGTATGACGAATGCCTTCATGCGCCTCTTGGGCCAATTTTTGTTTGGCAGCATACACACGCGCTGAAGGAGGAACATACTCTTTTCCAAATGTTTTTTCTATGTATCCTCGCATCGAGGAAACTGCCGCAGATGAGAGGGTCGTAGAGTCTGTTCTGTGGTAGGTTATAAATCCTTCTTCATATAATTTCTGTGCCAAACTCATCGTGCGTTTACCAGGGTAGCCAAATCTGCGGGAAGCATCTTGCTGTAAGGTTGACGTCGTATAGGGAGGCTGCGGAAAGCGCCGGATTTCTTTTTGAGCCACATCAGCAACTTCGTACTGTTTCGTTTCCAGATCTGAGAGGATTTCGTCTGCTTTTTTCAGATCAGTAATACTTGTCTTCGTGACAGTATATTTCCCATCGTAAAAAGTGAATGTCTGCTGCGTCTCAATTTTTGTACTATTTATTTCAATAAGTTCAAATTCCACAGGATGCTTGTCAGTCGATTTCTTAAGGAGTGCATGGATAGTAAAATACGGCTCCTTGGTAAACTTCTCTATTTCACGCTCCCTCTCAACGATAAGTCGGAGAGCTACTGATTGTACTCTCCCTGCAGAGAGACCTCTTCTGACTTTTTGCCAAAGGATTGGTGAAATTTTATACCCCACCAGTCGATCAAGTACACGCCGTGCGGTCTGTGCATCTACTAGACTCGTGTCAACGCTGCGCGGTTGTCGTAACGCTTCTTCAATTGCTTCTTTGGTAATCTCATGAAACACAATCCGCTTAAATTTTTCGTTTTTCGTTTTTCGTTTTTCGTTTGAGCTAAGAATATTTTTAATATTCTCAGCGATTGCTTCTCCTTCACGGTCAGGGTCAGTTGCCAGAATAATGAGATCTGCTCTTTTGGCAGATGTTTTTAGTTCAGCAATAATCTGTTTTTTATCTTCAACAATCTCTAGCTGTGGCTCAAATGCATGTTCTACATCAACGCCCAGTTTACTCTTTGGCAAATCCATCACATGCCCCATCGAGAATTTAATCTCATAATCTTTTCCCAAGAAACGAGAAATCGTTCTTGCTTTAGCAGGAGACTCCACAATCACTAACTGTTTCATGCTCTTTGTGATAAGGAGTATCCTTGTACAAGGATACTCCTTGCAAAATTGCAGTCCGACACTTCCTCATTCGAATATATTTGGACTAATATAATTCGAGTACATTCGGATACAGAAATTGTATCGTCCATTATACGCGTGGTGTCAAGGAGGAACTTGTAAAGTTCCGACGAAGATCTCAGAAATGACGGGCAAGGAGCAATACTCAAAAAGAATGCAATGCGAATCCGTGAGACGTATTCTTGATAACGCCCTTCATTTCCATCATAGACAATATTCCTCCCATGGTTGCTGCTGAAATCTTTGTCTTTCTGACAATTTCATCAAATGACAATGCCTCGTTTTGCAGAAGATCAATAATCATCTGCTCCTCCTTCGTCTCCCCCTTCGCCCGCCGAAGTTTTAACGAAGGCGGGTTTATTGCAATAGATAATTCTTTCAAAATATCCTCTGCTGATGTCACAAGTTTTGCTCCTTGTGCGATGAGTTTAAACGGTCCTTTTGAAAGACTGGACGTAATAGGCCCGGGAACCGCAAAAACTGGCCGCTGCAGCGAAGCCGCGTTTGACGCGGTAATGAGTGCTCCGCTATCCTCGGCGCCCTCAGTAACGACAACTGCTTCAGATAATCCGGCGATAATTCGATTACGGGAAGGAAACGATCCTACACTCGGAGGTTGATCAATTGGATACTCAGAAACAACCGCACCACCTTTTTGGAGAATACTATTATATATCGCCTCATTTGCCGTTGGATAACACAGGTTCACACCACAACCCAAAACAGCAATCGTTTTCCCTTCATGCTCCAGTGTCGTTTTGTGTGCAACTGCATCAACTCCCAGCGCGAGTCCTGAAACGATGACACATCCTGCAGAAACTAAATCTCTGGTTATCATCTCGGTGACATCTCTCCCATACCCAGTAATCTTCCTCGTCCCAACAATTCCGATAGTTTTATTACTTAAATGATTTAAATCATTTAAGTTTCCCTTCGCGTACAGTACAAACGGCGGATTCTTTATTTGCTTAAGAAGCTGCGGGTACGCTTCATTCTCCAGTGTCAAAAAGGATACTCCAAGCACTTGGAGTATCCTTGAATACTTCTCGGGTGAAAACGTCTCTCGAAACTGCAACAGCTTTTGCGTACAGGCTTTTCCGATAACTTCTGCAATCTCCTTTTCAGGAGCATGCCATGCATCCTTGGCAGAACCGAAGTGCTGAATAAGAAGCGAAAATCGCTGGGGACCAATACCAGGACACACAGAAAACCCGAGCCAAAATAACCTCTCAGTCATAACCATTAACACCTAACTGCTAACTGCTAGATGTTTACTGTTTCCTGCCAAACCACGCTTCCAGAATCTTTTTCGCGATTGGGGCAGCTTCATTTGAGCCCTCACCTGATTCCTCGCTTAAAACCGTGACGACAATTTGCGGATCGTAGGCAGGTGCAAACAGCGTAATCCACGCGTGCGGTTTTGTCTCCTCTCCTCCGTGCTGTGCTGTCCCCGTTTTACAGGCAACCGTTACTTTACGATATTCCTGAAAACCCCCAGACGTCGTTGCTTTCGGATCTTCTAAAAAATTTCTTCCATCAATTCGTAATTCTGAATTCTTAACTCTTAATTCAAACAGTGGCCACGCGACACCTCCCGGACTACAGCTCTGTATCATCCCTTGCCGTATCAGAGAAATAGTTTTATCCGACAAAAATTTTTCGCTTTTCGTTTTGCGTTTTTCGCTTTTTAGAAGGTACGGCTGATACAATGTCCCTTCATTAGCAATCACAGCAGTCCATGTGTTCACCTGAAGTGGAGTTGTAAGGAGGTATCCTTGCCCGATGCCATAATGATACGTGTCTCCCAAGTACCATTCCTCTCCGATCTCTTTTTTCTTCCAGTCTCTTGTCGGAAGAATTCCTTGTGCCTCACCCACAAGATCAATTCCCAAAACGCTCCCAATGCCAAACTTTTTCGCCATTTTGGACAACCTATCGACATTGACAAGCTCTGCAAGTTTGTAAAAAAAGATGTCATTTGATCTCGAGATTGCCTTGACGACATTGACATCACCATCTGTTCTTCCGTATTGGGTAAAAAACCAATTCGCAAACGAAAACGCCCCAACGCGCACTATACCAGTATCAGTAACATGGTAGCGCTCATCAATAACTCCATCCTCAAGTCCAGCTGCAGCAGTGACTAATTTAAACGTCGACCCGGGCGGATAGGTGCCACTAATTGCGCGGTTGAGAAGCGGCTGCCCCTCCCCGTCTGAAAGTATCGCTTCCACTGAAACGTAGTCACCGCTTGGCTTGTAGGACTGATCAAGTGTAAAAAGATTTGCATCAAACGAAGGACGCGAGACAAGTGCGAGAATTTCACCGGTTGGGGTTGATACGATAGCAGCACCTCTCTTCACATTTTTCATTGCTTTATAGGTGGCATCCTGAAACGCAGCGTCAATGGTAAGCGTGATATCTTGTCCCGGTAACGGGTCTGTTTGTCCAAGTTCTCTTACTGTTTTTCCCGATGCATCTACCTCGAGTAGCTGCTTGCCGCTTACTCCTCTTAGGATTGACTCATACTGTTTTTCAATACCTTCCTTCCCTACCCAGTCAGCATAATCATATAGAGCAAATAGTGCATCCTTTAACTCATCACTTGAGATCTGGCCAATGTATCCTAAGACATGTGTAAGCGCTTCTTTATATGGGTACTGGCGCAAACTATCAATCTCAATATTGTCAGCTCCTTTTGCCATCTTCGAGAGTGCCTCATCCCGGCCCAAAACGATACTCTTCTCGCCCCGCTTCTCCCGAAAACCTGGTACGTTATAGACAAGTGGCTTTCCACTCCGATCAAAAATGATGCCGCGAGGTGCATGAACGATTTTTGTCCGTGTCCTATTAGCATCTGAAAGATTTCTATAGTAGGCACCTTTGATAAATTGGAGATACGTGAGCCTGCCAAAAAGCACGAGAAGGAATAGAGCGAGAAAAAAAACGAGGAGATATCCCCGCATCTGAAGCGTAAAAACTTCATCGTGGTACCGATACCTTTTTATTTTCTCTGTTTTGATATGGTCTGAAAATGCAATTCCTTGTTTCATCTGGGGGTTACCAGTGTATGTGATGGTATCGTTTTTCTTCCAAACATGAGAAATACAATACAGCCAAAGAGTACGATAAGAAGAGTCTGTAAAACAAAAGCGCTACTTCCGAAAAAAAGAAGATAACTACTTATCCCAAATCCCTGAGCCAAAAGAAAAAACAACTTCGACTGTACCTCAAATCGCCTTTCGTACACAATCATGAGAAAAAGCAGTGATAAAAAAAGCAGGCTTGACTGTCCTAATTGCCGAAAAAGCATACTATCAAGAAGTAACCCTGCAACAAATGCAGCAACAAGAACCCACCACGAACGATACACAATGTGAAAGACAATGAGAAGAGATAACACAAAAGGAAGAGAAACCACTGTGCCTTCGACAATAACAGCTAGAAGAAGGAGAACGCCTGCAAAAACTACCATGCTACTCTGTCGTGTAAATAAACACCGTTGTCAGATGAATCACGTCGACACTGCTTTGGACTTTGGCACTTTGAAAAAGGCTACTTGGTTTTTTATCGACTGATACAATCTCTCCAACGACAATATCAGGAGGAAATCCTCCTTGACCTATTCGCTGATCTCCTTTGGTAACCACAATATCCTTCTTCTCAAGAGTATCCGAAAGAACAACATTTTGCAGAAGTATATCCCCATCTTCAATGCGAAGTAAACCATCGGCATTTGTTTTGCTCGTTTTTGCAGTCAACGACCACCCGCTTTTACTCAAAAGCTCCACAAGACTTCTGTGTGCTACTGTTTTTACGACTCTCCCGACAAGGTTATTTTTATAGACGACTGCAAGACCAGCAATAACACCATCCTCGCTACCTTTATCAACAACAAGTTGTGTCGGACGGCTCACTCCAGGCAAGTATCCTTCATACCCAATAATTTTTGCAGGAAGCAATGTGTTTGACGGGATACTGGTCGTCTCAAACTGGTCGCGGAGTGCCCGAATCTCTTGTGCAGTAGATACAAGCGAAGCTCGATTATGCAACGTATCAAGGTTACTATCAAAGCTTTTTTGTCCACCCAGTTGCGAGAGCGGAAATGAGATACTCTGCAAAAATGACCCTGCCTGATCTATGCCCAACCCTGAAGCGAGAGTTGTGGCAAGCTCCCGACCACTCGTTACAATGACAAGTGAAAGAAGTACTAAAACGAGTGCGAGAGGAAAATATGCGACCCTTTTTTGCATGGAGCCATTGTAGCATACGAATTTATGCGAATTGCATTAGTCCGAATATATGCGAATAATACAAGACGTTCTACATTATTAGCATGCATTCGCAGTATTTACATTCGAATACATTTGCATCACTTGAGTCCGCTTGTCACTTTCACTCGTTCTAAGCTCGTTGCGTCTTCAAGCACTCTTGCTGTCCCGCGGACTACAGTCGTGAGTGGGTCTTGTGCGATAACAACGGGCATGTGAATCCGTTCAACAATCAGCTGATCAATACCAGAAAGCAATGCTCCACCTCCTGTTAGGAGAATACCGTGTTCTAAAATGTCTGAGATGAGCTCAGGAGGTGCTTCCTCCAATACTTCTGCGATGCCTTCTATGATTTTATTGATAACTGATGCTAATGCTTCACGTACCTCTGATTCTGAAATCCTAATGCTTCTTGGAAGTCCAGTCTCAATGTCTCGTCCCCTCACAATCGCCATTTTTTCCCCTTCTCTTCCCTTTGTCTCCTTTGCACCTTTTGACCCCTTTGCACCTCTCTCATACGCACTCCCAATCGTCATCTTCATATCCTCAGCAGTTCTCTCTCCAAGTAGGAGTCCATGCCGAAGACGAACATAGTGAAGTATAGCCTGGTCCATCTCATCTCCTGCGAACTTGAGGGATCTACTCACGACAATTCCCCCGAGCGAGATAATCGCGACCTCTGTTGTACCACCTCCGATATCTACGACCATCGCACCGGTACTTGAAAAAACTGAAATCCCCTCGCCTATTGCTGCAGCCATCGGCTCTTCGATAAGAAACGCTTCCCGAGCACCGGCTGCAAGTGCCGCCTCCCAAACAGCTCGGCGCTCAACTTCTGTGACGGCAGAGGGGATACCGATCACGACGCGGGGACGCCCTCAGTCGCATCAAAATCAGCAATCACACCACCTTTGAGCGGACGAATTGTGCGAATTGTTTGCGGCGTCTTACCAACCATCTTCTTCGCTTCCGTGCCGATCGCTATAACCTGCTTTGTTTTTTTGTGCATCGCGACGACAGATGGCTCACGAATGACAATCCCTTTTCCCCGAACTGAAACAAGCGTATTGGCAGTACCCAGATCAATACCTATGTCGTGGGAAAAAAAAGAGGTATATGAGAGGAATTTTCGCCACATATTTCGTTTCCATTCTACCAACTTACCAGCGCAATTCCAAGGGAAACCGCTTGACACTACCGATGCGACATGAAATAGTCAAACTATACCTTTATGAAGGCAAAGGTTTTGTATTCACTACTGACACGCGGCGGAGCAAACTGTAATCAAACGCCTACTCCGACACCGACTACATCAGTCCCTTCACCCACCCCACCCCTCTTGGCCCGACCAATACGCCAACACCTACGCCGTCTCCTCAACAACTGACAGGTGATATCAATGGTGATGGCGAACAAAGAGTACCTTGCAATCCGCCAGGTTTGTTTCCATACTGATCCTATGGTTAGACCCCTTTTGCTTCTTACTGCCGTAATCAGCGTCTTTTTTGTTAGCATCCTCTCTCCTTCATCAATCTCTGCTGCAACGCAAACGTTCTACGTCTCACCAACTGGGTCAGATACAAATCCGGGTACACAGATAGCACCTTGGAAAACATTCTATAAAGCCTCACAGACAGCTGTCGCAGGAGATCTTGTGCTTTTTGAAGATGGTATATACGCTGAATCTCAGCAGGCTTCCATCAGAAACTCTGGTACAAGTTCTCTACCTATTATTTTTAAAGCGCGCAACAAGCACAAGGCTATTCTTCGGTACAGCGGACCAACAAATAGTGTAAAAATCTTAAATAATGGAAAAAAATACATCACTATTGCGGATTTTGAGATAACCCAAACTACGCGCGGTTCAAGTTCTTCTGATAAGCTTATCGATTTTAGCACAGGATCTGACTATGGTGTGATAAGCGGAAATAAAATCCATAATGCGTTTGAGGATCTTATCAAAATGTATGACGCGGATTTTGGCATCATTGAGGGAAATGAACTCTCAGATTCAACACGCGAAGGGATCGATTTTATGATTGGCAATGGCGTTATCATACGAAATAACGTGCTGAGGAATACGAGTCGGCAAGCACTCATGGTCAAGGGTGGAGCACGGAATGCACAGGTGTATAACAACACGATTATTCAAGATACAGGGACAATGTATGTGGCAATTGGCCTTGGTGGATCAAGTGACAATATTTATGCGTACGACGATTCAGGCTATGAAGGATATCACCAAGTCGCTTTTAATAACGTTGTTGTTGCCCGCTCCCCAGGCGTAATTCAAGAAGCACTCAAAATGGAAGGGTGTGACACGTGTGCGCATTTCAACAATGTGGTCGTAGGAGCTGATAAAGCAATTGTTGTGACCAAAGGACCTGGACTTTCGAAAAACTGGACGTGGGATGTTCTCTCTCGTGATCCTGTGTTTAAAAACAATATTATCATGGACTGCCGCGTAAGTACACGTTACATCCCTGACACGATCCAAGGGACTCTCACAATTGACTATAATCTCATCTATAACTGTCCAAGTCCTCCAACACAGGTTCATGGAGTAAGTAGCGATCCGAAATTCGTGAACAAACTTTCAGATTGGCATCTTCAGGCAAGCAGTCCCGCAATCGGCAAAGGAGAGGTCATTGCTCCTTTTCCAACATTCTCAGATGCAAATACTCCTTTAACACCTCCAGTCAATACCGCATTTGACGTCACTGGTGCTGTCCGAACTGATCCCTGGGATATGGGAATATATGAATCCGGAGTATTTCTACCGACTCCTACATCTACCCCTATACCTTTAAAATATTTTACCTATGCTATGCGAGACAATCCAGCAGAGTATTTTATCGTAAAAATGACAGATGAAGCTGATATACAACAAGCCATGAATGATTATCTCGGGGAGCGACGGCTAATAGTGAGTGGGAAGGTAGTTTCAGGAAGTGGAGGCTTCAATAGGAATGAAACAAAGTATTGGAGTTGGCATCTTGACCCGTCTACCATAGTGCTTGGTGAGGTGTTTACGGAAGTATGTGATGGCAGACCGTCATATGTAGAAAATACACTTTCGGATTGGCTTGGGAAAACATACTGTCCATGGGGTGCTAGCGTAACAGCAGTCAGCGAGATGCCTCCAGGGCCAATTACCGGTGATATCAATAGAGATGGAAAGGTAGATTTACTCGATTTCAATATCTGGCGGGATGAATTCCTCGGAAATGTAGCAACAAAATCAGCAGACCTCAATGGTGATGGAACGGTAGATCTTGTCGACTTCAACCTCTGGCTAACAGCATACAAAACGTAGCGTTACTTTTTAAAAAGACGCAAGAACGTCTCTTTTTTCATATGTGCTTGTTTCAGTATTGATTGGAATGTACCGGGAGCAATAGGTTTGTTGTGGATGGCGATCGTTATCTTCCTTCCATCTTTATGGATAAGTCTGGCATGACTTCCCGTCTGCCTTGTAAGTGTAAATCCGTGTTTTTGAAAAAATTTCAGTAGCTGCGTAGGTTTTACCTGTGGCAATTTGGTCATGAAGAGAGCATTGCGCCTTTAGGTAAAAGAGCTTCAAATCGCGTTATAAAAGGTTCACCACTTTCAACAGGTACTTCTTCACCTTCATCAACAAGCGACTCAATATGAAATGCGATAAGTGATTGAACAGATGTTTGTATTTGTTCTAACGTATCAGCTTCTGTAGCAATACCAAGTACTGGAACAATAGCAGTATAACAAGGTATCTTTGTCCCCATCCTTTTTTCCTTCTGGATAATAACAGTATAATTGGCGACGTTTTGTTTCATACAGTGAGATTATAGCACACCATAACTAGCATTCAGCATAAGAGTTGAGTACTATAGAAGTGTGCACCAGCTTGTGAACCACAAGTATTTTTTTGTTATCTTACTCTTTCTCATCATCGGGATCGGCATTACCGTCTTTCTCTCCCAGCGCTCAACAGACTTTCGCCAGCGGGCGGCAGGCACTACTTTTACCAATCCGCCAAACACCTATTTCCCTTATGGAGCGTTTGATGACATGGGTGTGGTTGGAGGAGCCTCCGTATTTCGTACAATGCTGACTGATCTTAAATCTCGAGGCATGGACGCAGTATTTCTGACGAATGGGTTTGGAAAATACGAAGGAGCAACACTTGATGTCTCTGACCAGATTGGCGGAATGAATATTTTCTTAGGCCCTCAAGGAGAGTTGAATTCCGACTGGTGGCCAGATACTGTGCCTACTAATATCACAACTGCTCGTAATGTGATCTATCCTCTCGTGGATATGCTCAAAACCCACCCAAGTCTGAAAGGCTATGCCATTAAAGATGATGCTGCATCTTCTATCAATCCCAAACTCCTGCTTGCCTATCAAGCCTTCAATGAGCGGGATAATACTCGACCTGTCATGCCTACCCTTGTTGGCGCAGTCTTTGACCCCAACCAAGGCGTCTACACAACTTACTGGCATCCGGTAAAAGTAGTCCTTCCAGCTTGTAATTTAAACTCAAATAATATCGATTTTGCCCATTGGATAGACGCTTTGCAACAGAATAACAGGCTTGCTGATCGGGATATTCCCCTCTGGAATATGGCAGCTCAGGCTTATGGACCACTAAAAACCTATGATCCAAGTCATGCCAACCCAAGCGCTCTTCGTGAACCATCAGCTGAAGAAGTGAGACTCCAACACTGGCTCAATATCGCAGCAGGAGTAAAAGGCATCATATGGATGACATATTCTGATCATCCGTACGGCGGAACGAGCGATCCTGCCTGGATAGGATTTAAGAATAACCCTGCACTACTAGCCGAGATTACTGATCTCACGAGGAGGATTAATCCTCTCAGACCGCTCCTACTCAATCTCAATCGGGACTATAACGAGAAATTTACCGTTACAGCCTCTGATACAACACTTCCTGTTGATAACAAACCTTCTGTTGCATCACTTATTACCAAAGACAATGGCAAATACTATGTCGCTGTTGTCAATAAATCTTGCTCGTCCCAAACACTTTCTGTAAGGTCTATTTTCACCTCAGGACAGCTCAAAGATGTCGAGACAGGGCAGGTCTACAACTTTGGCAATCAACTTTCCTTCCGTGGTGGGGAAGGGAAGCTCTTTGAGGTTATTAATGCATCCAGTCCGCCAACTCCCACACTAGCACCAAATCTTCTCGTCAATGGATCGTTTGAAGATCCAACCGGTGGGTTTGGCCTTCGCAGCTCATCATCGATTGATTCGACAGTCTCCCATACAGGATCGAAATCGTATAAAGCGGTTGGACCTGCTTCCCTTACCTATACCTGGCAAGCGCCAACGCTTAAACCAAATACGCAATACTCCATCTCTTTGTGGATCAAAACGCAAAACGTGACAGGGAGAGGAGTCAGCGCTCGGTATCCAGAAACGTCCCCATCTACTTACATTCACGAATTACCCTTTGCCAATGGAACGAGTGATTGGAAACAAGTTATCTATACCTTCTATACAAGGACGAATTTCCAAAGTGGTCGTTTTGATCTAGTCTGGGAACTTAACTCAGGCGATATTGCCTGGTTTGATGATGTTGTACTATGCGAGGGGCCTTTAGGTTGCAATGGTACGTTCCCTCTCCCGCCACTTGCGAATCCGAGTCCAACCCCAACACCGACTCCACTTCCTTCCCCAACTCCTACCCCAACTGGCATCATTGGTATCCCAAAAGTCGATCCCAACTATGGCGAGGATGTAGAGACCTGGTGGGCAAACCATCCAATGAATCCGGCAAGTCCAAATGGGATTCCCATTGGCGGCATAGAGTCTCCCTCTCCACAAGTGAATGTTCAACAAGAGTTTAACAGCGATATTCAAGCGGCTATCAACGCCTTACCAGCAACAGGCGGAACATTATTCTTTGAACCAGGAACATATCAGCACAATTTTACACTCGTTGGAAAATCCAATATTCATTTCATCTCAAGTGGCGGAGCGACAATTCTTGGTGGGAGACCCCAAGACACTGGTCACCCGACAGATCCGTTCGGGACTATTGCTACCTGTCCACAAGCAGCAGACTATGATGGCTTTATTGATAAAATTACCATCAAATCTGACCCGCTGTATCAGGCAACAGTAGACTGTGCCATGAACCGGAAAGGCAATATATACTTTAAGAACTTGATCTTTGATGGGCAGAATACTGCGATTAGCGCCCTGCGACTTGCTGCAACCCGTGATATTGTCTTTGACAATGTGACGTTTCAAAACTTTATCAAAGAACTACCCCATTACGCACCCGTTATTGGTCATGAAATTATCAATAATGTATGGTTCCGAAATGTTACCTTTCGTCCGACTGGAATCTATGCCATCTATATGGATGGACTGCATGGCGGAGGCGTGATTAACTCGCGCGTTGAATCAGGGTTTAACTCAGGCAATTTCCTCATTCTCACCAATGATGATGTCACACGTGATTTGAATAATGACGGCGTCTATGATGCAGAAGAACAACGGATTAGTGATTATATCGTGCTCCAAGGCAACACCATTGCAACGGGAGACTCAGTAGTTGCTGCAACTGCAGGTCATGTGTTGATAAAGAATAATACAACTGGAGGCGTCAATAGACTTGCAATCTTTGATACTCGACATGCAACAGATAAACCAGTCATCTACACATACTACGGTAGTAAAATTCTGAATAACGTAACGCAAGAAGTATATGTCAATTACATTGAATTTCGATCACTCCTTCCAGCTTCTGGAACGTGTAGTCCCTATTGTGGAAAATTGGGAAAATATACAATAAAAGATAATGTAATAACGAATGCTCCGAGAATGCAAAACT
>JACPGQ010000046.1:0-7549 GCA_016188975.1 Candidatus Levyibacteriota bacterium | reverse complement strand
TTGAAGAACCCAAAGTTGTTGAGAATAACTGCGTTGCAGGATTCCTTCATGGGACACAGGTGCCATGCACCGCTTCTCCAACCCCAACAAGAACACCAACGCCAACAGCTGGTGTGCCACCGACTGCAACTCCTACCAAAACACCAACACCAACCGTGATAGTAACCTCAACGCCAACTCGTACACCAACTCCTACTCCTTCTCTCCTTGGTGACATCAACAAAGATGGCACCGTGGATCTTCTGGACTTTAATATCTGGCGGGATGAATTTCTTGGAATGACCTCCACCAAACAATCAAACCTCAACAATGATGAAGTAGTCGACCTCCTTGACTTCAACCTCTGGCTAACAGCCTATCGCATCAATAACCCATAGACCGCGCAAGAAAACTTTATTTCAAAATATCTTTTTTAAGTTTTTCCGCTTCCTGGAACCAAAGAGGAGGATAAGAAGCTGCTGCTGCCTTTCTGTTAAGATCGTTTTCCCCATAATAAAAAGGCTAGAGCATCACGCTTTTTCGTATCAATGTGTATTTTGTCCCAGTATTTTTTAATAAGTCTCGTGCTCAGTTTTTTTCCATCTAGACCAAAATTTATCATCTGTTCTAATCTCCAAACGGTATATTGCTCAGGATTCTTTTTCAACTGTGTCGTGTCAGTGCTCCAGTTATACATACGTTTATTATACTACGTTGGCCATGAATAATCTATTAAACCAGAATTCGGTAACTGTTCACAAGTCTAACCATAGAATTGTCATTCTGAGGCTATTGATGTAGCCGTGAGAATCCCACTGAGATATCTCGTTCTGCAATGCAGAACTCGATATGACATAGGTTTCGGAAAGAAGTGAATAGTTACACCACCCCGTCTTGCTTCCTCGTCTTATAATCTACTATAGTTAAATCATGCACCAACTGAAAAAGAAGTATGTTTTTGTAGTTCTCCTTCTCCTTATTATCGGAATTGGTATAACAGTCTTTCTTGCTCAAGAGCAGCAAGACCCTCGCGGCCGCGCTCAGACTGCCTCTCCAGTCATTTCTGGCTCACTTATTCAGTGGCAGCCGATGGCTATTACCTTTTCAGGACCACAGCTCTCAGAAACAAGCACTAACCCCAATCCCTTCCTTGACTATCGTCTCCAAGTCGAATTCACAGGACCAAGTGGCCAAAAATACAATGTCCCAGGGTTTTTTGATGGAAACAATGCTTCGGTTCTCAGCCATACTACAGACGTCTACCAAGAACAAAATGGCTTGGTTGTCTTTGAGGTCGAGTCAGAACCAGCCAATGGCTGGACAGTTGGAACAGCACTCTCAGGCTTTACCGGATCTTCCTACTATACGTGGAATGGAGCAGATCTTTTCACAACACCTGGGACAGGAGTACTCACGTATCGAATCAAAATCACCAATCCTGGAAAATATAATTTCCGTATTCACAATCGCCATGATCACCCGGACACTACTGAGGAAAATGACGTCTGGGCAAAATTGGATAGTGATGTTTGGGTTAAAATCAACTCAGCTGTTCGGGGACAGTGGACATTTAACACCAATCAGTCCTTCTCAGACGGTACCCAGCGGGTTGCATACTACGATCTCTCAGCCGGTGAGCATACCCTGCAATTGTCCGCCAGATCAAAAGGCTTTCATATTGACCGCGTTCACTTCTTCAAAGACGGTGTGGCAGGAGAAAACAAAAGCCTGCCTGTCTCGCCAGTTATAAGTTCCGAAGCAACCCCAACTCCAGCGCAGCAAGGAAGCACTTGGAAAGTCCGCTTTACTCCAGACCAAGCAGGTACATGGACGTATAAAGCGTCATTTAGACAAGGTTCAAATGTGGCAGTGGATTTGTCTCCAACTGCTGGGACACCAACGAGCTTTGATGGACAATCGGGCACCTTCAGTATCCAACCAAAAGATCCCAATGCTCCCGGTCATCTAAAATACGGAACACTCAAATATGTAGGAACCAACGGCGGTGATAGTCTTGGCTTTCATCTCAAATTCCGAGATGGCCCCTACTGGCTCAAAGGTGGCGTTGATAGTCCTGAGAACCTCTTAGGTTACACTGGATTTGATAACACGCCAAACGCAATGCATTCTTTCTCCCCTCATGTTCAGGATTGGCAAACGGGCAACCCCATATTCAATACCAATAGTCCGGACAGTGGCAAAGGACTCATTGGCGCTATCAACTATCTCGCCTCCAAAAACGCGAACTCAGTCTACTTCCTGCCGATGAATATTGGCGGCGACGGCAAAGACACCTCTCCTTACGTCTCAGTTGCCAATTGGGCAGGCTCAACCGCCAACGACAATCTTCATTTTGACATCAGCAAGCTGACACAATGGGAACAAGCCTTCAGGTATTTGCAGGAAAAAGGCATTCATCTGCACTTTGTCCTGATGGAGGCAGAAACAGCCAACAAAGTTGAACTTGACAACGCAACGCTTGGCAATGAACGAAAGCTTTTTTATCGTGAAATGATTGCCAGGTTTGGTCACCATAACAGTCTCCAGTGGAACGTTTCTGAAGAATATGACGCAGTCCTTCCAGGCTCTGACATTCATACGCTGGCTATCGACCCAAATGTTATCAAACAATTTGCCCAATACATCAGAGACGTTGATCCCTATGATCATCCCATTACTGTTCATCAAGCATTTGATCCAGATCAGTCATGGACACCGTTTCTTGGTGACAATCGCTTTGACTTAACGTCATTTCAGTATGGTGGGAGTGTCATAGGCTATGGCGCAGAAGTTGAAGAATGGCGTAACAAGACTAAAAATGCTGGTCGGCCAATCACTATCTCAATGGATGAAATTCGCGCTACGATACCTACCAATGCTGATGCGCAGCGCAAAGAACTTCTCTGGCACACCTTTCTCTCAGGTGGACAGATTGAGTGGTATGTTGGCGGTGAGGATCAGTCCCTTGAAGACTTCAGGAAATACGATGCAATGTGGACGTATACCTGGTATGCACGCAAATTTGTTGAGCAAAACCTTCCTTTCTGGCAGATGGAGCCTCAAGACACACTTGTCACAGGAGAAAATACGACATTCAACGGAGCGCAAGTATTTGTGAAACCTGGACAGGTCTACGCAATCTATCTCCCAAATGCCAATCCTTCTGGCTCCCTTAACCTAACAGGTGCTTCAGGAACCTTCACCAAGCAGTGGTACAACCCACGAACCGGCAACTTTGAAGGAGGATCAACAACTGTTAGTGGTGGAGGAAGCATCGCTCTTGGCACACCACCATCTAGTCCGTCTGAAGACTGGGTCGTGTTGATAAAAAATATTATAATTCCAACAAATACTCCAACACCAACCGCTGGCTCTGCGACACCGACACCAACACTAACGCTAGGTGGCCCAACACCCACTTCTCCTCCAGCAGACTCAACAGTGACGCTAACACCAACTGCTGATACCTATGTCTACTCTACTTTTCCAACTACCAACTATGCTACAGATACTACGATGCGCGTTGACGGCAATCCAATACAGTATGGCTATATGCGTTTTGATCTTGGATCTCTTTCAGGAAAGCAGGTGCAATCAGCTAAGATTCGCCTTTATATCATCAGCGGTTCCATCCACTCCCAAATCTTTAAAACAATTGATGATACCTGGACAGAAACTGGCGTCACATATAATGCTCGCCCAGCACATGGCGCGACTTTTGCCACTAATACCGGCGGTACAATTGGTACATACCGAGAAATTGATGTGACAAATGCCGTCAATTCGGAAAAAGGACAACTGTTCTCCTTCGCAATTGAAAATAGTGGTGATGATGACTTTAATTTTGCCTCACGAGAGAGCGCAAATGATCCACAATTGGTCGTAACATTTGCGAGCACTGCAACCAATACACCAGTGCCACCAACAGCAACACCGACGCGTACTCCAACCCCTCTCCCTCCAACAAATACACCAACGCCAGTTCAGATTGTGGGCGATATCAACAAAGACGGCCGTGTGGATTTACTGGACTTCAACATATGGCGGGATGAGTTCTTAGATACTGTGCAAACCACACAGTCTGATCTGAATGCTGATGGAAAAGTTGATTTATTGGATTTCAATATGTGGCTCCAAGGGTATAAAAGCTGAGGCACATAAAAGCCTCTTGCATTTTAGAAAAAGATCATCCATAAATGAGGATAGAAGAGAAAAGGACGCGCAGAACTCGATCGCATATGAAGTTTAAGAATCGAAAAATACTTTACCTCATCATAGGGGGCCTCATACTCCTTCTTGCAATCTGGCTTGTCGCTTCTCAGATCAAAAAACAAACAGAGACTCGATCCAAAGCAGCAGGTGAAGCTGTTACCTTTTCTCTCACACCTGCTAGTCAAGACGTAGTTATTGGGAACACGTTTCAGATTAACGTCTCACTCGACGCAAAAACCAACAACATTACAGGAGTTGATCTGACCTTACAGTATAATCCGCAAGTGAGTGACGCTGTCTCTTTTCAACCAGCAGGGAATTTTAATACAGAATTGATCAAAACGATTGATCCTGCGACTGGTACGGTGCGGTTTGCTACAGTCAATACAGGCACTACTGTTCTCTCTGGTGTCATGCCTATTGGCACACTCACGCTTACTGGAAAATCCCAAGGATCAGGTACACTTGCACTACAGAAAGCACAGATAACAGCCAGCGGGATACAAACTGAAATACCTCTTGACCCAACAACGGCTGCAACATATACAGTTTCGACTCTGCCAACACCAACTTCACCAGCTCCTCCAGCTGATACAACCAAACCAACAGTTACAATTACTTATCCTGCGGATGCAAGCGTCATCTCTCGTAGGAGCAGTCTCACTATCACCGCAACAGCAACGGATGATGTTGGTGTTAGTAGAGTTGTATTCACAGCTGGAGGAAATAGCTTCACTGATACCACTGCTCCTTACTCATATGCATGGTCTGTGTCAGGAAAACCAAATGCGACGTATACTATTACCGCAACAGCCTTCGATCAAGCCGGCAACAGCGCGGTCGATACGGTACAAGTAAAGACGAACAAATAATTGACTTTTCTCCTCACTCACACTACTCTTTTAGTACATGTCTTTCTCACTTAGTAGAAAAACATTTGGTGTCCTTGCTCTCATTCTTCTGATAGTAGGTGTTGTTGTTACACTCTCTCTTGTCAAACAACAGCAAGATATTCGACAAAGAGCAGCAGGATCGTTTTACGACACCTTTTTCCCCGTTGGCGCATTTGATGCCATGATTCCGGGACCTAATGAACTGACAGCATACATTACCGATGTCACCCAACGCGGCATGGATTCGCTGATGATGAATAACAATAACATCACCAACACACTCCAGCAACAGATGTTGAGCGTTGCCGACCAGAAGAATTTCAATATGTTTGAAGGACCACAGAATGAGCTATATACACAGTGGTGGAACAGTACAACAGTGACGGCGGATCTTGCAACAGCCAAGCAAATCGCGCAACCTTTGGTCGACCTCATGAAAATTCATCCTAGTCTCAAAGGATATAATCTCGTCGATGATGCAGGCGGACAAAGTCTTCTCAAACGGAATCTGATGCAGCAGGCATTTTATGAATTAGACCCGACCCGGCAGGTCTCATACATTCAGGGAGCAACCCCTGACCGCTATGACTTTGTCAACGATATACAACCTCGTGCAGTCTATAACTATGGCTACCCGGCGGCTGTTGGACTCAATGCTTGTGACTGGCGACGGGGTGATTCAGGCCAGCGTACATGGATAGATAACTTCCGTATCGGCAAGCAATTCATTCCCGATAATACGCCTATCTACCAAATTCTCCAAACCCACCAGACGCAAAAAGATATCAATGGCACTATTCTTGGTGATGGCAGTCCGCTTCGCTATCCGACTGTTGAGGAGCTGAGGCTTCAGCAATGGCTTGCCATAGGTGAAGGTGCAACAGGACTTCTCTGGTTTACGTATAACGATTTGACAACTCCCCCTGGTCAACCAAGCTGGGTTGGGTGGAAAAATAACCCAGCTTTCCTCACAGAAATTACAAGCCTTTCACAAAGAATTCAACCATTTAAATCTACCCTTGCCCAGCTTAAGAAAATTGATGACAAATTCACCGTCTCAGGAACAGGAAAAGTCTATGCAAGCACATTTCTGCACAAAACAGACAATAGAGTTTTTGTTCTCGTCGCCAACCCAGAGTGTACCCAGCAAACACTCACTCTTGCCACAAGCTATGTCACCGGACAACTCAAAGATCTTGAAACCGGAGCAACACAGGCAATTACCACACCCATCACTCTTCGTGGTGGGGATGGCAAAGTGTTTGAGCTCGTCAATGAGAGCCTGATCACTCCCCAACCGACACCGGCAGCAATAGTCAATCTGATAGCTAATCCCGGTTTTGAAAGCCTTGACGGTACAGGCAAACCTCTCTCTTGGACAGCGGCAGCTTCAAATATTGATAGCGCTGTCAAACACAGTGGCAATAATTCCATCAAAGTAGTCGGGCCAGTCAACGAGCTGTATTTCTGGAACAAACCAACACTCACCCCTAATACAAAATACATGATGTCTGCCTGGGTAAAGACTGATAGTGCAACTCGCGTTGGCCCTGACTACATCGTTGAAAATCCAGGACTTCCCGGAGCATTTGCGTCAATTCGTATTGGCGGAACTCGAGATTGGCGAAGAATCTACACATTTTTTACTACACCTTCTAACTTTGTCTCAGGAAGACTTGATATTCGTTTTACGATTCCATCAGGCGGCACTGCATTGATTGATGATGTCGAGGTATGTGAAGTCAATGAGTCCTGTACTTCACTTTCTTTTACAACGCTTCAGCCATTTACCGGGACAACCCCTACGCCAACGGTTGCGACAATCCAATCACCTGTTGCTGGAGTCTCCTATCAAAACAGACCTTGGACAGGAACAGAACTCACTGCGTTTATGACGAATCTCGCCGATACTGTAGTTACCCATCATGCCAAGAAAAATGTCCAGTTGCCTGAGCTTCGGGGCATGATTTACGAGTGGGTTAAAATCAACCCTGACCGAGCAATTGAAGATAATGGGTGGGATACCATGCATGATGGTGCGTGGTTTGGCAATTCTTTAGCATCTGCATATCGAGCCACAAAAGATACGCACTTTGTTGACGTGCTGAGTAACTACACATTGACGTTCTACCCTACTATACTTAACAACTCAGATAAGTATTTTGTTCTCGGTTTGCCAGCTGGTGTTGGAGTCGTTTCTTCACTCAGTGCGATTCCAAGACCTGCTGATTATCCAGATAATCCTGTTTCAAAAGGAATATCTGACTATTTGTATGATGATGGAGAAAGTAAAACGTTCACTGATGGATCAACGTATATTGGCTATCGGACAGGAAAATACACAAGTCTTCATATGCAAGTAGACGTTGCGCAAATGTTGGCAAGTACAGCTCTTTTGACAAACCGCTCAGATGTCAAACTTGCGCTTAAAAACCTCGCATTAGGCAACGCAACCGCATATGGAG
>JACPGQ010000002.1 GCA_016188975.1 Candidatus Levyibacteriota bacterium | reverse complement strand
TCGCGGGGTTAAAAAAAAGTGTCGTCGACGCTGCAGCTTTACTTCTGGTTTCTTGCTGTTGGCTTTGAAGATACAGGATGAGCGGTAATGCACCAAGAAGCGCCAGGATTGCCAGGAGCGCTAAAATTTTTCCGCGAGTTGAGATTGTGTTCATGGAAACCGTCTCCCTCTAGCGTACGGAAAACTGGGAGCATTTGTCAAGACAATAGTATTCTTTCTTAAACAACAATAGAAACGTCATGGGGTACAACAATAGAAACGTCACCCTTAAAATACATAGGTGCTATTAACTGAGAGCGAAAAACGCCGATTTGACATCATATTTTTATGTTTGCAAAAAGAAATCACTAATAAACAAGCAGCCACAGGTCTACAACGCTCTGTGCGTCAAATACAACGGATTAAAGTGGCTGTGCGGATAAGCGGAGCACTGGGAGTGATTCATGGCTTAAAAGGCAAACAGACAATAGTATTCTCCCACAATTAGTACGACATTCAGTATGGAATTGTCAGTTTTTAAGTCAAGCGGTTACTGGACTCCATTTTGTACGAGGAGGTTTCGCACAAAGAGGTTGTAGTCGAACGAGTCGATAACACCATTGTCATCAAGATCACTATTAGCCCGTTCTGAATGCGTAACACAGGTAGGGGAGTTATACTGGGACGCGGGGTCTGTCATCGGCAAGGTAGTCACCGCTTTGTAGCCGCAGTCGCGGAGGATATTGTAGTCAAGAATGGTGAGTGAGTTATCTTTTTTAATATCTCCTGCGACGAGCGTGAGGTCGCTGAGGTTGTTTGCTGTTCCACCAATGAGTGGTACGACGCCCGGATATGCATTTTTTAAGTACCGATCTGTCACGACTTTTATGATATAGTCACCGCTTTGGACAGTATTTCCGATGCTTATGGTTCCTTTAAATTTACCATCAACTGTGTCATACGTGACGAGATTGGTAAACGGACTTCCTGGAATAGGACTGTTTGACTTGAGAACGTCAACGATCACTGTTCGTTGCGGGAAAAGTGGGTTGCGGTTGGCAGAGAGATTGATGGCTTTTGTGTTGTCTCCACTTGGCCAGATGCCATTGAGGAAGAGGTTGAGGGTGATTGTCGTATTTGTGGGGTTTATTGTTGGCGTCGGCATCGGTGTATTTGTTGGCTGAGGGGTTGGTGACTGTATAGGCGTCGGGCTCAGGGTGGGTGTCGGCGATTGCGTCGGTTGGAGAGTTGCCAGGAGCTGTCCTCTAATTTCACCATCTTGATAATCCTCTGTATGAAAGTTGACATAGAGGAGTCCTTGGCTGAGATACTGTACTTCTTGCGAGGAGAGAGAAACGACCACATTGCTTACTCCGCCTTGGGTAGTAGGCGATAGTGGGACTATGATACCGGCAGATTGTCCAACAGAAGCAGGTCCGTGAATATGTGCACCTGTGACCGGACTTGTAAAGCCACACGTTGAGATTGTGATTGTCGCTTGGTTTGTCGCGGGATTGAGCGTGAGGGTGCCGAATCCTTGAGCGAGTGATGCGTTCGGTGGAACTTCTTGATCCCCAGAGAGTGTCACTTGATATATATTTGGTCCTGTCGTTGGGGAAATTTGGAGCGGACAGGAAATAGGTGTTGGCGTCGGGGAGGTCTGACTGGATATTGTGACAGAGGCAGGTACGGTGTTGGCAATCACATTCTCACTCGCACTGTCACTTGGTGCAATGGACAAGACTTCGGTTGTCGTACCAAACTGTACCATTGAAGCTACAGCTGGACTGCTTGCTCGAAATGTCATCGTTCCTACATTTACTGGTTGCGCAATAACTTTGGTAGGATCCGGTCCGGTAGAAAGTGAGATAGTAAATTTGTTGCCGATAAGAGTTGGTCCTTCAAGAACCTCTCTGAATGCACCTTGGTTCCAGACAAACGATGCGGCACCTGCAGCGGGAACAAGAACAGTTGAATCGAAAACGAGTTCAAGTTTGGTAAAAGAAACGAGGTTTGAGCCTGGGTCAAGCATCACGTCAAGATTTATCGTATCTCCAACAACCGTCTGAAGTGCTGAGGGAGAAAATGAGAGCGTCGTAGATTTTTGCGCTTTTGAACGAGTCTCCTGCTGTTGACGAACTAAGAGAAGCGTGAGGATAAGTAGTCCTATGAGAAAAGGAAGAGCTATGAGAAAGAGAAGGCGGCGTTGTTTGAGAAAGGACATAACACTATGGTGATTCTATCGTAGCCAAGGGAGAGAAGGAAAGTCAAGAAAGGAAAGTTAGAGATTAATAGTTGTATTACTCATAGATTTAAGAACAGACGGACTGATGCCAGATTGCGTAACCGCGGTTTTGGGAAGAAACTCTAGTGTCGTTTGGGCAGATGGTGTACCAGTAGCTCTAGTAAACGTAATTGTTGCAACAATGCCTTTGCCCTGTACGCCAGCTTGCGCTGGGGTAAGTACCTGAGCGTGAGAGATTCGTCCGGTTGCCTGGTCAACCTTATTCCATTGTGGAATGATCAAGGGATTTTGAAAAAACGCTCCAGGCGTTATCACTACGTTGGTAAGCGCTTTTGGATCATACGAAAGCTCAAGTTGCACACCGGTGATGGTATTTTCATGGGTATCAATGAGGACTTGGACGGTGCCTTTTCCACCTGCCTCTATAGAAACTGGATTGGGGGAGAGCTGAAGTGTCGTGTAGGCTGGCGGTGTTGGTGTCGGCGAGGCGGCAGGAGCAAGGGATGGTTGTGGTTGAGGCGGAGTGGGCTGTTTAGTGCCTTGGCGTGTTGCTACGAAGAGAAGTACTATCGTGAGAACGATGAGTCCACCGATGAGGGTGAGCGTTTTAGTTGGCATACTACATGTAGCATAGTCAAACTCCTTTCTCGTTGTCAAGCGTTAAAAGTAACTCTTAAACAACAATAGAAACGTCATTCCTTAAGACAATAGAAATGTCATCTATGCAAAAACGCTATGCTTGAGTAAGATGACTATCATGTATGGATGGCTGAGGGAAGACTTTCGCCAGCAGAGCAAGAGAGACTGGCAATACTCACTGCTGCTATTGAGGGAACGATTACCAATGGACAAGCAGCAAAACAACTACGGTTGTCTGTCCGACAGGTCCAACGAGCAAAGGTAGCTATTAAGCGTGACGGATCAGCTGCTGTTGTCCATAAGCTTAAAGGGAAACAGAGTAATCATCACATTGACCAATCAACTAAAGAGAAAGCGCTTAAGGCAATCAAAGAGCAGTATGCTGATTTTAAGCCAGCATTTGCAACAGAGAAACTCCAAGATACTCATGGCATAGCGATAAGTAGTCAAACAACCAGGCGTTGGATGACAGAAGCAGGGCTATGGAAGATTAGGGGGCGAGAAAAAGCCACCTATCGATCGTGGAGACCGAGAAAGGAGTATTTCGGAGAGCTTGAGCAATTCGACGGATCGTATCATTTATGGTTTGAGAAACGGTTTGTTGATAAAGATGGCACCCCCATTGAAGTCTGTTTGTTAGCTGCAATTGATGACGCGACAGGGATCATTACGAAAGCACAGTTTGCTGCCAATGAAGGAGTCGTTGCTGTCTTTACCTTTTGGCAGGCAT
This sequence comes from Candidatus Levyibacteriota bacterium, assembly GCA_016188975.1. GTDB lineage: Bacteria > Patescibacteriota > Microgenomatia > Levybacterales > UBA12049 > JACPGQ01. The sequence continues at coordinate 4,781 of JACPGQ010000002.1, read as the reverse complement.
ATATTCAAGAAACTGGAAAACCCCTGAGTATCTATCTTGATAAATTCTCAACCTACAAAATCAACCACAAAGCAGCAGTGGATAACCATGAGCTGATGACGCAGTTTCAGAGGGCAATGGGAAGTCTTTCAATTCTTTTGATCACCGCACATTCTCCTGAAGCGAAAGGACGGGTTGAACGGCTGTTTGGTACGTTACAAGATAGGTTATGTAAAGAGATGCGACTGACAAACATTACTACCCCAGAAGATGGCAACAGATTTTTAACAGAAGTTTTTCTGCCAAAGTTTAACAAACAATTTGCAGTTGTTCCGGCAAAAGAAGGAGATATTCATAGAAAGCTTCTTGCAGAAGAAGAGAGACAAGTGAGTCACATCTTCTCAATCCATGAAACCAGAAGGATCAATCTTGACTTCACGATCCAATTCAAAAACCAATGGTACCAATTAACTGAGATACAACCAACAACTGTCAGACCCCTTCTAAGAGTCACGGTTGAAACCTGGCCTGATCAAACAATCCACATCATACTTAAGGGTCATGAGCTACAATATATACTCTTACCTAAAAAACCGAAGAAGCAGCGGATCAAACAGCCAGTTATCTTAACGACCCATACCCTCAACTACAAACCACCGCAAAACCATCCTTGGCGTACTCGTTTTAAACCAGCATCAGAGGGGTGACATTTCTATTGTTGTCCAACAGCGTTAAAAGTAACAAGTAACCCTCCTTTGTTAAAGTTTCGTAGGGTAAACAAGTGACAAGGGATAAGCGCTGATGCTATACTGCTTTTTATATGGTTCTTTCAGACAAAGATATAAAAAACGCCCTGGAGACGGGGCGAATAAAGATTTCACCCAAACCGGATTTTTCCACGCAACTTGGTAGCTGTTCAATAGACCTTCGCCTCGGCAACACATTTCGGGTGTTTGAGTACAGCAAGAAGCCGTATATTGACCCCTCCAAAAAAGACTACAGCAACGAGATCACATCTGAGATTGTCGTTAAGACAGGAGAGCAGTTTATCATGCAGCCTGGGGATTTTGTGCTGGCAGTAACATATGAGAAGATAACGCTCCCGACTGACCTAATGGGACGGTTGGAAGGGCGATCTTCACTTGGCCGGCTGGGAATCGTCGTGCATTCGACAGCGTCTATTTTTGATCCCGGATGGGATGGTAAATGTGTACTAGAACTTGGGAATTTGGGCAGAATGGCAGTTGCTCTCACAGTCGGGATGCGGATTTGCGCAATGACGTTTGAAGAGCTGTCAAGTCCAGCTGACGTGCCATATAGCAAGAAGAAGAGTGCGAAATACAAGATCCAAAATGGCCCAGCTGAGAGCAGGATACATGAGGACAAACAATAAATGTCTAATGTCCAATATCAAATGTCAAATTTCCAATGACTCGTGAGCCTACTATTTATCGGACATTGGTCCGCCAGGCAAAGCCCTATCAGCTGGCGGATGTCATTGGTAGTATTTGACATTCACAATGACTTATCACATTGATTTCGACATTGATCTTCGCCGTAATCCCTATCCTGGGAGGTATATTGTCATCGAGGGAATTGATGGAAGTGGAAAGTCAACGCAGGTACAACGAGTAAAAGAAGCGCTTGCGAAACGAGGGGTCACTGTTCTTGAGACTGCAGAACCTAATACGCATGACGCAATAGGCGTTTTGATCCGGGATGTCCTCGCAGCGAAAGTAAAGATTCCGTCTGTTGCGATACAGTATTTGTTTTCCGCCAACCGTGCAACAACTCACCAGGAAATTATTCATCCGGCACTCCAAGAAGGGAAAACGGTCATTTCTCATCGTTGTTTCTGGTCAGCGGTCGCGTATGGGATGGTAGATCGAGCCGACGCTGTCAAGGATGAAGCTGGGAATCAAATCCTCATCGCACAAAGTATCCTCTCAATGTATCATCAATTTATCTTTCCTGATAGTACGTTTTACCTTCGTGTTCCAGTTAATACAGCCCTTTCACGCATCGGATCAATGGCGAAAGACAAGGAGATTTACGAGAAGCGTGAGAAACTTGAAAAAATCGCCAAAGGCTATGAATGGTTGCTTCAGAAATTTTCTAACGAATTTGTCGTGATTGATGGTGAGGGAGATGTTGAGGAAATAACAGCGCGGATCGTAGAAAGAATAAACAGATCGTAATATTATCCCTTGGGAACAAAATTATTGATAACTTCCTCAAACGCTGCTTTGTACTGCTGGTAAGCGTTTTCATCGGCATACTGAAACTTGATGAGGTACCAGATGCCATCTTTGACGAGTGTTACATTTGTCGCACTTTCCCCATCCACCGTATAGGAGTATTGAATAGCTGGGTTGCCAGCGACTGTTATTCGTTTGACGTCCTTTGCGATCCTTTGCGCAACAGCGTTGTTTTGAAATCGTTCCTCTGTTGACTTGTACGACGTTTCAGCGCCTCTGATAAAGATAGATGCTCCTTTGGCAATTTCTGGTGCTACCCCTTCAGCCCTTTGCATGTAATCTGGACTCAGGATAATGACATCTTCGTAGGGAACGACAGCTGCACCTGCTGGAGAGTGATAGATACGGGCATTCCAGTCAGTAGGCACGATGAGCGTATAGCCAAGTTGTGGGTGGGTGAACATACTCGCACCATTAGAGAGAAGGGAAAGTTTATAGGAGAGTACGAGGACGGTTATGGCAAGAATAGCGATAATCCCAAGGAGAAGTGGATTGTATGAAGCCTTTTTTATGTTTTTGGCCATATATCCATTATTTGCAGAGAAGATGTTCCTTGTCAACTTGCATACCCAAAAAAAAATATGGTATGGTAAAAAGATATTGAGAAGATTTCAGCTCTATCTGCGTTGGCTTAGGACAACTCACTCCGGTTTCACACTCATTGAGCTTTTGGTCGTTATTGCCGTAATAGGCGTCCTCGCAGGAGCAGTTGTCGTGATAGTTAATCCAGCAGCACAGCTTGCAAGGGCCCGGGATGCACAGCGTAAACAAGATCTTAGAGCGATTTCCCAGGCGCTTGAGCTGTATGCACTTGATAATGGTGAATATCCAGTCACCGGGAATGTGACTACGTGGCGGTACAGTACAGCTGGTGACACATGGATTCCTGGGCTCGCTCCGTATTACCTGAAAAGAGTCCCCAAAGATCCCAAAAATAATGCTATTGGACCATGGGGTGAGAATCAGAATTATTCCTACGCGTATGGGAGTAACGGCTTACACTATAACTTAGTTGCTAAGTTAGAAAATGCCACAGATCCTGAGCGCTGTCAGATCAAGCGGTGGTTTTTTATCTCTTCAAACAATGGTAATGGCAATCCATGGTGTCCTCCATCGCCAGGCTATAACTATTCACCGAGAGTATACTCAAGAAACGATAAGGGGACATGATATACTGACTCCATGATCCTCGGCCCAAAACTTCTCCTTAAGCTAGTTAAAGAACATAACCTCGTTGAGAATCTTTCTGAGCGGGAGCTGATGCATCCCGAAGGAGCTGGGTTTGACCTCAGGCTTGGTGCAGTCTACACAATTAAAAATGATGGATTTTTAGGTATCACAGAACGGCAGACTCCGGAAAGTATCTTGGTCATGCAATATGAAGAAGGGAAGAAAAATAGCATCGTTTTTAAGCCTGGGGATTTTTATTTGGTCCAGACAATTGAGTCATTCAATATGCCCCAAAATTTGACAGCGAATTTCAAGCCTCGTACTACGACATTTCGTTCAGGTCTCTTTTTGCGAACTGGAAATGTTGCTCCTGGATACAAAGGCCAAGTCTCTTTTGGCATGACCAATGAAGGACCATGTGAGGTGACTATCGAGATGGGAGCTCGTTTTGCCCACGTGCAGTTTGAAGAAGTGCGAGGTGGAGGATCGATGTACCGGGGGCAATGGCAGGGAGGACGAGTATCAGCAACGAAACGAGAAAAGCAAGTGTAGAATCAACTACCAATATATTGGTATATTGGTAGTAAAGTAGAATTCCGCGAATAGAAAAAAGAGAGAGGCAAGTTTGAGAATTTCTAATTTCTAATGACTAATTTCTAAATTAATCCTAAATCCCAGTATCTAAATTCCTGTCTGCCGACGGCAGGCTAAACAATTTAAAAATCCAAATGAACAAAAAAGCATTGTTTAAGTTTCTCATCAAGGCCAATGAGCATGGGTATGCGTCGGGGGAGGCCACACCGTCGAAGAGAGAGAAAGATGGGTCGACGACGATATTGTTTTTCTCAGGCGAGTGGAGCATGCATGACAATTTCTTTGGCGGAGAGCCGTATGGGGGGAGATTAGTTGTTTTTCACAAGAAAAAACCTCACTGGATCATGGTCTACTACGGGAACGTTTCTCAACGCGCTGACAATATCGCCGAAGTGTACGCATTTCTACAACATGCGTTAAATAGAATGCCGCATGATGCTCCGTTCCGCGGACCGAAACGATTTTCAGAAAGGGACTTCGTTTATAAAAATAAGTGGACTGGGGATTTGGAACGTTACTCTGGGGAAGAAGTTATTTTACACAAGAAAAAAGAAATATATCGTGCGTGGTATATGGGGGGTTTGGTGGATCAGAGGGAAGAGTAAAGACAAAGTTTGAAGTGCGAAGTATGAATTAGAGCTAATTAATGCGAATTACGAAATTCCAAGGCTGTCATTGCGAGGAGCCCTTCGACAGGCTCAGGGTAAACTGGGCGACGAAGCAATCTTTTAAGAGAGTGCCGCGCTCATTTCATTCGCTCGCAATGACAAACAGTGAGAA
>JACPGQ010000003.1 GCA_016188975.1 Candidatus Levyibacteriota bacterium | reverse complement strand
TCGGGTATAGCGGTGTGAAGGCAGATACGACAGAATACATTAAACTTGTTTCAGAAAAAGCTGCGCAATTTCCAGAGCTTTTTACCTCAATTTTTGACCAAATTGCAGCACTCACAACCATGGCGAAATTTGCCCTTATTGAGAAAGACTGGAAAACAGTCGGCGAGCTTATGAATCTCAACCAAGGATATTTGGAAGCAATTGGGGTCAGCACTGGCAAATTGTCATCGATGATTTACGCCGCGCGTGAGGCGGGAGCATTGGGCGCGAAATTGTCGGGGGCAGGAGGCGGGGATTGCATCATAGCGCTTTATGAGAAGGGGAAAGCGCTAGCAGTTAAGAAAGCGATTGAGCAATCTGGTAGGCAGGTGATCGATGTTGCGACGAATGTGGAGGGAGTACGAGTTGAGAAATAAAAAACTGATCGTTTTTGATTTTGACGGCGTCATTCTGGACACATTTGATTTTGCATTTGATCTGACGAAACAATTAACCCAAAAGTATGGTGTTTTTCCAGTTACTGTGAGAGAGGATTTTGAGGAAATGTTTGAAGACAATCCCTGGAGATATTTTGAGAGCAAAGGCGTCACTGCTAATACGCTTGCATCGTATCAAAAGGATTTTCTCTCTGCATTTCAGAATGCTGAAAGCTCGCTGCTTGTTTTCTCTGAGATATGTGACGTTATAAGAAAACTGTCAAATACTTATCGTCTTGCTATAGTATCTTCAAATTATCGTGATATTGTTGCTTGGTATGTGGAAAAAAATGGCATAAAGGATTGCTTCAATGAAATAGTTGGAGCTGAACAGAAGGGTACAAAGAAGGAGAAATTGGAAAAAATCATTACCGATCAAGATATGAGGAGCGAGGAGAGTTATTTTATTACAGACACATCAGGGGATATACGAGAAGGGCAGGAGGTTGGCATGAAGACTGTTGCTGTAGTGTGGGGCTACCATGGTAAGATACGACTAGGAAAAGTTAAGCCGGATTTTATTGCTAATACCCCGCAGCAATTATTAACAATATTTCATATATGAAAAGCACAGCTATCGCGCCATCTAACATTGCCTTCGTCAAGTATTGGGGGCGAAAGGATGAGGAATTGAAACTGCCTGCAAATGGAAGCATCTCGATGAATTTGTCGGGGCTCACGACAACGACGACGGTGGAGTTTTCTTCTGAGTATACGGAAGACGATATTACTATTTATTCTTCGAGTGAGGAACGTAGTGACGAATCGAGAAGTAGCAAGAGAGCAATAAAGCAATACAGCAATGGATTCGAGAGTTCTCGACTCACTTCGTTCGCTCGAACAATAAAAAATGACCCGAAAGTCATAGCCCATCTGGATCGTATCCGCAAACTCGCAGGGATTTCTGATAAGGCAAAAGTTGTTTCTGAAAACTCATTTCCACGAGGGACTGGTTTGTCTTCATCCGCATCCGGATTCGCAGCGCTGACTGTGGCAGCGACAAAAGCAGCGGGACTTGATCTTTCCGAAAAAGAATTAAGCATCTTGGCTCGACAGGGATCAGGATCTGCGTGTCGCTCGATTCCTGACGGATTCGTCGAGTGGCTTGATGGGGATACATCAGACACATCATATGCAGTTTCATTGTATCCTCCAGAGCACTGGGATATCGTAGATATTGCAGTCGTTTTGACCGATCAGGTGAAAGATGTCAGTACGACTGAAGGACAAAAACTGGCACATACGAGCCCTTTCTTTTCCATACGACAAGAAAAGATCAAAAATAAAATTGCAAAGATCAAAGACTATCTCAAAACTAAAAAATTTCAAGCATTCGGCGAACTTGTCGAAGCCGAAGCACTCGAAATGCACGCAATCATGCTGACATCACACCCCTCCCTTATCTATTGGTACCCGGCGACGATTATCCTGATGAAACAAGTAAAACAATGGAGGATGACCAGTATACATGTATACTGGTCAGTAAATACAGGGCAGAATATTCATTTAATTTGTCAAAAAAAGGATGCTGAAAAAGTAACACAACTTGTAAAACAACTTCCAGAAGTGAAGCAGGTTATTATTAATTATCCTGCAAACGGAGCTCGAGTAGCTAACCAGCATCTATTTTGACCACGTTCCTGATGTGTCTACCTATCACACACATCCTGTGTGTACAGCTTGCATGCAACTTCCGCCTCCTCGTCATGCTTAATTTGCTACAATACAACGGTGAACAGTCGTCAAATGCTTATTATTGTTGATGAAGAAGATATTCCGACAGGGCAGTACGAAGACAAAGGAGAGTGTCATTTTGGGACAGGGATTCATCACCGTGCATTTGTGGTTTTGCTTGAGAACAGTAAAGACGAAGTCTTACTGCAATTCCGAAAACATGTCAGGTGGGATAAATTTTGGGATCTGACTGCTATCAGTCACGTGTTACACTTTGCTGAAGGTCATGACGAGACGTATGAAGAGGCTGTAAATCGATCACTGAAAGATGAGATGGGTATCTCAAATGTCAAAATAAAAAAAATCGGAGGATTCAATTATTTTGCAAAATACCATGCACACTGTGAGAATGAATATTGCGCGGTGTTAGTCGGAAAATATAATGGAGAAGTTTCTCCCAATAACGATGTTATCTATGAATATAAATGGATGCCTAAAGACGCATTTATTATCGATGTCAAGAACAATCCCGAGAGATATACACCGTGGGCAATTGAGGCTGTGAAGATAATTTCTAATTTCTAAACTTCACTTCGTTCTAAAGAACTTCGTGGAGCAGGCAATATCAATTTGCTGTGCCCTCCCGAAGGAGGGTTTAGGATGTAGTGCTTAGGATTTAGGATTTGTTTAGGTCAATTAGAATAATTAGAGCAATTAGGTCAATTTATGAAAGTTCCTCAACACGTCGCATTTATTATGGATGGCAATCGCCGTTGGGCGAGAAGGAATCAGCTTCAGATCATCATGGGGCACAACAAGGGCGTGGACCGCGTCGAAGAATTGGTAGAGTATGCTTCGGAACTTGGTATCGACTACATGACGTTTTGGGCATTTTCAACTGAGAATTGGAATAGGGCAAAAGAAGAAGTAGACGATTTGATGACTGTGTTTCGTAACCTGGTTAATGGCCCGATGATTAAGCGAATGATGGAAAAAGGCATTCGCGTCCAAACAATTGGCGACATTTCTGCTTTTCCGCAAGACATTTTTACAAGGCTTGAGGAGATAAAAAAACAAAGCAGCGAAAATACCAAAGTAACCGTCGTCTTTGGCCTCAATTACGGAGGTCGGTTCGAGATTCTCAGAGCGATAGGAGAGATTTTGCGAAAAAAGATCAAAAACGTGGATGAGAAAACGTTTGCTGATTATCTTTTTACTGCTGGGATGCCTGATCCAGATATGATTGTTCGAACAGGTGGTGAACAGAGGCTCAGCGGATTTTTGCCGTGGCAGACGGTATATGCAGAGCTCTATTTCACTGATACTCTCTGGCCGGATTTTGATGTTAAGGAATTTCAAAAAGCACTCGATGAGTATTCAGCTAGAGAAAGAAGATTCGGAAAGTAAAGGTTTCTTTTTTCGAGAACTACTAACACATAATTTCACAATTATACGCAATAGCGTAGAGATGTGGGTTTTCAAAAGAATGTGTGTCTCAAACGGTAACTGTTATCACTCTTTCTCTCGGCCCGTCGAGTTCGATGAGGATGACCCGTTGCCACGTGCCGAGAAGTAGCTTTTTGTTTTGGAACGGAATGCTAATCGACGGACCGATGATAGAAGAGATGAGGTGATCAGGAGTGTGTTCTGGATTATGAGGATGGCGGTAGGTGAGTTTTGGTTCTATAGCTCTGAGAAAGTCGAGAAGATCTTTGTCAGTTCCCGGATCTAAATCAGCTGTTGTAATACAGCAGGTTGTATGAAGGGCGTGAATCAAACACACTCCATCTTCTTTTGACTGTTCGCGAAGTACTTTCTCCACCTCATCAGTGATATCAACAACTTCATCCTTTTTATGCGTGATTATAGTAATTGGTTTCATTTTCTGTTATACCTCTTCGCAATCAAAATCCACAGTTAAATACCCAGCGAAGCTTTGATTTCCGAGTGCGAGAACTACGCCGCAAACATAATATCATTTTGATTGCTACGAAGGTATATACTAAATTTCGCAAAATCAAAGCGAAGTGGTATAGTATACACCACGCACTTCCATGGTAAAACTCTTTCTGCTCATCTTCGTAGTATCTCTTTCCGTTGCAGCTCTTTTGTACGTTTTTAAAAACACTATCACCGACAGGATCGTGAATCCTGTTGCCAAGGAAAAAACGATTTTTGAGAAGCCTCTCGCAAAGTACTCATTTGAACGCCTCAGGATCGCAAAGGTTTCTGCAGGATCTATTACACTCGGTGACGTCGTGAAAAAGGATGAAGAGTTCACCTCGTACATGTTTTACTTTCATGATGGTGATAAGAAAGTCAGTGGGCTTTTGAATTTGCCGAGAGAAGAAGAGACGTTCCCAGTCATTGTGATGTTTCGTGGATTTGTCGAGCGGGAACAGTTCACATCCGGTGAAGGAACACGAAGGACTGCAGAGGAGTTTGCTCGCAATGGTTTTATCACACTCGCTCCTGATTTCTTAGGGTATGGTGAATCAGACATGCCTTCTGAAAAATCAATTGAAGAACGGTTTCAAACCTATACGACTGCTCTTTCAATCATGTCGTCTGTGCAAACTCTGAATCAAGTCATAAGTAAAAATGATACGATTACTCAAAAAGCAGATATCAATAAGATCGGTATATGGGCACATAGTAACGGCGGGCAGATCGCACTCAGTATCCTTGCGATTACGGGAAAGCCGATTCCTACCGTGCTCTGGGCTCCCGTCTCAAAACCATTCCCGTATAACATATTGTATTTTACTGATGAGTTTGATGATGAAGGCAAGGCGCTTCGAAAAGTTGTTGCCGATTTTGAGCGCGACTATGATGTCTACAACTATTCGGTGACAAAATATCTGTCATGGATTAATGCGCCGCTTCAGCTCAATCAGGGATCAGCCGATGAGGCAGTACCTCAGCGCTGGTCGGATCAGTTTGATGCATTGTTGACGGAAAAGGAAATTAAACATGAGTATTTTATTTACCCTGGAGAAAACCATAACTTCAATAACGGCAGTTGGCCGCTTGCCGTATTAAGAAGTATTGACTTTTACCGCTCAACATTTTCAAAGCCGACATCAACCCCCACTAGTGAATGAGACTATTATTCTTGCCAATTTCCTAAAGAGGCGATAGCATAGGATATTGGTATGACATTTTTCCAAAAACTTCTCTTCATTCTCATCATTTTTCTCAGTCTTTGGGTGAGGTTTTATCATTACACCTATTTTCCCCAGCGAGGCGCGACGTCTGATGAATATACGTACTCGTTTCTGGGGACAAGCTTATTGTCACAAGGAGTACCAGTTTCCTGGTCCGCGTTTCGTGCATACCCGAAGCGGATTGATTTGACGATTGATGGTATATATTTTCCGATCGTTTCACCGTATTTTGATCATCCGCCAGGATATGCTCTCATCTTGGGATCCTTTCTCCTCGCCTCTGGACAGGCCGCATTTGAGTCCCAACAGCTTGCAACAATCCGCTTGATGCCGATTATACTCAGCACGTTGACCGGAATACTCATTTTCTTCTTTGTCAAAAGGGAGTACCGGTTTTCAGTTGCAATTCTTTCGCTCTTTCTTTATTCAACAGTCACCATTTTTGTCATGAACCAACGGGTTTCTGTGGCTGAGAACCAATTAGCGCTGTTATTTGTATTTGCAATCTATCTTTTTTCCCGTTGGAAGAAAAAGCTCACGAGAAGAAGAGTAGTAGCTCTTGGTGTTATTGCGGGCATTACTTTTCTAACAAAGATAATGGGGCTTTCACTCCTTGTTTTTTTAGTACTTCTTTTTCTTTGGAACAGAGTGAAATACCAGTATACATGTATACTGGTCATCACGTGGATGTTTTTTGTTGGTTTGCTATTTATCTATGCAGCCTACTACGACTGGCAGTTATTCTGGGAGATTCAAGCACTTCAATCGAGTCGAGACATTGGACCTGAAGCGCTCCAAATGCTTTTGTTACAGCCTGTTATTGTCAACAAAGTCTACTACGACGGGTGGTATTTTGTGGGATTTCTGGCACTTGGGTTTTTGAGTCTTAATTATAAAAAGCATCTCCTTATCCTTATCCCCGCAACTGTGTATTTTCTCTTTCTTCTTTCATCACTTTCTCAGGCAGGGCAAAGTGGGTGGTACATGATTCCGATGTTTCCATTCATGGTAATTGCGACAGCAATATTTGTCATTGACGTTTTGAAGAAGAAGAATGTTGCTTTTTTGATCGTCTGTTTTCTTGTGGGTATCTCACAGATTCAGTATTTCTTTGAACCATATTTTGGGTTTTCATCCCTGACGTATCGAGTATTACTCGGTCTTCTTTTCTTGCCCCTCATTCTGCTTTTTCTTTTCAAGAAAGATGTTTGGTTTGGAAGATTGAGTTTTCTTTACTTTATCTTCTTTCTCCTCACAACGATTGTAATCACGTATCGATACGTGCACCCATCTTAGATTGGTATACTTTGAATATGAAGCGAGAAATTATAGCTGTTGTGATTTTGATTGGGCTGATTTTGTTTATTTGTACATACATGCTTCTAAACTGGAATACACTCAAGGAATCGACGCTTTTGCGTGGTCCGGTTGTGCCAATTAGCGATTGAAATTGTCATCTCCAGGGGATTTCTCAGGTCCAGCGTTAGCGCTTCGCCTGGACCATCGAAATGACAAAATCGTGGCGGTAGCGCTTCGCTCAGAAGAGTGAACTGTTACGAAAATACTGTTCTGTTGACAAAAACAATTTTGCTGTAGTATAGTAATTGTCACATGGACGAGAATACATCTACCCCTCCTGCTTCGCAGTCGGGCGGCAACAAGAACATGATGCTTATCGGGCTTTTTGTCCTGATTGTCGTCGGCGTTATCGGTTTCATCGTCCTTATGGGGAGAAGAAGCGCTACTCCTGTGATTCCCAAGCCGCTCAACCATCTCCAACGACTGCAGAAGGCGCAGTAGTTAAGGTGACCGAAGAAGCCTCACCAAGCGGAGCAGCGATGGGTGAAGCTGAGGGCGAAGTCAAGGAGTTTACCGTTGAAGCAAGCAGTTTTAAGTTTAATCCAGCCACGATTACGGTAAATAAGGGAGATACGGTAAAAATAACACTCACAAACAAAGGTGGTTTCCACGATTTTATTATTGACGAATTTAATGCAAAAACCAAGCAGCTTCAGGCAGGCCAGAGCGAGACGATGCTGATCAAGCAGGTACGTTTGAATACTACTGCTCAGTTGGTAACCACCGCCAGCAGGGCATGGTCGGCAAGCTGATCGTCCAGTAACCCCTATAACTCCGTACGTATTCAGTTCTTTCTGGTGAATGTGTCATCTCGAGCGTAGCGAGAGATCTCCTGGGGTTCACCCTGAAGGGATTTCTCAGTCGCCTCAGGCGACCTCGAAATGACAACCTATTGGAAAGAACTGAATGCTTACTATACTCCTCCTTGTTTTTTTCGACACTTCGATTTACGATTGAAATTAATGGCACCACAAGAGAAAGAGACCAAGAAAATCAGCGTCGACCACGTCAATGTCCGGCTGAGCATATCGTTTCTTGTGATGAAGCTGATTTTTGCAGATTCTTTCACGACAATTGCATTGGTTGCTCTCTACTATATACTCTCCTCATTTCATTTACTTGAGTTACTCGACGTGAATAATCCAGCATTTGGAATCGCAGGTCTTATCGCAGTGACGATTATCGAGTCTTGCCTGACAGTGTATGTCGTTTTGCAGTGGGTCTCGGAATATTACGAAATTTCTGCCTACAATATCGCGCATAAAAGAGGAGTGTTTTTTAAAAAAGTTGATAAGTACGGCATTCAAAATGTGAAACAGGTGAAAATTACTCAAAGCGTTTTAGGTCGTGTTCTCAACTACGGTACAGTGAGTATCTTTGATTGGCGACTTTCTAAAATGGCTGACCTCTACGCAGTCCACAACCCGATGCGCTACCTTCGTATCCTTGAAGGATTGCTGCCGAACGTTGATGAGCATAAAGACACCTTTGGGTCAATAGAAGAAGTCAACGACGATGAGCTCTCAGCATAAGCATCCTCTCTAATTTTATCTGTCCTACCAAGTATACATGTATACTGGTCATATGGTTCATAAGGACCATGTGCGATTGATTCTAAAGGCGATTAAACCTGGAAAGCAAGTTTGGGCTGATCTGGGATCTGGTGAGGGTGCGTTCACTTTAGCACTTCGCGATGTCGTGGGCCAGGAAGTTGAGATCTTTTCAATCGATAAGAATGCTGGAAGTTTAAGAAAACAAAAAGAAGCGTTTGATCAGCAATTTCCTGGGACGAATATTCATTACATCTCTTCGGATTTTACAAAACATCTTGATCTTCCACCTCTTGATGGCATCCTCGCTGCAAATTCATTGCATTTCGTCGAAGACCGAGTCGGCATTTTGAAGCAATTAAAACAATACCTCAAGTCAAAGGGGAAGTTACTGATCGTCGAATACAATGTTGATCATGGCAATCTCTGGGTTCCACACCCCTTTTCTTTTGAAACTTTTAAAACAATATGTCACGAGTCAGGATTTAAACCGCCAGAACTTCTTGCCACCGAACCCTCCAGATTTCTCAAAGCAATCTATTCAGCAGTTTCGATAAAAGAAAATTAACTCCCAGCATTTATTTAGCAATCGATCTATAAGACTGATATACATGTATATTAGTCTTAGCAGCATATCTTCTTGACATACTGGCCTATTCTCGTTAATATTCCATTTATGGGTGAACAAATACCGCTGCCTGCAGAATTCGTTGCACCAGTTCCAACAAGACAGAGCGTTGCCGCTCAGCTTACGTTTCTTTCCCATCTTGCCGCAGGATATATTACTCCAGACAACGTCGCAAGTGTCTTACGTGGAATGCAAACGGTGAGAAGAGCTGAGAAATATGCTGATACAGGAAGTTGGTTGCTAAATTATGGAAAGTCATCGGTTGAAATCTCAGGTGATTTTTACGATCAAAATGACTCTTTAACTCTCTCAATAGAAGACAATGAAGGATATGTTGATCTAGTTTTTTTTGAGAAGCCTACTGGAGAACTAGGAGTTTCTCGTTTTTCAGATCCTTGGAATGCAACGCATGACTGCGAGACAAATGCAGAGCTAGATATCACATTAAAAGATCACGAAAAGAGAGGTATAGTTACAATGTTGCAGAATATTTTTCCTCCTGCATTGCCACAATCGTCTCAAGCGTAGCTACTCATGTGCTACAATGCAAATATGAGGCGGCGCTTTGGTCTTTTTTTATTCCTCCTCATCTTTCTCTTCCTTGCCCCTCGACTGTGTCCTTCCGAAGCCTTGTGCGAAGGAGGAAGCTTTAGCGAAGTGGGGATACTTATCCCTCAAGTCTTTGCCCAAGACACCGGCTGGGTAATTGACTCATTTCATGCAGAGCTTGTCATCATGAAGACAGGCGAAGTGGTTATGGCAGAGGATATCGCTATCGATTTTGGGACTCTGGAGAAACACGGTATATACCGTGATCTGCCGGTTGTTTACGATCTTGAGGGACAACCGTATTACACAGAAATAAACGTTGATGCTGTTTTGCAGGATGAGCGAGGTGCGAAATATGAAATCCAGCGAAATGAAAATAACCTCAGGATAAAAATTGGTGACGGGAATAAAACTATTTCCGGCAAACACACGTATCACATCTCATACACCGCCAAAGGCATTTTGCGAGGTTTTGAAACTTACGACGAATTGTATTGGAACGTTACGGGTAACGAGTGGGGAGTACCGATCAATAAAGCCACTGCCAGAGTGAAGATGCAGGAAGGTTCGATTCTGCAAATAACATGTTTTCAGGGATATGCAACGTACACAGAAGGGTGTCAAGACGAAACCTCGTTAGATAAAACCGTTGCGACGTATGCTGCAACACGTTTACTTCAACCCCATGAAGGACTAACAATCGTCACGGGGTATGAAAAGGGCGTTATTCCACTTATCACTGTTCCTAAGCCGAAGAGTTTTGGTGAAAAAATGCTTGAGACAAACTCACTACTTTTCCTCGGGATCATGCTCATTGGTGCTGTCAGTACAGCTTTTTTCTTGTGGCTTCGAAATGGTCGTGATTATTCATTTATCCGCCGATCAGTCTTAGATGATCCCAGTGGAGAGAGGTTACGAGGCATTGGTGAGAACGAAACAGTTGTCGTAGAGTATGAGCCGCCTGAGAAACTCCGTCCTGCAGAAATTGGCGTTCTCACAGACGAACGTGCAGATACGCTTGATGTGGTCGCGACGATTATTGACCTCGCAGCACGTGGATATTTGACAATAACTGAAGTACCAAAGAAATGGGTATTTGGGAGCACTGATTACACCTTGAAGATGAAGAACTTTGATGCAAGCGGATTGCTTCATTACGAGACGTTGCTCTTTGACAAATTATTTGACGGGAAAAAAGAGGTAAAAGTCTCATCGCTCAAACGGACATTTTATGAAGATCTCGCGCAAGTGAAGAAAGCGTTGTATGAAAGGGTGGTTACTCAGAAGCTCTTCCCAAAAAACCCAGAAAGCATGCGAGTGAAGTACTTAATAATTGGCATTATTCTCGGAGCGATTGGGTTTTTTGTTTTGACCAACGGAATATCCAGAGAGAGTGTTTTTGTTACAGACTTTGGGATTGGGTTACTCGCAACAGGATTATTTCTCCTGATACTTTCACCATTTATGTCACGGCGAAGTGCGCATGGGAGGGAGCTTTTTAGGCGCGTTAGTGGATACCAGCTCTTTATTGCATCAGCAGAAAAGTACAGGCAGCGGTTTTTTGAGAAGAAAAACTTGTTTAATGAAGTGCTGCCGTATGCAATTTTGTTTGGTTTGACAGCAAAATTTGCCCAGGCGATGAAGGATATCGGCCTTCCTGAAAAATATATGGCAAATGGTTGGTATTATGGCACGCATCCATTTAATTACGCTTCATTTAACTCAAGCATGAATAGTTTTGCAATCTCAATGTCCAGTGCTATTGCCTCAGCACCCAAAAGCAGCGGGTTTTCCTCGGGCGGCTCTTCAGGCGGCGGTTTCGGTGGAGGAGGCGGAGGAAGCTGGTAGTAGTTCATCAACTCCTTCTTGTAGCACTCTCCCTTGAGGGATACTCGTATAGATATTTTGGTGTTTTTCATTCTGGGAGACTCCTATCAATCCTCTGATTCTTAGAGAGAGCAAGGTCTCAGCGACGAGGCCAACTTTTTTGATGCCGTTCTGGCCAAAGAGTCGTACACAAATGGTTGATGAGGTTTTGCCTGACTGAGAGTTTTGTATGAGAGAGAGTGCTCTGGCTTCGAGTTCACTGAGGGGCTGTGAATCAAGCGGTTTTAATGCGGTGGCGACTGAAAAATTGATCAAATCACTATCTCGTATCGCAAGTCGATACGTATGAGGACTATGTGGATTCGGAGCGTGATTTGTGTTGCTGATGACAAGGTTGTATCCTTTCAGGAAACGATTAAGCACATGGCGTGCTTCGCGAGTAAGTGCTATTGACGAGGTGGTCGTATCTTGCAGGAGTGCCTCTGCAGCATTCTCTGTTGTAAATAGTCTTTGCGCCATAAAACGGTCGCGAGTAAGAGCCAGTAATGGCCGATATGCTTCTGGAACTTCCTTAAGCCTATCATGCGAGGTAAAGAAAGCTGCAACATAGGCCAACTCCTGAGACGTTGGATTTTCGCTAAAAACTCTCTGAAGAGCGCGGTTCTTATTTTTTCTCTCACGGTTTGTGTTGACAATCTCACCGGTTGCTAGTTGTACGATTCGTTTGGCAATTGCGTCGGGGAAGGGCGTATGCGGATCATATCCGGTCGGTGTGAGGCGGGTAGTCGCTTCTCTTTTTGGGTTTGAAGGCTCTATGGTCGTAAGCGACAAGCTACTGACACCTAGTCGTGTATTGAGTGCTCTTTTCATGTTGCGAACATATTGCGGGTTTGTGTCAGGGGATTCATATGCAGCACGTGACGCCTCTGATGTAGTAAAATCTCTTCTTTGGAGGAGGGCATCAACTGCATGCTCCATAATTCTTCGTTCAATAATGGGAAACGCGTCAGGTGAGGGAATGGTAGCAACAAATGCCCGTCTCCATTGAGTTTCTTGCTCGGGCGTGCTTGGTGGGTATGTCAGGTAAACGACCTCTATTCTGGGTTGCTGTAAGAGTGTACTCCCAGCCTCAATTGTTTTGCTCATGCTCTGTAACAATTATAGTTCATTTGACGATTTACTTCAACCTATAGTTTATTCTCTCTTACTTACTAGAGTATCAACTGGGATGAAAATTTGCACTGGATTCCCCTCGAAATTCTAGCTACTATAGTGATATATATGTACGCAAAGGTGTTTACCTGATTACGTTCATTTTTTCTCCTCAGTATGAAGTGGAGAAAGCTCACGCACGAGTCACGTGGCGCTATCTTTTTGGATAGGGAGGAAAGCAAGGTTGCGTAATTATGGTCCCCGTTACGTTTATACCAAATAGCTACAAGTAATCCATGACGCAAAGAGAAATACTTCAGGCAGTTCAAGACGATTCATGGATGATGGAAGTGCTCTCTGCTGTTGTTTCTCTAAGACTTCCTGATTGGTCGATAGGGGCGGGGTTTGTACGGAATAAAGTCTGGGACGTCCTGCATGGATATAAGGAGAGCACTCCTCTAAATGATATCGACGTTATTTATTTCGACGAAAAGAATGTTGGAGAGAAAGATGAAAAGCGGATTGAGCAACAGTTAAAAAAACTCCGACCCGACCTTCCATGGTCTGTTAAAAATCAGGCGCGAATGGCGCTAGTTCGTGGTGACGAGCCATATAAAAATGCAGAAGATGGATTGTCGAGGTGGATTGAGACCGCGACGTGCGTCGGAGTGCGGCTTGATAAAAAAGGAAAGTTAATTCTTGCTGCACCTTTGGGAATTGATGATTTAGTAGAGTTAGTCATTCGACAAAATATACTTGCAAAAATCCCCAAAAAACTGTTTGAAAAAAGAATTACTGATAAAAGGTGGTTAACGATTTGGCCGAAACTAAGGGTTATTTGATTTCGTACAGCGGTGAGTATTTTTGACCAGTATACATGTATACTGGTCACCAAGTAGTTAGTCGTATATTTTTGCTAAGTTTTTGACGTTTACTTTGTTATCACTGCCTTCACATGGAATTTAAACAGATTTTTCACTACGTTTGCAATGACATTGTATTGAGATTGCTTCGTCGGTCGCCTTCGGCGAACCTCCTCGCAATGACCCTTCGATCAATGCCTCAGGGAAAACATTTCCTTTTGACAATTAGAGCGTCGGGAGCGGGGTGAGGGTAGGGAGAGCAATAAATTCAGTTGGGGTTGGCATTGCCGTTGTGGTTGGGAGGGCATTTGTAGGTGTTGGTTGCTCAGGTTGTGGCGTCTGAGTCGGTTCGGTAGTATTGGTCGGTGTTGGTTCGTCTGAGGGTGTCGGTTCGCCGGTGGGAGTTCCCTCAAAACATACGTCTTTTGGTACAGTCCCTGAGAGGAAAAATTCAGGATATGCGCTGCTTGTTGCTGCCTCAGCCTTCTTGCCGTCTTCTTTACATACTTCTTGACGAATGACTGTTATTGGTTTGGCAAATGGCTCATTCGGAAGTGTTTGGAAAAATTTTTGCATGACAAGCCGCCAGATAGGTGCAGCACCGAGGGATCCTGCAACACTATCCATAGGCGTATTGTCGTTATTGCCGACCCACACGCCGACGACGAGATTGGGTGTGTAGCCTATGGTGAGTGCGTCTCTGTAATCTTCTGTCGTACCTGTTTTTACAGCAGCCGGACGAGAGATTGTCAGCGCATTGCCAAACGTATCTTTGCGGGCTTCGTTGTCTGAGAGAATTGAGGAGATGAGGAATGCAACCCCTTGATCGAGGACAAATTCTTTTTTTGGTTTATTAGTAAATATTACATGTTTGTTTTTATCCCTAACCTCAATTATTGTCGTCGGCGTAACAAGATATCCCTGACTCGCAAAAACGCCAAATGCATCTGTCATCTGCAGTAGTGAGACTTCACCAGCGCCGAGGACAAGTGCGAGGCCATAATCCTGATCAGGATCGAGTGTCGTTAAGCCAAGCCGTCTTGCAAATTCAACGCCATTTTTGACCCCCACTCGCTCCATGACATGAAGAGATGGAATATTTAGGGAATTTGCGAGCGCGTAGCGTACGAGGACATGGTCACGGAATTTCCCGTCGTAGTTTTTTGGCTTGTAGCCGCCTTTGAAGGTGATAGGCTTGTCATCAAGGACTGTCGCTGGTGTTATAAGGCGTCTTCGCAATCCGTCAGCATACATGATTGGCTTAAATGACGATCCGGGTTGGCGCGGACGGATGGTCATATTGATTTTGCCGTTTTCCTCGTCAAACCAGTCATGACTCCCGACTAGTGAAAGAATTTCCCCGGTTTTTGGATCCATGACGACGACAGCACCGTTGGTGGCTTTATTCACACGAAGCCGAGCAACCTGGTTTTTGACAACTTGTTCGGTGTATTCTTGATTTGTCAGGTCAAGTGTCGTCTTGACGATGAAACCTGATCGTGCGACACGCTGCTCACCGTATTTTTTTACGAGTTCATCTTTTACCATAAGCGCGAAATGAGGCGCTTTGACATTTAGCTCTTTTCCTTGGGGATTTAAGGCGATTTCTTCTTCTTTTGCGGCATCCGCTTCCTCGGCGCTTATGTATCCTTGGTCAACCATTTGACCCAGGACTCTTTGTTGTCTTCGAAATGCAGCTTCAGCATCACCAGAGATTGGGGAAAGTGCTGATGGAGCCGGTAAAATTCCACAAAGAAGCGCGCTTTCTCCAAGTGTCAACTCTGATGCAGATTTGCCGAAATACGCTTTTGCAGCGTCTTCAATTCCAAAAGCTCCCTCTCCGAAGTAAACAGTATTGAGATACATCTCCAGAATATCGTTTTTGCTATACCTGCGGTCTACTTCAAGAGCAAGAACTGCCTCTTGGTACTTACGAAGAAACGTTTTCTCAGGACTTAAAAGTGCGTTTTTAATAAGCTGCTGGGTGATTGTGGAGCCACCCTGTGTGATTTCCTGGTTTCTGATATCGGCAAGTGCAGCGCGAATAACGCTTGTTGGAGAGATGCCGGCATGGCGGTAAAAATCTTTGTCCTCGACTGAAACGACAGCGTTTTTGACTGATTGTGGAATCTCCCCAAAGGGAATTGTATTGTTTGTTTTGGCTTCATAAAACGTAAAAAAAGGTTTGTCGGTGCGGTCAAGAAGCACAACCCCTTCGTTGTTGCGATTCATGATTCGTTCTTTGCTTCCAAGATCCCTTATAAAATAGAAGTACGTTGCAACTGGAGTGAGGAGGAGCAGAATAAATAGCCCAAGCAGAAGCAGCAAAAGCGGCTTTTTTCCGATGAGCCACAGCTCTTTCGATAGCTTTTTAATAAGCTCCATTCGTTTTTTAGGATGATGGAAGAACGTAAGAAAAAACTGGCGTACTCGTTCTACCATATACTACGTAGTATACCCAATCAATGAAGAGCGTGTAAAAGAGAAGTAAGAAGCGTTGCAGGCGCTTAAAGCCGAACTTGCTGAACTACACGCGGAACTAAGCGGAACTTCAATTGCAAATTGATGGTGATTGACCTGTGGATTAAATCTTTTCGAGTCGCTTCACCCGTTCCTCAACTGGCGGGTGGGTGGAGAAGAGGTTTATAAGCGTTCCGCCAAGTCCTCCTGTAGGATTTTCGATGTAGAGTGAGGAGAATGCAGGGTTGATACGCATTGGGCTTTTTTTTGTGGAATTATGGATCGTTACGAGAGCGCGTGCGAGAGGATCACCATCACCCAGTGTTCTAGCTCCAGATTCATCGGCTCCAAACTCACGCTGACGAGAGATCGCTAATTGCACGAGAGACGCTGCAATTGGTAGAAGAATAGCTGCTAAGATACCCACTGCTCCCGCATCTTTAGTGTCCTCATCGTCCCGTCCACCTGAAAGTCCTCCCCACATTGCCATGTTGCCGATAAATGAGATCGCGCTTGCTAAAACCGCTGCTATTGACGCTACGAGAATGTCACGGTTTTTGACATGAGCCAGCTCGTGAGCCAAGACTCCTTTGAGTTCGTCGTCTGGAAGCGTTTGGAGAATTCCTTCAGTCACAGCTACTGATGCATGGCCTGGTCCGCGTCCTGTGGCGAATGCATTTGCTTGAGGTGAGGGAGTTATGTAGAGTTTGGGCATTGGCATACTCATACGTCTTGTGATGTCTTGTACCATGGCAAAGAGTTTGGGATATTTTCCCTGAGGTAATGGTTTTGCTCCACTCATGGAGAGGGCGAGTTTATCCGAAAAAAAATACATTCCCACATTCATGACCATTGAGAAGAAAAAGGCTGTCATAATGCCATTTTGTCCGCCAAAAAATCCACCAAGTGTAACGAGAAGGACACTGAGGACACCCAGAAGCAAAAATGTTTTGAGCATGTTTCCCATGTATTCACTATTATACCAGATACGTCAAGCACTCGTAATCGGAGAATGCTAAGTGGATGGAGGGTAACCTCCTTGAGTAAGCAACGTGACATATGCTACGGTAGAGAAGATGTACGGATTTCTGAGCAAACTGAAAATCCCTATAGCGATACTATTTATTAGTGCGATTTATTTTATCGCCGGGAAGATTGGGTTAGTTCTTGCCTTCGTCCATCCTAGCGTTTCAGTTGTTTGGTTACCTACAGGAATAGCTATTGCGACGCTTCTCTTATTAGGACGAAAGCTCTGGCCTGCAATTTTTATCGGCGCGTTTCTTGTGAACATAACCAATGAAGGGAGTTTGTTGACAACCCTCGGTATCGCAACGGGAAACACGCTTGAAGCGTTTATTGCGGTTTGGCTTATCGAAAGGTTTGCAAATGGCCGTAATTGTTTGGATCGGCCTCAGGATCTTTTCCGTTTCGTTCTTTTTGCCGGGATAATCAGTACAGCAGTTAGTGCGCTATGTGGTGTTTTCAGCCTCACGCTTACCGGTTTTGCGAGTTGGGAAAACTTTAGACCACTCTTTTTCACCTGGTGGTTAGGCGATATGGGTGGGGCAATCATCGTCGCTCCACTTATTATTTCTTGGTTCAATAAAAGAACGCTTAACCTTAAGATCACCCATGTGATGGAGATATTTCTTGTCTTCTTATTGCTGTTTCTTGTATCTCTTGTGATATTTGGCGGATTTTCAACTGTCTCGAATGGGAATTACTCGGTTGAGTTTCTTGTTCTTCCTTATCTTCTCTGGTGTGCGTTTCGATTCAACAAGCGTGAAACAGCAACTGCGCTCTTCTTGCTTTCTGAGATTGCGATATGGGGAACGCTCAATGGTTTTGGGCCATTTGCAAAGGGAGCGTCGGTGAATGCATCCCTTTTTCTTTTGCAGGCATACATGAACACTCTTGCGGTAACGATACTCATGCTTGCTGCCGCAGTCATTCAGCAAAGACAGGCCGAAGAATCAGCGCAGAAAAGTGAAGATCGTTACCGGACGCTTGTTGATACATCTCCAGATGCCATAGTGGTCATGGATCTTCAGACAAAGATAACGATGGTGAACAAGCAGGCTGTGAATATGGTGGAGCTGAATTCTCCATCTGATATTCTCGGAAAGGATGCGTTCGCGTTTATTGCGAAAGAAGACCATGAGCGTACACGGGAAAACCTTGCTAAGCTCGCCCGGGTGAAGCGTCTCACTGGTGTCGAGTACACAATTGTCAGGCGCGACGGTTCGCGATTTATTGCCTCGACAAGTGCATCACTTCTTAATGATAAAAAAGGAAACCCCCAAGGAATTATCGTTGTTGTCCGTGATGTAACCCGCGAGAAGGAACTTGATCGTATGAAGGATGAGTTTATCACCGTGGCATCTCATGAGCTTCGGACGCCGATGACTGCTGTCAAGGGGTACCTTTCCATGCTTTTGAATGGAAAATACGGTGTTGTGAATGAGCCACTTCGTAAACCCTTAGTGACGGTCGCAATGGCGACAGAACGATTGATTGAACTCGTCAATGACATCCTGAGCGTTTCTCGTATAGAGACAAAGCGACTAAAGATGACACTAAGCGTTTTTCCGCTGCGAAGCGTCGTTGAGGATATTGTCCTAAGCCTCAAGCCGATTATTCATGAAAAACACGTAGCGCTTTCTGACCAGATTGACAAAGATGTTTCTGTGCAAGCTGATCCGCAAAAGCTCGGACAAATCCTAACCAATCTGATTGGAAATGCCTTGAAGTTTACTGATACGGGAGAAATTGTGCTTCACTCAGAAGAAAAAGGCGAGAGAATGATCATTTTCGTTTCAGATACTGGCGTTGGTATTTCGTGTATAAATCAGGAGCGATTGTTCAGAAAGTTTCAGCAGGTGAGCTCACAACAGGCTGGCCGCCCCGCTGGAACAGGTCTTGGGCTCTACATCTCGCGTGAATACGCAAAAGCCATGGGTGGAGACGTGTGGGTTGTTGCGTCGGAGGAGGGAAAGGGATCTACTTTTGCCCTGTCTTTGCCCAAATCTGGAACTCGTCTCGCGTTTGATGTCAGGCAGAGACTCGTTATGCAGATGAGCAACGCTTCACTTGTTGACGAGCAAACGGCAAAGCACCCATCCAGTTGACAATACGAATAACATAGGGTAGGGTAGACATATGAATTCGATTTTGCTTGTTGAGGATGACCTGACGTTGGCAATAATGTATCAGGACCAGTTGCAGCTGGATGGTTTTGACGTATCTCTTGCCCATGATGGGGAAGAGGGATTACAAAAGGCAATCTCCAAGAAGCCGTCGCTCATTCTTCTTGATATTGCCATGCCGAAAATGGATGGCATGTCGATGCTTACTGAACTTCGTAAAGATGCATGGGGGCAAAATGTTCCAGTGATTATCCTCACCATTATGGATCCGAATGAACGGATGCTGCAGCAGGTGATGGAGCTCAAACCCGCCTACTATCTCTTTAAAGCCAATTCTACTCCGCAAGATGTCTCTGACAAAATAAAAGAAGTCCTCAGTCTCAGTGAGAATCCTCAACCCGCTTCGTAGCACTGGTCTTTTTATTGGATTACTTGCGTATTACGTTGTAACCTTTATTCCGGTTATCGGATGGATTGTCGGATTCTTGGTGATGCTTTTGGGGATGGGAGCACTTCTCCAGCAGAAATACCACCTGTACAACTCTCTACGGCTTGAAAAAGCTATTTGATTTTTACAGTTTCGTATTCTTCCTGAAGCATTGTTCTATCAAGTGATATTATGTTGCCGTGGTCGTAAATGATGCCTTTGTGCATGAGTTTTTCAAGTTGTCTGCTTACTGTCTCCCGTTGCATACCAGTCCATGATGCCAGATCGTTGTGGGTAAGTTTTAACGAGATAGTCAGAAGTCTTTTATCCTCGTTTTTTTCTCCGTATTTTTCCACCAAGTAGAGGAGGATGGATATGATTTTTTCATACGCTGATGAAAAAGTCGCCTTTTCAATTTTTTCAAGAAGTCCGGTAATGCCCTGTGCGAGCCGGACCGTTAGGTCATAGAGAACATCGGGATTTTCATGGAGAAAATCCAACACGTTTTCCGAATGCACCCTCCATACGTCAACACTCTCGATTGCCTCAAGATTGTATGTATTCGGTACACGGCTCAGAAGCAGCATCACTGGAAAATAGGACCCTGGTTTGAAAAGGTGAAGCGTGAGGTCCTGGCCGTCTTCGGTGTCGATAAACAGGCGAACGTGTCCCTTTTTCAAAAAAAAGATGGCGCTTACGGAGTCAGTCGCGCGAAGTAGAAAATCTCCTTTACGGAAGGAAAGGAGCGTGCCATGGGAAAAAAACAAGTCAAGCTTTTTTGCTACGGCTCTATCCATACGTTTCTCGATGTAAGTATAGCACGAGGGTTCGGCACTTTCTAATTGTGACAGTGGTCACTGAGTGTTTTCGCAAACTCGTTTATTCTTGTTGTGTGGTAGGAGCATTATGATTATCGACTTTCTCCTGTTTCTGTGTCAGTGGTACAAAGATTTCGTACATGCTGTACGTATTGGTTTGACACTTTTTAGTGCACGTGTCTCTTAGGGTTGCGAAAACGTACCAGGACTTATTACTGAGTTAAGACTATGAAATGTACACTTTCTTTTAAGCATCTTCGTCTCTCATCAGTCGGGAAATACTATTTGGAACGCAACCTAGTACTGTATTTCGTTAATTTTCCTAGGTGTATCTTGCCATGTTAGTTGTTCTATCAACCTAAAATCAATTCATCAACCTGGGACATCAATGAAATACAGTACTAGAGAAAGTAAAGAAACTTTTTGAATAAAGATTATGCAACAAGATATCAATGCAAAAATAGCAAAACTCACGACCCTTCCGAAAACAAAAAAAGTGCTTAGTATTTATCTTGGAGAAGCGGAGAAACATACACCCCACCCCAGACTCCTCCTCACAAGACTTCACTCACTAGTCCACTCGTCTCTAAGTGCTGAAGAAAGAAAATATTTTGCCAGAGCAATTGCAACATTTGATGCTTTTCTTCGTGAGGAGTACGACACGCATAGCAGGCGGACAGTTGTCCTTTTTACTGATTCTGAAAAACTCTTTGAGATTCTCTCGTTTGAATTTTATCTTCCGTCTCTTTGTGTTGTGTCATATTCACCGTATTTGACTCCTATCAGCAAGGCGGTTTCTTTGTACCGTCCGTATCTGGTTGTGCTCGTTGATCGGAAAAAAGCAGTTATCTTTGTCATTCACCTTGGAGAGGTAGAGGAGAAAATTGTTGTCTCAGACGGAAACGTCCCGCAGAATGTGAGAGCAAATGAAAGGGATTTCTACGGACGCCCGAATAAGATATACCGTCATATTGAAGACCATCTCCATAGGCATTTGCACGTCATTGTCGCTGCTTTGGATGAGGCGGTCAGAAGATATGAGACAGAGTTTATCCTGATAGGTGGGCAGGAGGAGACAATCAACAAGCTCCGTCGTCAGCTCCCGCATACGATCGAATCGATGGTCCTTGAGACGTTTCGTATGGATCCGGATACGCCACTTGATGCAATTGTGCAAACGAGCAAGAAAGTTGCAGAGGGGATAGTTGCTGTCTAGAAATCATTTCAAAACCTGTCATGCTGAAATCCTCCTTCGTTAAAACTACGGAAGGACACAGTAAATTCGCATTTGGCGAAGCGGGTCGAAGACTCGAAATGACAAAATCGTGGCAGTAGCGCTTCGCTCGGAAGAGTGAACTGTTACGTTAGGCATTATATCGTTGCATTTTGAAAGCGGAGGGGTATATACTGATGATATATGCCAAAAGCTGCTCCGTCGAAGAAAAAACCTGACGCTAAAAAGCGCAAAAATACCGGAAGGCCTGTTCGCGCCGCTGTGCAGGCAGTCCGAGCAGCTGCGCTTAAAAAGCTTGAAGAACAGGAAGCCGCGAAACAACAGGAGGAAAAAATACTTCCACCAATCACAGATGAGCAGACCAGTCGCTCTCCCAGACATGTCGTCGTTGAGGTCAAAGACGTATCAGTTGATGTCACAGAAGAGAAGGAAGCAACCAAAACGAGCGAGGCACCTACCGAGTCCGTAGAAAAGGCGCCCCCTATAACTTCCGCCGATACTTCTGAGTCTGCAGAAGAAAGTTCAGAGACAGCCGATGCGATTACGGCGCATAATGTTGCTGAAGCGATAACGACAGAGAATCCTTCGGAATACGCAGTTGTCCGAAGAAGTGTCTCTTCGTCCCGACTCTTTCTTGCAGCAAGATGGAGGAGGCCTCAGCAAAACATTTAATTGTATGCCTGCGACACCGACTCCCACAGATGTTCCGAAACCATCTCCTACAGAAGTCGCTATCAATCCCGCTGATTACGATATCCAAGTTCTAAATGGGACAGGTGTCTCAGGTGCAGCAGGAGCCGCAGAGGATTTGCTTAATGATGCCGGGTTTACGCAAACTTCGACAGGTAATGCGAGTGAATATGGATTTACTGACACCGAAGTCGCAATGAAAAGTGATGTTTCTGATGCAGTTTTTGAGAAACTAAAGTCAGCTCTCTCAGGCTACACCGTCACCGAAGTAACCTCTCTCCCAGATGGTGGGGAGTATGACATCGTCATCACCGTCGGAACGACTGATTCCTCCGAGTAATATTTCTGCTTGCAAAAAAGGTTTGGTTTCGATAATGTAAGAGCTTGTGAAGACGAAATTATCCGCACGAGTACGCACTCTTGCTCCCTCTGCGACGTTGGCGGTTGACGGGACTGTCAAAAAATTGCAATCACAAGGAAAGAAAATTCTCAATCTCTCACTCGGTGAGCCGGATTTTGATACTCCCAAAAACATCCAAGACGCAGCGATACTAGCGATGCAGAAAGGACATACGCATTATACGACAACTGCTGGCATTACGAAACTTCGAGAGGAAGTTGCAAAGAAGTTTTTAAAAGAAAATCATATCTCGTATGATCCATCAGAGATTGTCGTTGGCGTTGGATCCAAGCAGCTGCTTTACAACGCATTGATGGTTTTGTGCGATGAAGGGGATGAGGTTATTGTCCCTGTACCAACCTGGAGTACTTATATTGAACAGATCAAACTCTGCAAGGCCACGCCTTGCGAGGCTAAAATGAAGCCTCCATTTAAGCTGACAGTAAAAGATCTTGAGAAAAAAATTTCCAAAAAGACAAAGGCGATTATTTTAAATTCTCCCGCTAATCCAACTGGAGCAGTGATTGAAGAGGAGGAATTAAAAAATATCACAAAACTTGCCATGGCAAAAAATGTGTGGATTATTGCTGATGAGATTTATGAGAAGATTTTGTATATGGACACTCGCCGTCATGCTGAACTTGATTCAGCATCTAAAGAGATCCCGAAACAAGACGGGTACCGTACGGTAACCCGTCAAGTTCGGGATGACAAAGTAAAAAAAATACAACATATCTCAATTGCATCATTTGGCAGAGAAATAAAAGCCCGGACGATTACCATCAACGGTTTCTCCAAATCGTATGCTATGACAGGGTGGAGGATAGGGTATGCAGGAGGACCAAAGGAAGTTATTTCAGCAATGATTAATTTGCAAAGCCAGACAACGTCAAATACTTCATCGCTCGCACAGTATGCTGGAGTTGAAGCATTGACCGGATCTCAACGAAGTATCAAAAAAATGGCAGACGCGTTTGCGAAACGCCGGAGATTTCTCCTAAAGGCTTTTGTTGCGGATCTTGATAGATTGTCAGTTGTTCCGCCTGAAGGTGCGTTTTACCTTTTTATAAACGTTACGAAATGTTTGGGTAAAGAGTATAAAACATCGAGCGATTGGTGCACAGGGCTTTTGGAAAAAGAACACGTTGCACTCGTTCCTGGTGAAGCATTTTTGTATCCGGGGTGGGTGAGACTTTCATTTGCTGCAGCGGATGATGTGTTGGAGGAAGCGGTGAAACGAATCAAACGATTCGTTAAAATTTCTAATTGACCTAATTTCTAATGACTAATCAAATCCTAAATCCTAATACCTACATTCTAAACCCTCCTTCGTTCCGATTGAATCGGGACTTCGGAAGGGCACAGCAAATTGATATTGCCTGCTCCACGAAGTACTTTAGAACGAAGTGGAGTTTAGAAATTAGGATTTAGAAATTAGAAATTACATGAAAAGGAAAATACCCGCCACTATGGTTTCCCAGCATCCGGACCATGCTGGTGTGCCGTATTGGCACAGCAGTACATTTATTGAAACTCGGCATGAGACAAAAGAGTGTTTTCTCTCTTTTTCAGAGCTTGGCGCATCTGAGTATATGTGGGATTGGGAGGGTAAGCTCGTTGATGAGTCGGTGATGGAACGGATGCTTTCTGAGCATTTTGCGTATTTTAAGGACATGCAGCTGGGGCGTGACAAATTTATCACCTTCAGGCTTCCAAACCCCGTTGTTGAGACGGAGTTTCGGTTGGGGAGGACGTTTATGGGGCTTTTGTCTGCAGCGACGATGGCCAAGCAGGTCGGACTCCACAGCCCGCCTCTTTTTGAGGTCATCTTGCCAATGACAAAAAGTGCAGAGCTGATGATGGATGTCCAGGAAGCGTTCTCAGAAATAGCAAACCTCAAGCATTTTCTTTTTCGTTTTGACAGTGAGAGCTTAAAATATGTCAGCCTGATCCCTCTTTTTGAGGATATCCAAACGATCGCGACGTCTGATGAGATCTTACGCGAGTACCTCAAGCGCCATCTCAAAAGGTTTGGCGAGTACCCTCACTACCTCCGTCCATTTCTTGCGAGGTCTGATCCAGCGCTTAATTCCGGCATCGTCCCGACAGTACTAGCAATAAAAATTGCGCTCTCACGATACAAAAAACTGCAGAAAGAAACTGGCGTGAAGATGTATCCGATCTTAGGCTGTGCCTCACTGCCGTTTCGAGGGGGATTGACTCCACACAATGTCGAAGGATTTGCCAAGGAATATGAAGGTATCAGGACCGCAGTCATCCAAAGCGCGTTTCGGTATGACTATGACAAAGAAGAAGTAATCCATGCAATTGCAAGACTTGAGAAGCTACTGCCAGAAGGCCAAGCGCAAACTGTGAACAGTGCTGATGAAAAAGAGTTGCTTAAGGCAAGTGAGCTTTTTGAGCCGCTTTATGCACAGACAATTGAGTCGATCGCCGAGACAATCAATGCTGTTGCCAGGCATATCCCGAAACGGCGGGAAAGAGTGTTGCACATAGGACTTTTTGGTTATTCAAGGGGAGTCGGGAAGGTAAAGCTGCCGCGAGCAATTTCATTTACCGGAGCACTTTATTCACTTGGTGTTCCGCCTGAGATTATCGGGACGGGAAGGGGGATTGCTCGAGCGCAAAAAGAAGGAAAGATTGCTCTTATTGAAAAATATTATCTGCAGCTTGGAGATGATCTCGACCGATCAGGAAGATTTCTCAATAAAGATAATCTGCAGAAGTTAGCAAAAGAAAATGAAGCGTGGAATGGAGTTATTGAGGATACCGCCGCAATAGAAGCATATCTGAAAAAACCGCTCGGTCCGAAAACCGATGCTGAGAAACAGCACTTGAAGTTGACTGACAAAATTTACAAGAAGATGGTCAAAGGGGAGACGCTTGGGAAACTTATAGAAGAAGCCGCAAGGCTGAGAAAGAGTTTAGGATAGTTGGGAGCTTTTTGTCATGTACACGTGGATTTGCGCTTCATCTTCGTACCCGCGATTGTGAATGGGCGTACGTCTGATTGCAATCTTTGCATCTGGTGCAATCTGTTTACAAAGTTTTCTGACTTTTTCAATTGAGTAATAAAAAAGATGCTTGGCTGGCGCGATGTCTTCGTCTGTCAGGACATTGAATGCTAGTCCGTGTCGGCTCATCTTCCACATTTTTCTCACCATGGCCTCCAAAAACTCATAATTATCAAGACTCTTCAATTTGATACTGATTGCACCCGAGGAGAGGACGAAGTCGAACTTATTCGTTGTCATTCCCGACTTGCCGCCAAAGGCGAGCCTCGCTTTTAGTGGGACCGTGAATCTAGATCTTCGCGTTCGCGAAGATGACGAAGTAGTGTCGAGAATATCGATGAGGACGAACGTTTCTTGCGGATATTTTTTCTTCGCGATTCTCAGCGCTGGTTTGTAGATATCAATCCCTATATATTTTTTTACCCCTTGTTTTTGAAGGTAGGGGATAATATCTCCTGTGCCGCAACCGACATCAAGGACTGATGCGTTGCAAAGCGACATCTTCGCTTTTTTTGCTATCTTGAAAAGATGTCCAAAATTATATACTTTATCATGCTCCTCCCAACCATCAATAATGCCTGATTGGTAGTAATCATCGTAGACAAGCGCATTCTCGCGAAGCACTTGTTTATTTAAATAGTTACGACTCATAGTAAGAAATGATTATAGTAAATTTTCTTCGAGAAATCCAGTTTTAGCCTGATTTCCAGTTATTGAAATGAAAGCTGGGTAAAAACTAAGCAAGGGACCAGGTTTTTACTGCGGCAACCTGGTCACGGAATGTTTGTGATGCTTCAGGATCATACTCTCGAAATGCTTCCGCATCAATTGGGATTAGTCTATCCAGCGGTTCGTTATAGACAATGTTGTTTGGAGCGTTGTTTTGTGCTAAGTCACAGTGTACAAGACCAAACACACTCGCAAATTCTGCCTGGTCTCTCTTGAACTGTTCGACTAAATGGCATAACCGTTCAGGAGAGAAACGATCTTCTATATTCGAGAGTGCAGCTGAATTATATCCTAGCTTAACTAGGTCAAGTTGTTGGCCGATTACATGGAGACTTATCCCGAGATATGGCATTCGAAGCAATGTATAACCGTCACCTGTAAGACCTTCGCTTCGGCCAAAGTCAACCCCCTTCATTCGATAGAATGATAGAAGGCTTTGAAAATTTCTTGCCTCTCTTGCCGAAGCAATTTTCTGTTCTTCGGTTGTAGCTAAACGAATCTTGTATACAACTGCGCCAGCTCGAAACACCCAGGAGTTGAGTTTATAAACAGGGAATACCTCATCGATTTCTGCTTCGACGATAGGAAATGAGGCTCGCCCTGCTACATCAATAATTGATTGCGGAGTGGGTCTATACGCCTCTGCCATTATAGGCCTATAATAGCACTATTTCTCGTAAATCTCAAATTTCTCCAGCTCCTCGTCAATTCTACAAAGTTATATCTGGTATTTTTAAGCAGACTGTCTTTACTACCAATATATTGGTATATTGGTAGTTGATCACGAAAAAACGGGTTGACAAATCTTACGAAGTGTTATAATATGTTATAACGATTCGATTAACTCAGTGACACTATGAAACAGAAAGTTATTACAGTAGGAAATTCGCTCGCAGTTACACTTCCTCAAGCTTTTGTGAAAGAAGGAAAGGTTAAGCCTGGGCAGATAATTGATGTTGAGACAAGCGCTAAGCTTGGTTTAGTGCAAATCAGGACAAAAACGAATGGTACGCATTCCGGTTTAACACCTGAATTTTTTGAGTGGCTTGAGAAATTTAATGCGAAATACAAAAATGCCCTCACGGAGCTCGCAAAAAAGTGAAAGACGTAGTCTATCTCACTCTCGATTCTCTCATTGCGATTCACGACAGCATGATTGAAGAATATGGCGGGAGTTTTGGCATCCGCGATTTAGGACTGATCCAATCAGCTCTCGCAAGACCGCAATCATCGTTTGGTGGAGAAGATTTATATCAGGACATTTTTAGCAAAGCCGCAGCCCTGTTTCATTCACTTTTGTTTAACCATGCGTTTGTCGATGGAAACAAGAGGACATCAATGGTAGTAACTGCACGGTTTCTTGCAGTGAACGGTTATGAATTAGATGTTTCACAAAAAGAATTTGTTGCATTTCCTCTCCGTGCAGAGAATACGCACTTAGATTTTGAAGAAATTGCTTTGTGGTTTAAAAAACACTCGAAGAAGATCAGGTAACTTAGTATATCTCAAATTTCTCCAGTAACTTTTTGTTGCCTTCGACCTGGTAGTTGAGAAGCTCTCTGTAAAGACCCTTTGTATTTGCCAGTTCCTGTGGCGTTCCTGATTCTGTGATTTTGCCGTCTTCAATGACGAGAATTTTATTGGCATTCTGGATCGTTGAGAACCTATGCGCGATAACGATGACGAGCTTGTTTTTCATCAAATTCTCCAGAGCTACTTGAACTTCTTTTTCTGATTTTGCGTCAAGACTTGATGTCGCCTCATCCATAATGAGAATCGGGGCATTTTTCAAAATTGCGCGTGCTATTTGAATCCGCTGTTTCTGTCCACCAGAGAGTCTGACTCCGCGCTCTCCGACTTCACTATCTAGACCCTTTGGTAGCTTCATGACGAAGTCGTAGGCGTTGGCGAGTTTGAGGGCAGTGACGATCTCTTTCTCAGATGAATCAGGTTTGCCGTATGCGACATTTTCCCTCACCGTTGTCGAGAAGAGTTCGTTTTCCTGGAAAACAAGTGAGATGTTGTTGCGGATAAACGCATGATCCAAGTCTTTGTAGTTCTTGCCTTTGAGCAAAATGTTTCCCCGGGTCGGGTCATAAAATTTAAGAATGAGATTAATAATCGTTGACTTACCGGCGCCGCTATGGCCAACGAGTGCAGCCATCTCGTTGGGGTTTAGCTTGAATGAAACATCCTTGAGCACAATGCCAGATGTCTCGTACTGGAACGAGACA
The DNA here is from genome assembly GCA_016188975.1 of Candidatus Levyibacteriota bacterium. Lineage (GTDB taxonomy): Bacteria > Patescibacteriota > Microgenomatia > Levybacterales > UBA12049 > JACPGQ01. Next base: position 22,427 of record JACPGQ010000003.1, on the reverse strand, counting down.
TTCTTGAATTCGATCGAAGGGTCTGTAATGTGCTTGCCGTCAACTTTTTTCTTGTAGTTTTCCGTAGACTTCAGATTGAGAATCTCAAAGTATTCTTTGGAACCTGCCTCTGCCATTTGGATTTGGGTGAGGATGAAAGACATCGCAAACAGCGGAAGTCTTGCTTGATTGAAGAGTTGCAGGATAAGAACCATTTCGCCTATTGAGAGGATGCCCTGGAATGTGTTGTAAAAGACAACAATACTTATCGCAAAAAGAATGATATTGAGAGAAAGTCCTCTGAAGAAATCAAATTTGTGGTAGGTAGTACTTTGTATTCTGTAGAGTTCGTTGCTTTCTTCAAGGCTTTTTTCAACAAGCTTAAACTCCCGAGGCTCACTCGTGAAACTTCTGACAAGACTCATGTTGACGATCGCTTCTTGCATGCGGCCTCGCATCCTGTCCTCAATCTGATTTTTCAGGACTTCTTTTTCACCCCATTTTTTTGTTGAGTAGTATGAGAGGACAAGATAGATTGGGAAGAGGATAAAGGTGAAGAAAGCAATGGGAAGGTTGTAGTAGGAGAGTACGATGACGATGAAGATTGCTTGTAAAAATGTCGGCAGCATGAAGTTACTGGCCATGTTGAGAAAGCTGTTAATCGTCATGATGCCGCGGGTGAGCTGATTGAGGATTTTTCCGGAGACCTCAGAGTCAAAATACGACTGAGGAAGGGTGAGAACTTTGTCGTAAAATTTTTCAGTGAGGAATTTTCTCAAGCGTCCTGCGAAGTGATCACCGATTCTATTGCTGAGCGTTGTCAGGACAAGGCTTATAAGGTTGGCGCCAAAGGAGAGGAGGATGAGGAGAATAAGCTCCTGCATATTGCCGCCCTTGTTTTGCACTTGGGCGACAATCTGGTCGACAATTGATTTGGAAAGAATCGGTGCGACGAGAGCTAGAGCAGAGGATGCGAGAATAAGAACTCCCAAAATCGCGACCAGATGATGCAGCGGTTTTGAAATCTTGATGATATTAATGATGTTCTTCACGAGTTTCTATTATAACCTAAATGTAGGAAGATAAAACAAGTAAATAATTTCGGGAGCCACTTGATTTTATCAATTGATAGAGTATTATTATTAGATGTTTTTAGTTTACGCTAAGGGATCATACTTCTTGATGGATTTTTGGCCGTTTCTCCTTCTTGATTTTGTTTTTTTCCCGTTTCTCCTTTTCGCAATTGTCCGAATAGTCAAATCACAGATTGGCGAGAGAAAGAAGAAAGCCTTTCTGATGGCTGTAACTTTTTTCTGTTTTTCAGTTTTCATCTTTACCGGTTTTGAAGCATTTTTCAGATACCGGTTTGATGAATCGGATAGTTTGGGTTTCTTGAAAATAAGTGAAAGGTGGTTTAAGCGTCACGTCGTATATAATAGCTATTTTTATCGTGACAGGGATTTTACTCGTGAGAAGAAACCGGGAGTTACCAGAATCGGTATCGTGGGAGATTCGATGACTTTTGGGTATGGGATAAAAAATACGGAAGATCGATTCTCAAGTATTCTTGAGAAAAAACTTCGGGGTTCCGGCAGAAATGTAGAAGTATACAACCTTGGAAAATCGGGATACGACACATGGAACGAAATCGATGAATTCCGGAAGGTGAAGGACATGCATTTCGACATTGTGGTCTGGCAGTATTTTCTTAATGATGCTCAGCCGAAAGCAAGTACCGGTACAAAAGTACTAATCAGACAACAAAAACAAAGCGACCTTGCACGGGAAATTACAAGTAAGTCATTTTTTTTAGATTATCTTTACTGGAGATTAGAAGCAAAATATGACGAAGCATTTTTAGAGCTTCGTCAGGTTGATATAGACTCGTATCGGGACACAAAGAATTTTGCACGACATAAAAACGACGTCGAAACGTTTTCCAAAATATTGAAAGAAGACAATAGGAAGGCGATTGTCTTGCTTCTCCCTTTTTTCAAGTTCCTTCCCGATAATCCATTATCGGACAAGTATGACGAAATAAAAAAGATGTTTACCGGTAACGGTCTGGAAGTGATAGACGTGTATCCGGCAGTGAAAAAAATGCATGCATCTGATGTTGTTGTGAGCAGGTATGATTATCACCCCAATGAAAAAATTCAAGTTATCATTGCTGATCTTCTTTATGCTAAACTTGCCCCAGTAATCCCTGCCTCGATGAAGAAATGAAGTTCCTTAAAACCCTTTGGAAATACTGGATGAAAATTGCCAATCGGCTTGGCAATTTTCAGGCGAAAATATTTTTTAGTGTTTTTTATTTCTTAATCCTATTTGTCATGGGAATTCCGTTTCGGCTCTTTAGCGATCCTTTGCGGGTTTATGGAACATCCCTTAAGAAAAAAACAAATTTTTCACCATGGGAACACCAAATGGAGACGTTGGAGGAAGCAAGAAAACCCTTCTAGTAAATTCGAAATCATATACACGAAATCCGAGACAATACCAAATGACAAAAACACAAATTTTCAAAACTGTTTTCGATTTTGAACACTTATATTTTGAATTTGTTTCGAGTTTCGATATTCTAATTTCTGATTTCTGATTTATAGTTATGCATATACTCGGTATTTCCTGCTACTACCATGAATCCTCAGCGTGTCTTCTAAAAGACGGTATTGTCGTAGCGGCGTCTGCAGAGGAGCGGTTTACCCGAAAAAAACATGACGCGGGATTCCCAAAAGAGGCCGTGAAGTTTTGCCTTAGACAGGCAAATATTTCAGTCGAGCAGGTTGATTATGTCGTCTTTTATGAGAAACCGTTTTGGAAATTCCAGAGGATTTTGCTCTCTTCACTAGCAACATATCCCTCCTCGTCGCAACTTTTTGCGAAGGGAATGATCAACTGGTTTACTGAGAAATTGTGGGTGAGGTCAACAATTTCCGAGGAGTTAAAAATAGACCGCAAAAAAATACTTTTTGTCCCGCACCACATATCACACGCCGCGTCGGCGTTTTATCCTTCAGGGTTTGACGACGCAGCAATACTGACTATGGACGGAGTCGGTGAATGGACAACAACTGCAATAGGTGTAGGTGACGGTACAAAAATAGAGATTATCGAAGAGATGCGGTTCCCGCACAGTCTTGGACTTTTATATTCTGTCTTTACAGCGTTTTTAGGGTTTGAGGTAAATGACGGTGAATACAAAGTCATGGGGATGGCGCCATACGGAAGGCCTTTGTATATCGACAAGGTAAAAAAATTAGTCCGGCGATTTCCTGATGGGTCATTCCAGATGCGCATGAAATATTTCTCATATCACAAATCTGCGGATAAGGCGTATGGCGATGAATTTATAAACCTGTTCGGCAAGCCCAGACCGAGGGACCTCCATTTTTTCACCAAAAAATCAGGGTACCCAAAATATTTTGGTGACAAACCGGGTGACTATGAGAAGGTTTGTAAGCAAAACCAATTTTACGCAGATATTGCGGCGTCAATACAAGCATTTACTGAGGAGACGATCCTGAAGTTTGCAAAAACGGTGAAGGAGAAAACCGGGAAAGAGAATTTATGCGTTGCTGGAGGCGTGGGGCTCAATAGCGTCGCCAACGGGAGGCTACTTCGGGAAGGGCCATTCAAAAACATCTTTATTCAACCGGCAGCAGGTGACGATGGAGGGGCAATGGGAGCCGCACTCTACGCACACCATGGCCTTCTGGAAAAGAAGCGAAAATTCGTCATGAAGGATGCATATTTTGGCAAAGGTTTCACAAGAGCAGAGATTGTACGTTTTCTCAAAACGAAACATATTCCGTATAAACAAATGACAGAAGGAAAATTATTCGCGTTTCTCTCGAAAGAAATTGCAGATGGAAAAGTCATCGGTTTTTTTCAGGGAAGGGCTGAGTGGGGGCCAAGGGCGCTTGGGAATCGCTCAATCCTTGCCGACCCGCGGAAGGAGGAAATGAAGGAGATAGTGAATACCAAAATAAAATTCAGAGAACCGTACCGGCCTTTCGCTCCGGTTGTCCTCTCCGAAAAAGCTGCAGAATATTTTGATGTTGAAGAAGTAGAGCATGAAAATCTGACGAATTATATGTTGGGAGTGTTTCCGGTAAAAAGAGAGAAAAGGAAAGTCATTCCGGCGGTAACGCACGTTGATGGAAGCGGACGGTTACAAATAGTTTCACGAAAGCAAAATGCCCGATATTACGATCTTATTAAAGCATTTGGTGACCTGACCGGTGTATATGTGCTGATGAATACGTCTTTTAACCTCAGAGGTGAGCCAGTCGTGAACTCTCCAGAAAATGCCCTAAACACATTCCGTAAATCGGAGCTGGATTATCTAGTACTTGAGAATTACGTGGTGAGGAAAGAAGATTTGGAGAATATCTAATTAACCTAATTTCTAATTTACCTAATAAAATCCTGATATCGAAATCCTAAACAAGTTCAAGATATAAAAGTTCAAAACCTTTTTGGATTTGGTTATTGGGGTTTGTTTAGTCCGTCAACTGACGGATTAGGATTTAGAAATTAGAAATTTTAGAGTTGTAGAATCTGAAGACTGTAAAGACAAAATATGCTATAAAGAATTTATGAGCTTTTTTAGTCGTTTTGGTGAGGCAGGGGAATTGCTTGTGTATTTGTGGAAAGCAAAATTGTGGTTTCTTATACCCCTCATCGTAGTCCTTCTTATCTTCAGCTTCATCCTCATCTTCGCCCAGGCAACGGGAGTTGCGCCATTTATCTATACTCTGATCTAAGGGATTTTGCGTATAATAGCAATAATCTGGAGAGGTCGCATACCTGCCCGCCTCTGGCGGGGTGGTCGTCCGCCAAAGGCGGATAAGAGGACAACATCTTATGGAGAGGTGACCGAGTGGTCTATGGTAACGGTTTACTAAACCGTCGTATCGCAAGATACCGCGAGTTCGAATCCCTCCCTCTCCGCCAGTTCAAATTTGTTTAACCCATAATATTCTTTTTATCAAATAAATTTGTTATAATATTTTTATGAGAAGAGGGAATCGTGAGGGACCAACTGTAGATATTAAATCCCTTCCATTACGCGATCGAGTAGGGATATTTAATAACTTCGTGGCTGAAGCTGGACTTCAACTTAATGGAGATGCAAAATTCTTATTGCATGAGGCAGGAAGAGGAATATCTGCTTATCATTATGCAGAGTCGGGTGAGCAAAAAGAACAACTGAAAGCTGCCTTTCACGAGACTACTGATAGATTGATTAAGGTTGGACAAAGCAATCCTGTGTTGCTTCAACAATTCGCTGCTATATCATTTTATGAGGTAGTTTGTTTCGCTTTCTGTAAGCCTCAGCACACTATTTAACTTTTAATATTGCCTCACTAATCTTCTCAGCAAGACCTGGGTGAAAGAGGTCGGGGATGATGGATTCTTGTGTCGGGTTTGGGACGAGATTGGCGATCGCATCAACTGCTGCTTCTTTCATTTCATGCGTGATTGTTTTTAGTCTTCCTTTCACTACAGCTTTAAAAATGCCGGGGAAGGCAAGGACGTTGTTGATTTGATTGGGGAAGTCAGAGCGTCCTGTAGCAATCACAAACGCGCCTGCTTCTTTTGCATCATCCGGCATGATTTCAGGAATTGGATTTGCCATCGCAAAGACTATTGCTTTGTCAGCCATGCTCGCCACCATCTCCTTCGTAATAGTATTCGGCCCTGAGACACCGACAACTGCGTCGGCGTTTTTTATAACCTCCTCAAGAGGACCGGATTTTCTCTGTTTATTCGAAAGTCCTGCAACAGCTTGTTTATAGATATTTTGTCCATCACGTCCTGAGTAGAGTGCGCCTTTGGAGTCAACGACGATGACCTCACTGACCGACCTACTTCCAGGGAGACGATCGCATCTGTCTTCAGCACAGTTAAGTCCCAGAAGCATCCGTGCAACTGCAAGTCCTGCAGCTCCAGCGCCGACTATGACGACATTGAGTGATTCAAATGGTTTTCCGACGACTTTGGCCGCGTTTCTGAGAGCAGCTGAGACGACAATTGCCGTCCCGTGTTGGTCATCATGAAAGACTGGAATCCCAAGGTCTTGTAGCTGTTCCTCAATCTGGAAACACTTTGGCGCTGCAATATCCTCGAGCAGTATCCCGGCGAATGTCGGTACGACATCTCTGACAAAATGGATGATTTCTTCAGGGGTTCTTACATGTATGACGAGTGGAAATGAATCGACACCACCGAACTTTTTGAGAAGTAGTGATTTTCCCTCCATGACGGGAAGTGCTGCTTCTGCTCCGATATTACCAAGACCAAGTACTGCAGATCCGTCTGAGATGACTGCAATAGTTCTCCCGCGAAGCGTGAGGTCAAATGAAAGCGTTTTGTCTTTAGCAATTTGTCGTGACGGCTCAGCGACTCCTGGGGTGTAGTAGATCGCAAGGTCTTGTTTACTCGTTATCTGAACAATTCCTGTCGTTTCAAGTTTGCCTTGATGTTTTTTATGAAGTTTGAGCGATTCTTCGTACACGTCCATAGATGTATTGTACGATATTTTCTAATAAATACTAATCATACGTTTTCTTGCGTTTACTACAATACTACAAATATACTAGTATATTTGTAGTATGGGGAGGGTTTCGAAGAGGAAAATCAACGTCGAATTACAGAAAGAGCTTGATGAACAGCTTAATACGCTTATTGTGTCATTCTCAGGAAAAGATGAGATACATCAATTTCTCGGTGAGTTTTTAACACAAGAAGAAAGAACAATGCTAGGAAAGAGACTTGTTTTGTATATGATGTTACAAAAAGGCTTTCGGAGCTCAGAAATTCAGAATAGTCTTTCAATCAGTCTTGAAACAGTTCGTTCTCATAAGTACTTATTAGAAAATAAACGAGCACCATTTATAAGGAAAATACAAAAACTAATCAAGCTGGAAAAGAATAGGCAGTTCTGGAAAAAAATTGAGAAAGCATTTGAGCCATTGGACTTAGCACTTCGTTCGAAAACAGATATGCGCGCTCGTGCGAAGTTCCTTCAAGGAGCTTTTGATGAATAGTGCAAGTATACTAGTATATCTTCAGTAAACGTGCGAAGAGAATTCTGGGTAGACTATTTTCTGAGTTTGAATCAAAGTTTGTTGGGGTCAATTTTTATAATCCTATCATCCTCATTACTCGGACTTCCTCTGCCATCTCTATTACTCGTCGTGACATAGAGCATGCCGTCGGGACTGAGGACGACCTCGCGGAGTCTGCCAAACTGTCCTTTGAAATGTTCCTTGAGTTGCGTGACGTTGTCTCCTTTTATTGCTGCTTCATACAGTGTTTCTCCCCGAAGTCCGGCAAAAAACAGAGAATTATTGACGAAGGCAGCGCCGGATGGTGCCCATGTTGTCGTCGGTCCTGAGTTCCGTTTCGGTGTTACCATACCAGATCTTGTTTCATCTCCTTGGATTGTCGGCCAGCCATAGTTTTGGCCACTCTCAATCAGGTTTATTTCATCAAGTCCTGTCGGAGCAGACCGTCCGTGCTCTGTTGCCCAGAGATTACCGCTACTATTCCACGAGATGCCTTGCGGGTTGCGATGTCCATACGAATAGACAAGGGGATTTCCCCCGCCACTTATGAACGGATTACCAGGTGCCGGTTTTCCCTCATCTGTGACGCGTAAGATTTTCCCGGCAAATGAATTGCGGTTTTGGGCAAGCGAGGGTTCTTGCGAGTCTCCAGTCGTAATATAGAGAAAGGAGTCAGGGCCGAATTTAATTCTTCCTCCGTCGTGATTTGGTGCGCCAGGTATAGCTTCTATGAGTACAATTTTATCTGAAAATGCCCCGTCCTCAAACGTATAGCGTACGAGCTGATTTGTCGTTTGGCTTCCACGTTGTCCGGTCGTGTAGTAGAAGTAGACATACGGTTTTTGAGGAAAATCCGGATGGATTGCTACTCCCATAAGTCCTCCTTCACCTATTTCTTCAACGTCTTCTATAGTCAGCAAAGGATTTGGGTCAAGTCCGCCACTTTTTCGTACTAACCGAACGCTTCCTGAGCGTTCGGTGACAAGCATATCGCCTCCTTCAGGGAGGAAAGCAATCGCCCAGGGGACCTCAAGGCCAGTAGCTACTGTTGTTACCGGCGCGGTTTGTTCCGGTGTCTTCTGAGCAGATAAGGGAGGTGAGGTCGGTCGAGCGGGTTTTTCAAAAACAGTATCTTGCCGAAATTTGGCAAAGCCTAGGAGGATGACCGTAATGATGGCTGCACCTATGAAGAGCGACACAACGGTTTTCATCTAAGGTGTAGCATAGCACATCTTCTTTATAAAAGGGTATAATTGCTAGCACAGAAAGTTGCGTATGGCTTATGGCATATAGCGTATGGTTTTTTGGACCATTTGCTATGAAGTTCGCCTTAGGGCAACGAGCCATACGCTATTCGCATTGTGGATGGAGGTGATGATGTATGGACAAAAAAGATGAGAAACAGGTTTCAATTAATCTCAATCTTGACACGACCCCGATTCTGTATACAGACAACATTTTTATGACGACAAATGAAGACGGTGTCGTACTCGATTTCGGACAGAAAATCGGTGCTACAAATCAGCTGAGGATTGTTGCCCGCATGGGAATGAGCAGGGAGCATGCCAAAAAATTCCTCAAAGAATTTGGCAATCTCCTCGCGATGACTGAGGGGAGAAAGCAGACGGGGGAGGGTAAGAACTAGTTGCTGGTATTTAGCATATTTTGCATTGGGTGCATGTTTGTGATACAAAACGAACATGATTTTGTTGATCAGACGGTATAAACGGTCACGGCTCAACGAAGCGCAATTGCAGCAATTGTCCGATTATGCAAAAGACCTCAGTCTTTTTTTCTTCGGAACATTTCTTGCTCCGGCGTTCGCACGAGTTGACACTATTGATCTGTTTATGCTAGGGTTGGGATTGATCGCAGGAGTCTTAGCTTTCTTGCTAAGCCTGCTTCTTTTGAAAGGAGTCTCATGATTGAGTGGTATTTAAATCTTGACTGGTTCAAAGTGTTCTACCTCGTTGGAGCAATACTGCTTCTTGCAATCGCGATTGTTGCATATCCAACTTGCGTATGCTACAATACAGACATGAAGATTTTATTTGTTGCGGCTGAAGTGGCGCCATTTTCGACAGTTGGCGGGTTGTCACAAGTCATGTATTTTCTTCCCCGAGCACTCCGACACATGAAGCATGATGTCCGCATTTTTACTCCTAAATACGGCGTGATTGATGAAAAAAATGTCAGCGGAAAATGGAAGTTTACCATGCTTTATGAGGGGCTTCGTGTTCCCGTAGGTGAGTCGAGACAGGTTGAAATTCAGGGTAAAGACAAAGAAGATTTTCTCATATGCAATGTCAAATATTTCCACGCAAAAGAATCAGACCCTGATATTTATTTTCTTGAGAACAGGGAATACTACGAACTCCGGGCAAATGTTTTCGGGTATGGTGATGACCATATACGATTTGCGCTCCTGTCAAAAGGCTTCCTAGAGTTTTTTCTCCAGATAAAGCGATTGTCTGAAGATAGTGAAAATAAGCAGCTTGAATGGTGGCCTGATCTCATCCACTGCAACGATTGGCATACGGGATACCTTATCGAAATGATGAGGCGAGACCCGCGATACGCCCCTGTTTTTGAAAAAATTCCAGTTGTCTATACAGTGCATAATTTTGCATATCAGGGAAATTTTGATTTTCGCTATGCTCCACCTGCCGATAAAGATAATGGTAACGATAAGCTCCTCCCGATGCTGGATACAAAAATGCAAAAACAGAACGCGCTCCTTCGGGGAATTAGATTCTCAGATGCGATAAGTACAGTCAGTCCATCGCACGCCGTTGAGGTGCTGACTCCCGAGTTTGCCGAGGGGCTTGAAGAGGAGCTCATAAAAGCGCGGGGAAAGTTAGCAGGAATTCTCAATGGTCTTGATACCAAGGAATTTAATCCGACGACAGATCCCATCATCAAGAGACGGTATGGAATTAAGACATTTCAGAGAGGAAGAGCAGCGAACAAAAAAGACCTGCAGAAGCTGTTTTTTCTTCCAGAAAATGAGAACGTACCAGTCATCGTGAGTTGCGGAAGGCTCTCAACGCAGAAAGGGTGGGATTTGTTACTGACAGTTTTGCCTCATGTACTTACTATTTATCCTGGTCTTCAGATCATTGCACTGGGGAGCAGTGACCAATCAAATTATCGGGACAAGCTGCAGCTGCTAAAACAAGATTTTCCGCAGCAAATTGGTCTTCATCTTCGCGGCGACTTTCGTCTTCCCCGAAAGCTATATGCAGGCGGGGATATAATCCTCATCCCAAGTTATTTTGAGCCGGGAGGAATTGTCGCTTTGGAAGCACTTCGCTATGGTTGTGTTCCTCTGGTCCGTCGGACTGGCGGACTCAATGACATCATTGAGGATTTTAATCCTGAGAAACAAAGCGGCAACGGTTTCTCATTTTCTTCAATCGACCCATGGGCGCTTTACGCGAAAATTGTTGAAGCACTGACTTTTTACCGGCAGAAAACACTGTGGCGTAAACTTGTTATTGATTGTTTGGAGAGTGATTTTTCATGGGAACACGCGGCAAAAGAGTATGATTTGTGGTATCGGCAGGTGATCGCTAGCCGTAAACGTGCGGTGAGTGAAACACCGCACCCTGCATATAAAGCGACCGCGTAATGATGTTTAGCGTTTTTCGGTTACGATGCCAGTTTCGTAAAACGTTATACGTTTAACGTTACCGATACGGGCTTCGTTACCGCTTACCGAACCTCTTTATGTTTGTTATACTTTAAGGAATGCAGGATGATCTGAATTGGTTTTCTTCTTTTCTCCAGACTGACGATTTCAAGCAGTTTCAGACTCAGCCGGTCGCGTATTTTAGCGCAGAGTATGCTTTGTCCGACAAGCTCCCCATTTTTGCAGGCGGACTGGGGGTTTTGTCAGGGGATACTATCAAAGAAGCGGGAGACCGGTCGTTTCCGCTTGTTGCATTGGGGCTTTATTATCGAGAAGGATATGTCTCACAAAAAGTTGATGAAACCGGAAGTATTGTGGACGGGACGGTAGTGCTCGGCCCAAAAGACAGCGGAATCGTCCCTGTGAATGATACTTTTGGCAATCCGATCAAGCTCACGGTCCCAATCCAAGACCGGCATATTCTTGTTTCCGCCTGGAAGTACTCCTACAAAAATGTGAACGTTTTTCTTCTGGATACAAATGTTGAGGAAAATAGTGCTGAGGACAGAGCGATAACCAGCAGGCTATACACGACGGATAAGGAAACACGGCTGAAACAGGAGATGGTTTTAGGGATTGGGGGCATACGGCTTTTGGAAGCGCTGAGGATTCACCCATCCGTTTATCACCTCAACGAAGGGCACTCAGCAATGCTTATTCTGGACCTGATGCGTCATGAGATGGTCAGGCGTCAGGTGAGTTTTCAGGATGCAATCTCGCTTGCAAAACGTCACATCGTATTTACAAACCACACGCTTGTAAGTGCAGGCAATGAAGTGTTTAGTAATGATTTGGTTTCGACAATGCTTCACAAATACGCTGAAGAACTGCAGGTCCCCGCAAATGAAATTGTCAATCTCGGACTGATTCAGGATTCAAGCAGATTTTCGATGACGATGCTTTCGCTTAGGATCGCAAACAGGATAAATGCGGTCAGCACGATTCACCAACAGAAAGCAAAAGAGATTTGGGCTGACCATCCCATGGAAATTGTAACAAATGGCGTACACATCCCAACCTGGGATGGAGAGGTTGGGGATGATGTTCTTGCGTACCATACAGGGCAAAAGCAAAAACTCCTCTCATATCTTCACGTGCGGACGGGAGTGTCGTGGGACGAAGAGGATTTTGTTATCGGGTGGGCAAGACGGATGGTTCCCTACAAAAGGCCCCTCGCCCTCTTTCAAGACGTAGAGCGTTTCAAGTCTCTGGCCACAGCAGAGGGAAGAAGAGTCCGCGTCGTTGTATCTGGATTTGCGCCTCCGGGGGACGTCGACGGTGCTTCTCTTATGCAACAGATTGTTCATTTGGCAAAAAATGAGCTGAAAGATATAATCGTGTATCTTTCAAGCTATAACCTGGAACTTGCCCGGTTGATGGTCGCTGGGTGTGATATATGGATCAATACCCCAGTCGTCGGATTTGAGGCATGTGGCACAAGCGGCATGAAAGCTGCTTTAAACGGAACAATTCCGGTAAGTACGAAAGACGGGTGGGTAGATGAAGCAGAGCTATTCAGAATTGGATGGATACTTGATAATGATAGTATTAGCAAAAGTATTCACAATGCTTTACATGACCAGATTCTTCCGATGTATTTTGAGCAAAGAGACGAGTGGGTGGCGCATATGAAAAATGCCCGAGCAATGTCTCTGAACCAATTCAGCGCGACGCGAATGTTCAGAGCCTACATCGAGAGAATGTATCTCCCCGTGCTCCACGCGATAGAGCACTAAGCTCTTACGTGTCTCTTACATTTTTTTTACCAGCTTTCTATTTCGTGTGCGATAATAATGGAATGGCAAAAAACAGTGGTAAGATATTTGTGATCGATGACGATGAGTCAATAGTTGAGGCGCTTACCTATTGTCTGCAGGACCAAGGCTACATTGTCAAGGCGGTAAGAAAGGCTGAGAATATTGTTGCAACGGTTTGTGGATTTGCTCCAAACATAGTGCTTCTCGATCTTTTTCTTTCCGGACAGGACGGGAAGCAGATTGCAACGGAGTTGAAGCATGATAAAAGGACAGAAAATATCCCAATTGTTATGTTTTCAGCCCATCCTTCCGGGCAGCAGGAGGCAACTAATTTGGGGATAGCTGGTTATCTCGCAAAGCCTTTTGACACAGAAGAACTTTTACAGATAATTCGAACACACATGCTCCCCGTGATTGCTTGAATGACTTCGTTCTGACAAGATTACGTTGCTATAGTATACTTGTTTCTCTCTATGCCAAAGAAAACTCATTTCCCTTTGGTTGTACCGTATGGGATACTCGCGCATCACCTCAAGTCGCCTCTTGCTAGCGTACAATCTCTGCTTTTTATACTGGAGCGACAGCTGAAAAAAGAGAAGCATAAAAGCTATCTTCCTCAGATTGAAAGTCTCCAAAAAAAGGTCAATCTTCTGACAGAGCGCACAACCCAGGTAGTGGAATACATACGGCTCCATGAGGATAATCCTGCATTTGTCTATTCGTTTTTTTCTGTGCAAGACATACTAAATGATGCAGTTTCTTCACTCCATGCCGATGAGCAGCGGCAGATTCGTTTTGAAAAAACTGCAACGAAAGAAATGATGGGAGATAAAGCTTTACTCACTCTGGCTATGAAAGGGGTCATACTTTTTGTCCTGCAGGCTAGAGAAATGCTCTCAATCGATATTTCAGTTGAGAAGAGGAGGGCTATTTTTCTCTTTCTTACGGACCACAAGAGTTTTGGTAAGCACGATCAGTCAGAATCGAGTGTTGAGCGTGCATTGCTTTTTGCTATAGCATCTCTTGCAGTTTCCAAACATAGTGGGAAGCTTGAGGACAGGACGGTAAAAAAAGCGCGGGTGATTCGTGTGATACTGCCGCTTCGGCAAAAAAAGAACTAGTTATTCTTTAATCGTATACCCAAACCCGCGGATTGAGTGGATGAGCTTTTTCTTGTGGTTTGCATCGATTTTTTTACGCAGGTACCCCATGTAAACATCGACGACCCGACTCTCCACATCTAGTGAGTACGACCAGATTTTATTTAATATCATTTCCCGTGTAAGGACAACGCCGTTATTTTGCAGCAGATACACTAAGAGCCTAAATTCATGTGGGGTAAGCGAGATGCTTTCTCCGCCGCGTTTCACCTGTACTTTTTGGGTGTTTACCTCCAAATCTGCAAGTTTGAGCGTGGGTACATCGGATCTTATCTCCCTAAGCCGGGCTTTGATGCGTGCAAGTAGCTCATCAGCAACAAAGGGCTTGGTGATGTAGTCGTCAGCTCCGAGGCTCAGTCCCTGTACGACCTCAGCTGCTCCTTGTCGTGCTGTCAGCATGATGATAGGGAGATCCGGATAGGTTTTACGGATTTCTTTGCAGACAGTTTCGCCGCTCACGTTTGGAAGCCCGAGATCCAACAAGACGAGTTCTGGTTTTACTTCTTTGACGTACTTCATTGCCGTCAGGCCATCTGAAACGACGTGTACAGTGTAGTTGTTGTCAAGGAGGATGTCTTTGAGGTACTGCTGGAGGGATTTGTCATCTTCGACAACGAGTACCATTTGTGTCATGGGTGTAGTATACGCAATTTTCTTACAATTGTGAAGCATTCTTGCAATATTCTCACAATTCTCTTGCAGTAGTAATCAAGGTTTTAGCCGTCCTACATACTATATACAGTATCTAGGCACAGAGAACTCATCATGTTCTTGATAGTTTCTTACATAATTTAGAAACCGATTTTTTTAACATAACGTTGACAAATTTTCCCAATCGGCAGAATTTGTCCGAAGTGTGAACTGTTACACACGGATGCATTTTGATTCAGATACTCCTCCAGAACCAGTCCGCACAGTTACTCTCAAGTTTATCGGCAACTCACCACGGTATACGGTTGTTACGACTATTGGCACGAGCTTATCAACTTTTGACCCAACTCGTATGCTCGGGATGGTGCCAGGAGTCATATCGCCATTTTTCATTTATCGAATGCCTGACGTTCCATTTTATTATATTGAAAACGGAGGCGATCCTGCACTCCCGGTGGAGCTTGCTATTGACTATAGAAATTCGCTTCTTATACAACGAGGAACATTTGAAGTTTTGATGCAACGATTTGCAGAGTACTTCCGCGATCAATCAATAAATATCGTGACTCCTCACTCTTATCCTCTTATCCTCCGCGGGTGTAAAGCTACTTCCACCCCGGGGGTGGATAGAAACACTAGAAATTCCAAAGAATAATTTTATGATAAAAGAGGTAGCTTCTGGTAAGATTATCTTTAATGAATGACAAGAAGCTGTTAAGTTGATGGATGGTTACTGATATATTCTTTTAATTCTCTCAAGTACTGATTAACCATCTTTGCGTCACTTCTCTCAATTGCTTGGTAGAGATTTGCTCCAGGGAGATTTCCCGCGTAGAACGCTCTTCTTTTATCAAAGTACTCATCGACGGGAAGATAGTTCTCGTAGACTGCTTTCAAAAATGCCTCACCATATCCATCAAAAACCTTGAAATCATTTGCAGGATCTGCAATACGTAGTGAAAAATCGATAACACCACTGAGTCTGTGGGTTATCTCGTCAATGAGAATGTGCTCAGCAAGCATATCTGAATGCGTAACAGTAAACGGAAAAGAATGCTCTCTCGTTAAATTATAAAATGCTTCAATTGACTGATCGATCCAAACTTGCTCTTTTTCTGATAACAATGAGAAGAAAGCAATTCTATCTTTCTTAAGAAAATCTTTAAAATACTCGCCATAATCTGGTGGACTAACCAATTCGTCCATTTGCATTTCTCTTGCCTGATCAAGAGGAAATGTATGCAGACGAGAAAGAAAACCTCCCATATCTTTTGCAATTTCTATTAACTCACCTTCTGTTAAAGAAGCAGCGAGTTCTCTTGAAAGAGTAACACCTGGAATAAAGTCGTATGTTTGATATTTTATACTAGTCTTTGGGTCAACATGGCCAGCCATTTTTTGGATTGGAACAGGAGAAATAGGAGCGAATTTTTGAGAAAATGCATTGATCACATGATCTTGCTTACCATGTGCATCTGTTCGAGGGAAACGGAATGCATGCATCTTATTGACAAGAAAGACATAGTGATCATGCCCCTCGTCAAGAAGTGCTACCTTCTCACTCGTACACTCAGGATAATATATATTAATGATTGGTAAGTATTTGTTAAAAATCTCTGTATTCATTTATTCTGCAGCTATGTAGAAGTTCTTTTTGATCCATGTATCAAAATCCATATCTTGGGTGTAAAGAATCATATTCTCATCTTCCGTTGGCGGCTCATAAGTATCAATGGCTTCTTGAAAAATGTTATTTGGAATATCAAATCTCTCTTTTTTTATTTTGTTTTTCTGGTATCTTTCCTTCACAATGTCAAATGGTATATCGAGCCAGAGGACTTTTATTGAAAAGTTACATTTTGCCATATTTTTTCTAATGTCATCCCTTATTGCTCTTGTTAAGTTAGAACTATCATACAATACGCTTTTTCCTTCATTAAGACACTTATGAGAGATGTCACATGATTTCTGATATATCTTTTGCCAATCCTCATCACTTACATCATCATCTGAAACTCCTTCAAAACCACGAGCGAATTTAATATCGTCAATGTTGACAGGCACAAAGCCAAGTTTATCTATTAGCTTCTTCGTAAGAACAGTTTTCCCGGCAAAAGGAAGACCACAGAATATATAAAAGGTTGGTGACTGCATAAAAGGATTATATCACCAAGGATTCTAGTTGATTATAAAATAATAAAAGCTATACTAAGCTCATGCAACAAAAGATACTTGATTATTATTTACAGTGTGGAATGTTCACATATCCTGGTTTATATGAGGATTATTTAAAAACACTGCCTGACGATGTAAAAGAATTAGGTGAACTTCTCCGAAAGAACTTTCTTCATCGTACAACTTTAGAGGCTGGTAATGTTGGGACAAATATTGATCTCAAGTATGGCGATATGAGGAAAATTCCCTGGTGGAGACAGGCAGAAGATGACAACCTTGTGACGACAGCCGCCATGCTTGCAGAATTTTTTCGTCGAGATGGACGAGGAATCACTGTGGAAAGAAAAGCTGAGGACAAACTCGTTCTGACATGTCGAAATGTTGCAATACTTATGGCTTCAATACTTAAAGCAAAAGGTGTCCCAGCACGAGTAAGATCCGGGTTTGCAGCATATTTTGAGGGAACAAACGATGCTTGGGATCATTGGATAAATCAGTATCGGGACAGATCTAAAAATAGATGGATAACAATAGATGTAGACGGTAGTTGGCACAGAACTAGGTTTGATATGTACGACATGCCGGAAGGTAAATTCGATTTTTCAGCTGATGTGTGGCTTGATGTACGACATGGAAAAAGAGATGGCAAGCATTTTAGAAATGCTGGAGGATTTGATGGGTTGGTCTGTATTGCATGGGAGCTTTTTTATGACTTCCACTGCCTCATGAATAGCGAGATCATTTATCTACATCATCCAGTCCCAGTCATGCTTAATAATTTCAAAAATCTTTCAAAAGAGAAATTGAAAGAAATAGATCATCTTGCAGAGTTGATGAAGAATCTTGATGAGAACTTTGATGAACTAAAGAAAATTTGGGAAACCAACAAAGAATTTAGGATTCTTAGCGGTGCACTATTGTAATCTTATGAAAATTGTAAAATTTGAAGAAAAATACACCGATGAAATGGTTAGGCTCTATCAAAATGAATACTCTGAAGACGAAACACATAAGTGGAGCTATGAGAAAGCAAAGGAGAGCTTAGAGACATGCTGGAACTACTTTCCAGATTATAGTTTCGTTGCATTAGACGAAGCTGGAATTTGTATGGGAGGAATATTTAATCTCGTCAATCCATATTTTCAAAGTGATGTTCTGTTTGTTATTTCAATTCAAGTAAAACCTGAGTATAGAGGTAAAGGAGTTGCAAAAGGATTGTTAAAGAAAGCCATTGAGGTAGCAGGAGAGAAAAAGATCACAGGAGTAAGATTATTAACTGACGTGAGAAAAGAATTTCCGAAGAGCTGGTATGAAAAGATTGGATTAAAACGATCTGGATATATTGAATATGCTGCGGAAATAGATGGACTTGATTTGTAATAAGTTTCACTCACTTATAAGTTTGTATAAGATACTATAAAAGTCTTCAATTCTTATCCTCCGCGGGTGTAAAGCTACTTCCACCCCGGGGGTGGATAGAAACGAAGTGGATTTGCTTGCTTAAAGCATTTAAAGGATTGTCGAACACACAACTAACCGCTTGAGATAGGTTGATTGGGATCTGTAAAACACGACGTCGGAGGTGATGAGGTGGGACAATTGTAGATGGATAACTTTGTGAATTTCAGAACTCTGCTAAACCCCTGAAATTCCGTAGGTGTAAGCACAGAAGTCCTTACGAAGTTTTTACATCATTTTTATGATAGATACACGTTCTCTCCTGTATTATCGCCCTATGTCACATCGATTTCTCCCTCAAACTTTTTTTTCAACAAAGACTATTCATATAATCAATCAAGCCCTACAAAGATTTTCGTGATTCCGAGCGGGTCGAGGGACAATCGAAGTCATTTGTAGAGCTGCTATGATCACACACGCATACGGGCCGGGGACGAAAGTCTCCGGCTTTCCTTTTTCCACAAGTTCATATTTTTATTACACAAAGATGCTGGGTAGCATATAAAAACATGTGAATTCTGCTTTGGTGGACAGGCCCGGACAATAAGATTATTATTGAAGTATGGAAGCGAAAAAAACAGTTAGGACATTTTCGGCTGCTTCATTTCTCCACGATTGCGGGTCAGATATGGTTTTTTCTGTCTGGCCTGTTTTTGTTACGCAGGTTCTTGGTGCAAACATGGCAACGCTTGGGTTTATTGATGGGCTTGGGGATGCTGTTGTCTCTCTTTCACAGGCAGTATCTGGGTACTACTCGGATCGGCTGAAAAAACGCAAGGTGTTTATCTGGACCGGGTACCTTTTTGGTGCAATTGCCCATGTCGGATACGCACTTTCTCCTGCCTGGCAGTATCTTATCCCGTTTCGGATCTTGGACAGATCCGGGAAGATGCGGGGGTCTCCACGAGATGCGATTATTTCAGATGTTTCAGACAACACCAATCGTGGAAAACACTTTGGGATTCTCCGTGCGATGGATAATGCGGGAGCGGTCGTTGGTATTCTTCTCGCTTTTTTCCTCCTTCCGCTTATCGGGTACAGAACGCTTTTTTTTGTTGCCGCGATCCCGTCACTCCTTGCAGTGATGCTTGTTTTCTTTGTCATAAAAGAACACAAGACGCCTTATATACGTTTATATAAAGGAATATCTTTTTCTCATTTCGGTCAGGACCTTTTGCTCTACACAGTTTCAAACGCTTTTTTTTCACTCGGAGCTTTCAGCTATTCGTTTTTGCTCATTTTTGCAAGTGGCGAAGGGTTTCAAGTAGCATCACTTCCACTCTTGTATCTCCTCTTTACTGTTGTTGCAGCCTTGACATCAATTCCTTTCGGTAAGCTATCAGACAGGATTGGGAGAAAAAGTGTTTTATATCTTTCGCTCACATTTTGGGCAATGCTGCTACTTTCTCTGGCATTCTCACAGAAGATGTTTGTCGTTATTGTCGCTTTCGTGTTGTACGGGCTCCACAAAGGAGCTATAGAGCCCGTACAAAAAACCTTTGTCGCTGAGCTAGCACCCAAGGATTTTGTCGCATCAACTCTCGGCGGGTTTCAGATGGTCATAGGCCTTATGAGTCTTCCTGCCTCATTTCTAGCTGGGATTCTTTGGGATAGGTTTGGGATGCTCGTGCCGCTTTACTTCTCGTTTGGTTTGACAGCACTCGCCGTAGTACTTCTCATGTTTGTCAAAGAGAAACGTCTTCTGGCATGAAGCAACAAAATCTTTTACAACAACTCCGTAGAGAGGTAGCAAAGCTAGCCAGCAAAGAAAAAGCTGCATTTGTCTCAGGTTTCTTTAAAACGGGAAAAGGACAGTATGGAGAAGGAGATGTCTTTGTAGGACTTACTGTCCCGCAGTCACGAGATATTGCAAAAAAGTACAAAGATTTTCCATTCAAGGATGTTGAGACATTATTGCAATCGGAAATTCATGAAGAGCGGTTGATTGCTTTACTTATTTTGGTTGCGCAATTTCAAAAGGCTGATCCTAAGGAGCAAAACGCACTAGTTGATTTTTATCTGGCGCATACGAAGTATATAAACAATTGGGATCTGGTTGATCTCAGCGCCGATAAGATAGTGGGAGAGTATCTTTACTCTTCGAGGAAGGAGCGAAGCCTCGCCAAAGGCGGGCGAAGTGACAATAGCCTTGATCTTCTCAAAACCCTTGCCAAATCTCCCTCTCTCTGGGAACGCCGTATTGCGATGATCTCGACCTACGCATTTATCAAAAACGGTAAATCAGATGAGGCGATAACTATTGCGACACTATTGCTTCATGATAAAAACGACCTCATCCAAAAAGCAGTCGGCTGGATGCTTCGGGAAGTAGGGAAGAGAGTGAGTCGGGAAGACCTCAAGAATTTTCTCACCAAACACAAACACGAGATGGGCCGTACAGCTCTCCGCTATGCTATAGAACACTTTTCTGAAGAAGAGCGGAAGAAGTATTTATTGAGGAAAAAATGATTTACTCTGCAAGCATCTGCGCCTGATCGAAGGCTAATCTAAGAGGTTCATTGTAAAATACTCCTTGCATGCTAAACCAACATAATCTTCAGGACTCATCTTTGTCCTATGATATGTCATTATGCCATCACCATCCGTAGCTTCTGCCATTTCCCATGCGTCTTCCATAAGACCGTTGTCAGATAAAAAAAGATCATAACCCTCTTGTGGACGTTTATTGCCCCACGTATCTTTCATCGCCATTCTCGTGCACCCAAGTATTGGTACGACAGCTGAGGTTGTATTTCCATAGCGAGAAAGAATGAGTGGTTGTCCTTCGGAGACATCTGGTGCTACTAAGAGTGCTACATGATCTGGGTGTGCATCAGCTACACGATTAAGCTCATCGAGCAAGTCGGGATTTCTTTGTAGTACTTGCTGTATTCTTCTAAAAAGTGAGAAAGATCCTGGAAGTCCACTATCTCCTATAAGGTATGGAGCTAGAGTAGGAGAGCGGCGAAGATCATCTACTACTATTCGTGCATCAACAGCAATTTCGTCCAATTGTGTCTCAATAGGGGATCGTAATCTTAGATTATCAATGCTCGACCAAGATCTTGCGCGTTCCATAAACTAAGGTGATTCTACTCTTCTCGTAATTAGATTGCAAGGACAGGATATATAAACATTATTTTCCTAGAGTATAGTACTACATAGTATTATACTTTGTGACGATTCTGATTTCTTGCAACCTATTCAGTTGGAAATACTACTTGTGGCCACCATAACTTCACCACAAAAATGCATGTGCTACTTTTTAAGTCATCACACCACCACAAATCTAGCCTCAAACCACCACAACTATAGGTTGTGGTCCACAACGGTTGTGGTGGAATTAGCCTCAGTTGTGGTGGGTCACCACAACTGTTGTGGTGAAAATCGAGGCTAAATGGTTATTCCATCACAAGTTGTGGTGAGTAAAAGGCAGTGGCGACAATCCAAACTAAATTCGGATGTATTCGGATACTGTTTGACATTCTTCCTCTTTTTTAGCAAAATGAACCCATGTCATCCCGCCGCGAGCGAAGGAAGAAGCTCTTCCAACACCCCAGACCGGTAGCGCCACTATTGCATCGGCAAGTTCAAAGAGGCGTTGTTGACGTGGGAAGAAGCGCGAGCGGTGAGGTACGTACGATTTCACCGCGGACGCGGAAAATTGCCGTAATTGCTATCATTGTTATATTGCTATTATTGTTGTTATCACCCAAATCGCCAACACCCCCTGCTTTGCCAGATGGTCAGACACTTGGCACACAGTCCCAGAAGGAATTTAAACCGATAGAACTTAACAATATCCAGACGACGCTGCCGCCAGTACACGTTACCGGCGAAGGAAATTTAGGGAAAACATTGAAGGATAAACTTCAGGTGAAGTAAAAACGTAACAAGTAACATGCAACACGTTGGAGTGTAAAATCTTCTTGTCACTTTTCACTAACGATAAGACGTATGCGGAGAAATCCTATCATCATAATAGTCGTTTTTCTTGTCATCTTGGGTGTGTCCGGTGTGTATCTGTTTCTTCAGAAGCAAGTGAATGAACCTGCGGTCATTACTCCTACACCTCCGGCCAATGTGTCACAAACTCCTTCAGAGATCAGTCCGACGCAGATATCAGAGGATGTCAATATCATCGTCACATCGCCAAAACCGGGGGACGGTGTCTCGCTCCCGATGATTATCACCGGTCAGGCTCGTGTTTTTGAAAATCAGCTCAACTACCGTATCAAAGACGAGAAGGGAAATGTGTTGAGTCAGGGCAATACCTATGCCAATGCTCCGGATGCTGGAGAGTATGGTCCGTTTACGATTACGATTAAAGACCTGGGAGAGTTTATGATGGGAAAAATAACTATTGAAGTCTTCGATTACTCAGCTAAAGACGGCTCTAGAGTCGACAAAGTCACAGTCCCAGTAACTCTGCAGTAATCCCTTTTTGGCTCTTGCATTTTATATCAAATTTGATATAATG
>JACPGQ010000044.1:9112-25458 GCA_016188975.1 Candidatus Levyibacteriota bacterium | reverse complement strand
TTTTGTCGAAAAAGATGGAGGGGAGTATGTCGTCTTTTTCGATCCATTAGACGGGTCTGCAAATACTGAAGTCAACGTCACTGTCGGCACAGTTTTTTCGATTTACCATATAGACACAAACCTCTTACAACCAGGAAATAAACAAGTAGCAGCAGGCTATATCCTATATGGTACAAGCTGCATGTTTGTTTACTCATCAGGCAACGGTGTGAATGGCTTTACGCTTGACCCTTCAATTGGTACATTTCTCCTCTCTCACCCAAACATGACTATTCCTAAAGAAGGAAACCTCTACTCAATCAATGAGGCAAACTCCGCGCAGTATGACAAACCAACGAAAAACTACCTTGAAGCAATAAAGCAGCAAGGCTCCTACAAGGCTCGCTACATAGGCTCTATGGTCGCAGATATCCACCGGACGCTTATTCTGGGAGGCATTTTTCTTTACCCTGCTGACCATAAGTACAAAGACGGCAAACTTCGGCTGATGTTTGAAGTCAACCCGATGGCATACCTCATCAAGCAGGCAGGAGGCATTGCTCTAAGCGGTACAAGGGATCCTCTCGATCTTATCCCCTCCTCACTTCACCAGCGAGCGCCAATTGTGCTGGGTAGCAAGAAAAATGTAGAAGAGTATTTGAGCTTTACTAAGTCTTAATTTTCAAAACTCAGAGAGAGCGGGTGACACGAGGAAAGGGGCCCACAAACGCGCAGATCGTTGAAGCTTTCTTTATTGAAACCGTATAACGCTTCACTAGATCGAGCATTTGTGGGAATGAACTCGTGGCAGGACCCGCTTACTAAGATCATACATGATACGTTATATCTCCGACACTGAACCAATAAATAAGCGTGTCCTTCTCCGCGTTGATTTCAACGTCTCCTTACATGGCGACTACACAATTGCCGATGATGCTCGTATACGCCAATCCCTCCCGACAATTAAGCTTCTTTTGCAAAATCACAATAAACCTATTCTCCTCTCCCATTTAGATAGACCGAAAGGTCGGGATCCAAATCTCTCGCTTGCAAAAGTAGCAGAACAGCTTCAGTCCTATCTCCCAGGATACACAGTCACGCTCGTCAAAGATTTCATAACTGACCGCTCAGCTATCGACAAGCAGAAGGAAGACGAACTACTGATGCTTGAGAACATCCGCTATTACGAAGGCGAGAAAAAAAATGATCCTACATTTGCAGCCTCACTTGCCTCACTCGCAGAGATCTACGTGGATGATGCATTTGCCGTATGTCACCGGGAGGACGCATCTGTCGTGGGTGTGCCTCGTCTCCTTCCATCATACGGAGGACTGTTGCTTCAGAAAGAAATAGAGGCTATGGATCTGCTCCTCGACAACCCTCAGCACCCATTTCTAGCAATTCTTGCAGGAGCGAAAATTTCAACAAAACTTCCCCTCATCCACAAGCTGCTTCCACTGGTTGATATGCTTCTTCTCGGAGGCGGGCTTGCCAACACTCTTCTTCGTGCCAAAGGCATACAAATCGGCAAGAGTATCTGCGAACCTGAGCTCCTCCCTGAAGCTAAAACGGTTCTTGAGGAGGCAAAAGAAAAACTCATCCTTCCCATAGATGCATTAGTTGGCAAATCACCCGAAGACCCTGAGCCTGTCAATAAGCCCATTGACATCATACAACCTGAGGATATGATTCTGGATATCGGCGAGGAAACGCGCCGTCTTTTCGGAGAGGCTATTTCGCAGGCTAAAACGATCGTGTGGAATGGTCCGGTTGGTTATTTCGAGAACCCAATTTACCGACAAGGTTCAAAGTTTATTTGCAAGGCAATAACCGGCAATACCGAAGCTACTTCTGTCGTAGGTGGCGGCGAGACGCTGGCAGCAATCGCAGGTTCAGGTGAGCTTGACAAAATTACCCATATCTCAACAGGCGGCGGCGCGATGCTTGAGTATCTTGAGAAAGGCTCACTTCCAGGAATAGATGCTCTAAATACAAAGTAATCCTCGGAAGAAACAGCTTCATTTAGGCCTCATTCATTCGATTGCGTTGTTCCTGAAGCACGAGTAAAGAAAGGATCTGATAAGGCCACGGCGATGAGCCTATTAAACACTGGCACTGGAACCTCTACTGAGGTCGTCTTGTGGTAAAACGCAGTCAGGTTTTCAAGTGCTCCCTTCTCTTTAAGGTCGTGAGTGGAAAGCATACAAGAAAGATAAGGAATGCCTGTTTGGTAATACGATATGCTTCCCAAAGGAGATGTAAGAGTAAGATTAGCTGGTTCTTGATTGAAATCAATTTCAGTGAGCCTGAGGAAAGTGTCAGATGTGACAGGCCTTCCAAATTCGCCCGTCGCTTCATATCCATTACTATATTTCCACATGTTAATTTCTACGTCAGGCTCAAGAGTATCCTTTAACCGTTCTTGTGCCTTAAAATATGCTTCTACTTGTTCTAAAAATCCATCAAAAGTCAGATTCGATGCCCAACTTGCATGGAGATTGAAAGAAGCATCAGGCACTACTTCCCCTTCTTTGGTAAAATCGACGCTGAAGGAAATTTTCACCTTGTTTCCTCTTGGCTGCTCTGACAAAGCATCTTTGTCAAAAATATAGTAGCTAATGTGTGACCCTTTCTCGCCAATAATATTTCGTATCGACCTCCTGCGAATGGCGTAACCATCTACTTCCTCAATAATTCTGCCTGGATCACGCAGTAACTCTTTCTCCCTTTGCTCAATCCACGATTGCAGTGCTGGAGATTCTCCGAGCTTCTCTTTTTTCTTTGTCATATTATCGGCTATTCTAACACGTTGTGCAGATTCCACCAAACTTTCAAGCTAAAAAATCTGATTTGTCTGCTTTTTGTCAGAATCCAGTCAAGCCTATACTTGATACTACATTTATAAAGAATATCTCTATGCCACTTACTCCAGATCGCGTCGAATTAACCGAGAGAATGTTTGATCGTTCAGCGCTCTCGCCAGAGCCTCCGCACGTAACAGATACGACTCCTCCTCTCACGTTCCAGGCTGCATGGGTAATTGATACAAGAGCTGGTACTCAAGCTATGCGAAGAGCTCGTGAGCAAGGTGTGGATCTTGCTGGCTCAGTAGCATCGCCAACTCTGCAAGATAGACGAACAGTATTTCAAGATATGAGACAACAAGGATCCCTCACTGCTAAGAATGGCGTTATTGATTTTGCACCTCAGGTCGGACACAAGCCCACTCTCTAATACTAATACCTCGTTTCTCATGTCGTAACTTAGCCTCAACTCCATGGCCAAATGTAGACTGAATTGTCAGGATTCTGTCACAAACGAGTTTTGCCATTGTCAAGAGAAAAAGCACTCCTTCTCTTATACTAGCCGTAGCAAATCTATGGAACGCTTTATAGCGGGCATGCACCCTTCGGTCTTGCCCAAAGAGGCTCCTGACAACATTGTGGTGACCCCCACGATGAACCGCTGGAAGAATGGCCACGGAGTAGGCCCCCTTCCTACCCTCCTCACAACAACCCAAGCAGCCTTGAGCCGAGAAGGAATTGGCCAGAATACATGGATGCTTGTAGCTGATGCCTCAAATCAACCTGATTCATCTCAGCTTCGTGAAGATGCCTTGGGGCAGATGGGACAATTCGAGCAGCCTGCACGCATGTTCTTTATGACACCTGAAACACAGGCTCAAGTAGCGCAGGAGATAGCTGAACGCACAGGAATACGAAGGGAAATTGTCAACGCAATCCTTCTGAATAACGGCTACGCAAGTCAACGCATGAAGCTGGATATGGTGGCAGGAGGCCTTGTTCTGGCAAATGGACGATCATTCGGGGTGCTCACGGCCGATGATGATACAGAGGTGAGGGAAAAAGCTGTCTTCGTGAAGGAGGATAAGCTCCCGATAGGCCTCAAAAGAAAACCCAATAGCCAGACGCTTTTCCAAGAAGACCTCTCAGATGATGCCTTTGAAACACGGCCAAATAGGATTGGCGCATTTTTTGAAGATCTTGGAAAAACAGTCGGAGAGATTCGAGAGAGTGACCCCGGATTCCGCGTGACCCAAACATTTAAAGACACGATGCATGGCGAGCTCGAGCACGCCCGCGAGGGCCAGCCTGCACAATTTGAGGTAACCCATGCAGATGAAGAGGATATGCCTAACGCAGACCAAGCTCGAGTTATCGCAAAAACAGCTACCAAACATGGCGTCCCAGACTACCGGACCGTTCGTATCGCCTATGCAAACTTCAGGCTTCATTTCCCTGAAGAAGAAGTACCCATCACGTCATATCCTTCAGGTGAAAATAAGCCGTTTGCGTTCCAAAAAGGAAACACCAACGTTGACTCTGCCGCATTCTCCCGACACTCTGACGACCGGACTATCTTGCTACCATGGTGGTACGTCTCAAGCTTAGATATTTCTCAAGCCAACCCTCTAGGAACGGTAAATGCACATTATCGAGCTGACAATGAGCTTCTTCCGGTACTGCTTGATGTTGTTGCGCAAAAAACAGGCGTGCAATATCTCTACATGGGAGGTATTGATACGCAAATCTACCACAACAGGGCTCGTTCAGGATATAGGCCAGGACTCCATGAGCAGGCTGCAGCATCACTGGTTGGCAATATCGCTGCCCTTGAAGCCTCAAGAAGATTGAGTTACGATCCGCAATCGGGGCAGTTTCACATGGAACGCGTCGATGAAGCTATCTACGAAGCGCCTCTTGGCCACGCTCAAAGTGTTTACGAAGAGCTCCACGGACTCATGGGAGTATGCAATGAGGAAAAAGGGGCTCTTGATAAGGCTCGCCAGGTATCAACTGACCCTGACCAGATCGCAAAAATTGATCTAAAAGTTATGCAGTTTGCTGACATTTCAAGGTCAATAGAGCAAAAACTCGGAGGAAAAGACAACTATGTCGGATTCTAGTACTGACCCATCACGAACAATCTTCACCCCAGCAAAAAATAATACTGTCTTTCAGGCATAATCTCATCCTCGTACGATTTCCCTTTATCCGGGAATATGCTATCATCTTTTAGTCAATATGTACCAACTGCAGTATTTCCAATTTCCAAAAGATTTTATCTTTGGTACTGCTGACGCAGATCTCCAAGTTATAGGCGAAGAGCATACCCTCAAAAACGAAAACTCTCTTCCTACGATGTGGAATCACTTCGCTCAGTCCTCTCCTGAAGTCTACAAAAATCAAACACCAATGAGTGGCATTGACAGATATCACCTCTGGAAAGAAGACATCGCGCTCATGAAAGAGCTTGGACTTCGCCACTACCGAACATCAATATCCATGGCTCGGATTATGGATAAAAACCGCAAACCAAACATGAAGGCAATTGACTGGTATAAAACCTTTTTTGAGGAGCTTAGGAAAAATGAGATTGCAATTTATGCGACCATCTACCACTGGGAACTTCCCCAGTTTCTCTCAGAAAAAGGAGGCTGGAAAAACAGAGACACCGCCCAGTATGTCGCAGATCACTCCCTCATAGCTCACAAATATCTGGGAGACTACATTGAAGAATACTTCATCCTCAACGAACCTGTACAGTCAACTTTCTATAGTTACCACATAGGTGAACAAGCGCCAGGCGAGAGAGATCTCAAAGGCGCTCTTGCTGCAGTGCACCACACGCTTCTTGCCCAAGGGCTTACCTTCCGCGCTCTGAAGAGCGCTGATAAAAACGTAAAACTGAGCACCGTCTTCAATCCTTCTGTCACTTACGCTGCAAGCAGCTCCCAAGATGACATCAAGTCTGCGCAGTATGCATTCGGATACCATACGGGCATGTTTACCGACCCAACGTACCTTGGGAAATACCCTGACTACATGCTTGAGCTTTTTGAGGGAAAAATGCCACAGATTCAATCTGGAGATATGGAAACGATCAAGATCGACCATGGACTTCATTCATTCGGCGTCAACTTTTACCGAGGAAAAATTACACGTTACAATCCTATAAGTGATGTGAGGTTTGAGGAAGTCAGATATCCACAAGGGGTAAAAAATGGGATGGGACGACCGGTCTATATCCCTCCAACCTATCCAGAAGGCCTCTACGATATCCTCTGTGAGCTCTATTACCGATATCACGAACACGGCATGAAACAGATATACATCACTGAGAATGGTGCTTCTTGGCCAGATACCCTGAATGAAAAAGGTGAGGTTGACGATGAATTTAGAATCTTCTATCTTCGAGAACATTTGAAACAGGTAGAGAAAGCGATCCTCAAAGGCGTTCCGGTCAAAGGTTTTTTTCAATGGACATTCATGGATAATTTCAACTGGTCAGCAGGGTATCGACCTGAGTCAGTCTACGGACTTGTTCATGTGGATTTTGAGACGATGAAAAGAACTCCAAAGAAAAGCTTTTATTGGTACAAGGATCTACTTGAGTCACATCGACTCCCATAGCCCTCACCGGTTTAAAGGAATCGACACCGTACCTTAAGCACGTACTATGCAACTAACACACTCCCTTCAGGCCCTACGACAGATAACAATGAGTTTTTACGATGAGCTTACAGTAGCATATAAAGCGTTTACCAACGCAACCATCAACACCACGAGCTTGCCCTTTATCGTAACCCAGTTACCCTCAAACTCTCTTGCAGAAGATAACGAGCCGTTTGAAGTGCTCATCATTGGAGGAACCCTCGGAGGAAAAGCGATTTGCGTTAAAAAAAACAAAACTGTATCTGTTGTCAAGCAAGAACTAGACAGGAAAATTCCCTCTATTGCTACAAAAGAAGAACTACTCAATTATGTCGCTTTATCACTTGAAGACAATATCAATCTTCTTGCAATCAACTTTGCCTATCCCCTCCGGCCGATCTTTCGAAAAGGAAAGCTTGATGGAGAATTACTCGACATTGGCACAACAGGAAAAGCAGTAAGTGCACCTGACCTTATCGGAACAGTTATCGGCGAGAATCTTGAAACGTATATTCAGAATCACTACGGAAAATCGGTAAACGTCGCCGTAGGAAATGATAGTCTCTGTCTCTCACTTGCAGGAAAAGGCATCCCAAATATTAACGTAAATCAGCTTGGATTTGGCATTGTTGGTACCGGCCTTAACTTCGGCTTCTTCCTCACGCCGCACGCTGTCGTCAATTTAGAAAGTCATGCGTTTGAAAAATTCCAGCAGACTGAGCTTGGAGAAACACTCGCGAAAAAAACCGGATCCCCGTATGGTAAAGAAACAAACGGTGAGAATTTATATAAACACTTCAATTACTTTCTAGAGAAAGAAGGAATCGATTATCCTCACTTAACCTCGACAGATCAGCTTGATGATCTTGTAAAAATGCATGCCCCCATTGTTACTCAAGCTGCAAAAGACACATTGTTACGATCTGCGCAACTCGTTGCCTGTCAAGTTGCTGGGATAATGGAGTTTAAAAATGCTGACATGTCCTTTGTCATGGAAGGTGGACTCTTTTGGCAGGGCGAGGGATACAAAAAATCTGTTGAGGAAACTGTCAAACTCCTTACCAAGCATTCTGCAACATTTATCAAGATTGAAAACAGTAATCTTTATGGAGCAGCACAGCTCGTAGCTTGATTCTATGACCCTTGATGCTATCGCTGACAACTTCTCTCAAGAACTCACTGCTGCTGCCTCTGGCCAAAAAACCAGTCTTCCATTTATTGTCCATGAGATTCCTTCATCCTCTCTCGTTCCAGAAGGAGAAGTCTTTCAGGTTCTTGCCATGGGTGGGAGTGTCTTTCTCAATGCGCTTCTTAAAAAGCAACGAAACCATTTCCATCCGCTTCGCAGAGACAGTAAAAATACGGAGATTTTTAAAACGAAAGAAGCCTTCCTGGCTTTTATCGAGAAAGAGATTGACCAGTCAGTTAGATTTGTTGCCCTTAACTTCGCCTACCCCTTAGAGCCTGTTTTTGAACGTGGCAGACTTGACGGAGTACTGGTGATGGGAAGCAAAGAAAATGGGTTTGAGGGACTCGTTGGAGAAAAAGTCGGTGAGGAAATTGAAAAACGGATCTTCAAAAAAACAGGTAAAAAAATCACCGTTTCTGTTGCCAACGACACGATCTGCCTTCTTCTCTCAGGATTAACGGAGGTAAGAAGAGACGAAGAAATTGCCGCAGGAATCCTAGGAACAGGCATGAACTTTGCAATGTTTTTGGACAAAGAACATCCAGTAAATCTAGAAGCCGCGAATTTTGATAAATTTCCTCAATCTGATACCGGAAAGATTATTGACAAACATTCTGCAAGTCCAGGTATGGCGCTTCTTGAAAAAGAAGTCTCAGGAGCCTACCTCTACAAACACTTCAACGAGATGATCAAGCGCGATGGTATTTCCTTTCCTCCGCTTTCAGCAACACAAGAGCTTGACGGACTGCTGGAAGATCCTCACGCCGATGTCTACCCTCTGGCCAAAATGCTTCTTGAGAGATCTGCAGGACTTATTGCAGCAACGATTGCCGGAATCACAAAGTACAAACAGAAAGATATGACGTTTGTTATGGAAGGGAGCCTTTTCTGGAGCGCGCGCTACTACAGACGAAACGTCAGGAAAATGCTTCTCTCCCTCATCCCCGAATATACGGTCACGTTTATCAAAATTGATGACAGCCCCATCTATGGCGCAGCGAAGCTGATAGCTTAATCCTAATGTATCCGAATTGTATTACTCCGAATTCATCCGAATCTTCTTACGCAGTTCTTATAACCTCCGAAACTTCACGCTCAGAATTAGGATTAATTCGGACTATTTTTATTTGGATAAATTAGGATACATGCTATACTATCCCTTATGCATGGGGATCTCGCAGGCATTATTGAGGCTGTTGGGTACATTGGTCTCTTTGGTATTGTTTTTGCCGAAACAGGGCTTCTGATTGGGTTTTTCCTTCCGGGTGATAGCTTGCTTTTTACCGCTGGATTCTTAGCCTCACAAGGCATTTTTAACATCTATATCCTCTGTTTTATCATGTTTATCGCTGCTGTGACAGGAGACAGCGTGGGATACCTCATAGGTCACAAATATGGGAAGCGCCTCTTTCAGAAAGAAGATTCCCTTCTTTTCCACAAAGACCATCTCGTAAGAGCAAAAAACTTCTACGAAAAACACGGTGGCAAGACAATTATCCTTGCAAGGTTCATGCCGGTTATACGAACTTTCGCCCCTGTCGTAGCAGGTATCGGAGACATGCGCTACAGCACATTCCTTGCCTATAATGTCATTGGGGGTATCTTCTGGGCCATTGGCCTTCCAACACTCGGTTATATTCTCGGATCATCTATTCCTGATGTTGATAAATATCTTCTACCCATTATCGCGCTTATTGTTCTTGTCTCTGTTGCACCCGGAATCTATCACACGTTAAAAACAAAAGAGCAACGGGCAGCACTCCTCAAAGCCTTCAAGTCACTGCGGAAATAGCTCTCAGCTACCCTAGGTAACCTAGGATACATACGTGACTTAAGTGATTTACTTTTTCTCTGCAGCTGGTTCAAACGCACCTTCAATCGTCTTCCTATCAATCCGCGACTTCCAGAAGAAATACCCAACTGTTCCAAAGGTCGCAACCGGGGAAAGCCATTCGGGAACTTCAACGCCGAAGCTGTGAAGAAGCATGACAACACCGAGAACGAGTATTGAGTACATGGCGCCATTTTTTAAGTATTTATACTTCTTGATTCGTTCAATGTTTCGGATGGTTAGCTGCCTGAGGACAATTGCGCCAACGCCATTACCAACGAGAATCAGTGGGATGGCAAAGGTAAACGCAAAAGCACCGATGACCCCATCTATTGAAAATGACGCATCCAGCACCTCAAGGTAGGCAATTTTTGAAAAATCTGACATTCCGCCTGCAAGAAGCTTTTTCTCTTGTTCTTCAGCATACTGACGAAATCCATGGATTATGAAAAATGCAGTCGAGCCAGTTACCGCGCCAAATTGCAAAAGCGGTTCACCGCGACTAAACGCAAACCAGACAATCCCTGTCAACAAAATTGATACGACCGCGTAAAACCATGCCCCCTGCTTGTTAAAAAAACGCTCTCCTTGCAGACCAAAATTTTTTGGCTCCAAAAAAAGCCAGTGGAAAAACAAAAAAACTAAAAACACACCTCCTGCTATGAGAAGAACGTGTGAAGATTCTTTGATTGTTTTTGCTATTTCAGGATCATTGGAAAATGCTGCTGTCAACGTCCCAACTGGTCCTAACTCAGGTACCGCTGCGAAAAGAATAAGAAATGGGAGAAGGCCGCGCATGAGGAAGACTGCAAAGAAAATTCCCCAGGTCAGAAACCACTTTCGGGCTTTTTGGCCCATAGACGCGAGAACTTCGGCATTGATAATAGCATTATCAATGCTTGTAATAATTTCAAAAAGCGCGAGTCCGAAAACGATTAATATAAGGGGGAGAATTTCCATAAAAAAACATTATAACAGCTGGAACACGCGATACCTAACTAATGCGAATTACGAAATTCCAAGGCTGTCATTGCGAGGAGCCCCGATTTACTCGGGGCGACGAAGCAATCTTTTAAGAGATTGCCACGCTCATTTCATTCGCTCGCAATGACAAAACAGTGAGAAGAACAAACAATTTCGAGTCTATCATTTCGTAACTGGCACTAGCTACTTCTGTGCATAGCGAATGTCTACTTCCATATCGCTTTGTAACCTGGTCAACAATACGTATCGTCCATTATCTTTCTCAAGCTTCACGCTTGAAGAAAGGAGTGAGTAGTCTTTGGAAAGAGAAAAAGAGAGTCGTACTGGATCTGGTCCTGTTCCTGGTTGCTTGAAAAAGAGTAATGAGTATCGTCCAAGAGGATCAGATTTTGTTGAATGAAGTACATACGAAACAGTAATAGTCTTTTTCGAACCTGCTGGAACAACGATGAAAAAGCCGTAGGTTGACTTCCCTTTTTCATCAATTCTCTCAACCTCAAGCGTATCTTTTGCTACCTCTCCCCGTCTTCTGTATGCGGCTTCATCTGTTAGAGGCGAGAGAATCACCTGCTTTACACCATCAATCAGCAACTCCCCAGGGCTAACATTTTCTGGCAAAAGTAGCCTCACGTAGACTCTGTACTCCCCTCCGTATTTCGTATCGGGTGTGCTTTTGTTTTCAATTGTCTCAGTTACCGACACACGGACGTTTTCTAGATCGGTAACTGATACATCGTAAAAAAATCGTCTGCTAATAAACATGTTTACTTTGTTTGCTCCGAGATTTGCTTCATTTACCCCAAAAAAATCAGATGCATGCTGCTCCTCCTTTTGCGGGACCTGAAGCGTTGAAGAAACACCCTGAAAAATGAGAGGCTCTTGTAATTTCGTATCGGAAAATGCTATGAGGATGTGTTTTTGTAACAGGCTTGTTTCCAGTGCCTGGATGAGCTTTCCTGTTGCCTGGGAATTTTCTGTCGTAAGCTTTTGCAGCAAACCTGAGTACAATTCCTGCAAAAACTGCTTTTTTTGAGACGATCCTGAAAAAAATTCCTCCTCGATCTTCTCTTGCGTGAGCTCAATGATATTCTTATCTGTTACTACTACATCTGTGTTTGGAAGGCGTATAGGGCCTACAGCTTTTACCACAGCGGTGAGAAATGAGGTGTCAACTGCGATCACGCCATCTGCTCGCTTTCCTGTTTCGAGATTGAGGAAAAATGCAGCATTCGCTGCGCTTTCTGGAAAATCAGATGAGAAATTACTATCACGAAGATACCAGTGCGAAACACCCAAATACCGCTTGAGTGCAAAGGGAGGCTCGACATGTCCTTTGAGCTGTCCATCAGCATCATACACGTCTTGGATACGCAGCTCGCCTATTTTTCCGTTATGGACAGGGACAACAGCAAATGAGCCGATAAATCCTCCGCCAGGTCGGAGC
This sequence comes from Candidatus Levyibacteriota bacterium, assembly GCA_016188975.1. Taxonomy (GTDB): domain Bacteria; phylum Patescibacteriota; class Microgenomatia; order Levybacterales; family UBA12049; genus JACPGQ01. The sequence goes on along the minus strand of JACPGQ010000044.1, from coordinate 13,576 downwards.
TCATTGTTGTTTTGAAACAGGAGCAAGTATGTTTTTTGTTTACCAAAACCCAACATCGCGGGCAACGTATCAGATGTTGCGAGAAAAAGATCTATGAGCTTTTGATGTGAGGACAGTTCTTTTTCATACCGCTGCGGAATCATTCCTTCGGCACGAAGTTGCGAGAGATTCAACAAACTATTTTTTATTCCTTGCGTTGCTTGAGTAAATGTTTTTCGGTCAACGCTTTTTCCTTTTTGAAAAAGGGACTGATATACCTGAGCTCCATCACTAACCTGCATAAGCATTTCTGCCACCTTCTCTCCTGCGGTAAGTTTTTCCTCAAGATCAAGAACAGGCCTTTGGAGTACTTCCACTTGATGCAAGGCTGGCGAAGCAAGCTGCACGATTTTACTACTCAAGGTAAATGCCCCTTCTGCATATTTTGCGCTCTTTTTTGCCTCTTTTATTTGCAGTTGTGAAAGCCTCTGCACTGAACGGACAACAGAGCGCTCAGCAAAAAGTGCCATACCTGTTATGAAAAAGATTGCAAATGAAAGAAAAATAACAATAATCAAGATGAGAAGAGAAAGGCTTTTCCAAAATCGTCCTACAGAAGGATTTGTGGGGCGGTAAGAGGATGGCATCTTCACCTGTGTCTTCTTGTTCATTTCTTTTTGCAGTGTCTGTTTTAAGTTTGCTAATGGCTCAGCTTCAATGACACAACCAGGAGGTAATGCAAGAAGTTTGTTGAGAGGTTTTTTCTTTGCCGAAAAATCGATCGTGAGATTGTGATTCATTTGCTGAAGGAGACGGGCAAGTGAGATTTCATATACCTCGCCTTGTGGAAGAAAACCAATGCACTGCTCAGGCAAACTCTCAACCAAACTATACCTGATGAGCCCATCGATGACAAACTGTTTGCTTACAGGGAAGAGCGGAGTAAGACCCTGGTCAGAGAGAGTCATGCTTCCTTTTGCTTTTGCTTCGTGAATCAAGCTCTGCGTCGGCGTAGGGGACATGCCCTCACCGAGTAACTCGCCAAAAAGGAATGCTTTCCCTTTTTCGTACGCAAAAATATCTTCCAACGTTTTTTTCTTGACCTCCCGGGCAGGGCCGATATAAAAAAAGGGGATAGATCTTCGAATTGCTTCTTTACGTAACGACGTGAGAAGATCGTTTGAAACATCTTCAGTTTCTTGAATGAAATAGATTGCTAGGAAATTATTGTCTGGAATTTTTGGCACGCGGGATTTGTAAGGAATAACAATAGCTCGTCTGTCCTCTCTTTTCAACTGAGTATTTCTGGTAACAATAATTGGTAAAAACTCAGATGCAATAATCGCAGCTATGCCTTCTGCGATATATCCTTCGCTATCTGCCATAAAGACAGGGGGACGTGAAGATGCAAGTTGCTCTGTATACAAGGGGCTTTTCATTGTGCTACTAGTGTACCTAATCCACTAACGATTTTCCATTTTCTATAGACTCACATTTTTTCTGTCTATGGTATGGGCTTAGGCCTTATTCCAATACCTAGAATTTGACTGCCATATCCGGTATTTTTTAATGAATTGCTTATCCTGTCAACTTTTTTTAGAGTAATTTTTGTTAAGCGGCAGCCAAAGAGCTTTTTGCTTTGCTAAAAACAATACCGCATACGAGTCCCAGCAAAAGTCTCCCTTGTTGCAAGGTGAGAAGGTAATGATCGGCAACTCCCAATAAAAGTGTAAAAAGAAAAAGCAGAAGAAGAAATACGCTCTTCTTTTTTTTTATATTTGTAATTGCGCTCTGGAAAAACAGGAAAAAAAGCAAACCTCCAGCAATTCCCGTTTCTGCAAGAAAAAGAAGATAGATATTATGCACCGGTTGTAAGAGAGGGAAAGACAGGGTCTTCCCTAAGTAGTGAGGAAGAGAAACGAGAAACTGACCTGCACCTAGACCAAATACGAGGTGTTCAGTAATCATCTGCAAACTAACCCGCATAAGAAGCATCCTCTCTTGCAATGACTCACCAGCGATTTCTGCCATCTGAAACCGCGGAAGCAGAAAAGGAAGTGCAACAGAGAGCAAAGCAATAAATACCATGACACTGATGACGTAGCTCTTTAACCCTTTTCTCGCCTTCTTCTTGGCCAGCAGATATACACTAAAAACGAGAATGAATACGAAGTAAAGAATTAGTGCTATTCGAGAAAGAGTAAGAAGGAGTATTGCAGATGAACATCCAAGTGCAAGAACAAAGAGCGTCTTCTCCCAATTCTTACGCACTGCAGGCAAAGCATGGATAAGAAGCATGTTTCCAATAAACAGATAGCCTGAAAAGACGTTGGGATGTGAAAATGTACCGTATGGTCTTAAAAGTAACGAGCCTCCTATGGAGGCATTCGCAGCGCCTGGCGTTTGCAGAGAAATGGCACGCTCACCAACGAAATAGAGCAACCCTCCGAGAGAATGTTGTGTTATAAACTGCAAAAATCCTATGGTTGATTCAAACATAAGCGCTCCTGAAAAAACAAGCGCTATTTTCAAAAAACCTTGTGGTATGTGCTCGAGAAATCGTTTTGTCAAAAAAGCAAAACAAACTATTTCCGTAAGTCTTAACAATCCATACATCCCAAGAGGCGGACGAGAGCTAAGTAGCACCCCAAGCATGACACCAAGAAGAGATAGGACGAGGACGCCATGCTGACGAAGCATTGAGAGACGAGAAGCAGTAACTTTTCTTTTCTTCTGTGAAAGAAAAAAGTGTACAAAAAAACCAACGAGAAGAAGAGCCAGCAATATGTCAGTGAAAAAAAGGGTGGGGGAGAGGTAGTCTATGCGAATACCAGCGATAAAGGAAAAATCCGGCCAGAAATGCTTACCAAACTGCGTCGGGAGAAAAAAGATGAGTAAAAGAAATACAAACTGGAAAAGGGAAGAGAATAAATGGTCTAAACCGCTTCGCGTAAAGAAAAGCGAACGCATCGTTACTATGAGCGTGGCTTAATAATAAGGACTCGCTCACGCCCTTCACCCTCAGATTCCGAGACGACATCGGGGTCTTCTTGCAAAAAAAGGTGCACTACACGCCTCTCCCATGGTTTTAGCTGAGAAATTACCTGTTCCCGCTGCTCAGAAACCGCCCGATCCTTCATCTTCAAAGCAAGTTGCTTTAGGTACTCTTCACGATTTTTGCGATAATCACCAACTTCAACTGTAATCCGGACAAACTTGTCGAGGCGCTTTGCGATCATCAAGGAGAGAATAAGCTGCATCGCTTCTAAAATTTCCCCATGATACCCAATCACGATTCCAGAGTCGGCAGTATTGAGAATCACGAGAAGTGATCCATCGCTTTCCTCAAGGGTAAAACCTCCCTCAATATCCATTTTCTTAAGAAACTCATGCACCACTGCCTCTATTGTCTCGCGCTCTTGTTTTGTTATCGTATCAGTCATACTTTTTTATTTCCGGTGAATCGGTCTATCATTGGACGCAAACCACCAAGGCCACTGATTTTGTACTGCTGTATCATAGCAAAAACAGAGAAAGTATTCCAGTAGAGGGAGAGACCGATCGGGAAATTATACGCAGCAAACCCAATAGTGACTGGGATAATATAGACAATCTGTTTTTGGAAAACCGTCTGGAAATCTGGCTCTTTACCCTTACCGTTTGAGGTTTGTGGAGCAATTTGTGCAGGAAACATCATTTTTGACTGGGCAAATTGTAACAGGGCGGTCAGGAGAGGAATCAGAAGAACCAAAGGCATGAGCGAGAAAAGCTGCCCAGGACTCTGGCCAAGCGGCAAACCAAAAAACGTCGGGTCCTGCAACTCGTGGAGCTTTAAGACATCGATATACAAAACGCTGTTAAACTTCTCCATAATTTCAGGTTTGTTGCCCCCCACAAACGTCTGAAAAACTGAGTAAAGAGCAGGGAAGAGGAGAAATTGAATGAGCGTCGGCAAACAACCACCAAACGGATTAACGCCATGTTTTTGGTACAAAAGCATGGTTTCTTGTTGCAGGCGCTTTGCATCGCCTTTATGTTTTTCTTTTAGCTTTGAAAGCTCAGGACTCACAGCCTGCATTTTTTTTGTGACCTCAAGTTGCTTGGCGGTAAACGGCCACATAACAAGACGAATAACCGCAGTCAAAACGATAATCGAAAATCCCAGCGCGTAGGGAAGATTGATCATATCCAATAACAGATAAATCGCAACAAGTGCATTAATAAGCGGGTTAACAAAAATAAGATTAAATAGTTCTCCCATAGAAATACTTACCTCGATGTGGCTACTTTGATTTCGATATCGCCGTGGTAGAAAGGCTGGCAGCGGAGTAGTCGACCTAGCGCTTTGATGCCACCCCAAAAGGCGCCATATCGCTTGATAACAATAGCTGCGTACTCAGAGCAGGTAGGAGAAAACAGACAGGCTGAAGTAGCGCCAGTAAGAAGATGAAGTGGTAATGAAAGATAGTTTTTATAGATTTTGGT
>JACPGQ010000044.1:0-9087 GCA_016188975.1 Candidatus Levyibacteriota bacterium | reverse complement strand
GCTTCAGAGCTTGCTGTATTTCTGAAAAAAGCGGCTCTCGGTCTTTCTTCTGAAGTGCTTTTCTTGCTATAAACAGCATATCATATCCCAGAGGAATTGATGGTAAGATCTGCTCAGCTGCCTGGCGAAACACGCGTTTCGTTTGATTTCTCACTGTCGCACGTTTGTCGATCCGCTTTGAAACGACAAACGCAAACCTACTTGTAGCAAAATCATTTTTCCTTCCCTTTAGTAAAAAGGTGTCTGTTTTCATCTGAAACTGTGGTTTAAAAACAGGGTGCATGGGTAATCTGTGCTTTTGTGGCAGCATAGAGAGTAGGGGAGACATGAGGCTACAAAGCGAGCCGCTTTCGTCTCTTTGTCATTCGCCTCTTGAGCACTTTTCTCCCTGTGTGCGTCTTCATTTTCGCTAAAAATCCATGCTTTCTTTTCCTACGAACCTTTTTGAGGGTGACAAATTTTTCCATGTGCTCGTAAGTATAGCAGAAAGAAGTACATGTGTAAATTCTTGAGAGAGTTTCCGCTGACCATCGAATGCGAATCTAAGGGACTTAGGATATTGTCAATGGGTTTAGGTATAGGTATGGCTACTAGTATGGTAAGAGGGTGTGGTTGTGGGGAAAAGCCTTTGCCTAAAAGGTGAAATTTTCACAATGAAATACTTGCGAAATAATGCCTGTTATCAACAAAGTAGATAAACTTGAATTATCTTATCAGTTTGAGATAGTTGATCACCTTGACAAGAAGTTATCCACATCGGTAAACTGCAAGATGCTGCAATATTACATGGCTGCATGGTTATTATAGTTAACATGGCTTAAAGACACCGTGGAATCTCCTCAACCATCTAACTATTTCATGCGAATTACGAAATGCTAGCCTTGTCATTGCGAGGAATGAATCCCGATTTAATCGGGATGAAATGACGAAGCAATCTCATAATGAACAAGCTGAGATCTCCACGGGTCGCCTACGGCGACCCTCGCGATGACAAAATAAATGCACATTTTAGCTTCGTAATTTCGTAACTGACATTATTTAGCTATGTAACCATTCACTTTTTATGCAAAACGATCACCTTACCGCTATCTGGCAGGCAGTTTTACAAGACCTCCACGCAACCGTAAGCAAAGCAAATTTTATTACGCTCTTCCAAACCACTGTGCTTATCTCCTTTGATGATGGTATAGCAACGGTCTCAGCTCCATCCATGATGATTATTGACCTTCTTCAGAAACGGTTTTCCCCAGCCATCCAAGCCTCACTCGAGAAGCACCTCGGCTCCCAGGTTTCCCTCCTTTTTGTCCCGAAAACTCCTCGAGCACAAGCGATCCATAAGCAAGGACCGCTATTTGCACAAGAAGAACCGGCCAAACCTCTCATAGGCCACCTTCCGCGCGTACGGCCTGATTATACATTTCAAAACTTTGCCGTATCCGGAAGTAATAAGCTCGCGTTCGTCTCCGCACAATCAATAGTTGCAAACATGGGCCATGTTTACAATCCTTTTTTCATATACGGGCCAGTTGGGGTAGGAAAGACACATCTGATGCATGCGATTGCCAACGAGGAGTACCAAAAAGCTCCTGAGAAAAAAATTATCTACCTTACAAGCGAAGAGTTTACCAACGAGGTCGTTGACGCCATACGCACCAACGACACTGCCCGAATGAAAAAAAAATTCCGCAGCAGCCAGCTTCTGATGATTGATGACATCCAATTTATTGAAGGGAAAGAAAAAGTCCAGGAAGAACTATTTCACACCTTTAATATTCTTATCGACAATGGCGCACAGATTTGCCTCTCCTCAGATCGGCCACCCCAAGAGATTAAACGGCTCGAAGCTCGTTTATCCTCTCGATTTGCAGGAGGACTCACGGTTGATATCGGTAAACCTGACCTTGAGTTAAAAACAGCAATCCTTGGGATAAAAGCACAAAAGTACAATGCAATACTTCCTAACGATGTAGCGCTTTTTCTTGCTGAACAAGTAGAGGACACCAGAAGCCTAGAAGGACTACTACTCCGTGTCATCACGCTAGCAGCAACAGGAAATGAAGATATTACACTTGACCTGGCGAAGCGTGCAATCGGCCAGGTAGCAAAAGAGGGCAGAGAACACGTCCATGCTGATGATGTCATAAAATCTGTCTGTGATTTCTACCGAATAAAATCCACACAACTCAAGGGTCCGAAACGGGATGCCTCACTCGTGAAAGCCCGCCAGGTATGTATGTATCTTTTGAAACGAGACCTTGAAATGACCTATGCTGATATTGGTAATATCCTTGGAGGGAGAGATCACACGACTGTGATGCATGGTGTGGAAAAAATGGAAAATCTTGTGGAAAACAAGGCGCACGTCTTTGAGGATATCCAGGGTATAACAATGCTTCTGCGGGGATAACTATGTGTATATCTTTGGTTTCTCTGTTTTCAACAAGTAATCCGCAAAGATATAAACATGTTATCCACAAAAATTCACGCTCCCGTTGTCTTTTACAATTGTACTATATGGGTTATATCAAGGCAAGATTAACTACCACTGCAAAATAGTTAAATAGCCAAATAGCTATATAGCTATGCTAGCTATCTGACTATTTTTTATTTCTTTTATAGGCTCTTTCTGTCTTGCTTTTTTCCACATTTCCCGATACACTACTACAACAACAAATAAGAATATATGAAGGCAACTGTTAACACCCAAGATCTACAAAAAAAGTTTTCCTTTCTTCAACATGCAGTCTCCTCCAGAGCTCAATTGCCAATTCTTTTAAATATCCTTCTTGAGGTTTCTGGAAAAACACTTGTTCTTCGAGGGACAGATTTAGAAATTGGCATAGAGACCACAGTTGTCATACATGGTGAAGAGGAAGGCGGTATCACAGTACCGGCAAAGCCGTTTACTGAGCTTATTGCAACAATACCTGATGAGACGCTTACTCTACAGACTCAGGAGAATTCACTTCATGTCGTCACGAAGCGAACAAAAAGCGTTTTTCAAACAACTCCCAAAGACGAATTCCCACGGCTTTACCTTGAAAAGGGTGAGCTTGTTGCAACGCTTCCTGTATCGCTTTTTCAAGAAGACCTCTCCTGTGTTGTTTTTGCAGCAAGCACTGATACGACGAGAATTAACCTCTCAGGTGTTCTCCTTAAGCCTCAGGAGAGAGGGTTTTTACTTGTCGCAACGGATGGGTACAGGCTTTCTTTGAAACGAAGCCCTGTATCGTATGGTACAGGGAAAAGCGGGGAAAAAGAAGCGGCAGCGATGAAAAACCAAATCGACACAACGCTTCTTATTCCAGCACGGGTATTTCGTGAAGTCCTCTCGCTTCGAGGGGGAAGTGGAGACCTCTCGATCTTTGTCACAAAAGAGCAAAATCAGGTGATTTTCACTATGGGTGATACACTAGTCGTTGGCCGTCTCATCGACGCAAGTTTCCCTGGGTATGAAAAGATCCTACCAACAGATATTGCATCAACCATAACCTTTGATAGGGAAGAAATGTTAAAGGCTGTGAAGATGTGTTCTATTTTTGCGAGAGACGCTGCAAATATCATCAAATTTTCACTAAGAAAAGATAAGATTATTGTTTCTTCTCAAGCAGCCTCTCTCGGTGAAAATACTGTTGTGGTAGAGGCAAAACTCGAAGGGGAAGAGAATGAGATCGCCTTTAACGCACGCTACGTCCTGGACATCTTAGTGAATGTGACCAAGGATGAAGTCTATCTTGAGATGACAGGACCGCTCAATCCCGGGGTTTTTAAGATCCAAGGAGATAGTTCATTTCTCCACCTCATCATGCCAATTCGAGTGCAGGGGTAGTCTTATATAGAATTGTACTTATTTAAGAGCGTTCTGGAAGTTGAAGACTAATGTATCCGGATCTCCTCCATTCTCCCGAATCCAATCCAATGCTTCTTCTCGATACGTCGCAATCTCACTCTCTGTGTTTCCATGTGTTGTCACTGTTACAACATCATTCACCGGCGTCACAGAAACCGTAAAGTGTTCTGTCTCATACGGTGTATACACAATGAAAGGCATGCGTCTTTTCCTATCCGCATAAGCGTCTTCAGCTCGCTTCATGTTTTGCCGAAAACCTTCTAACGCTTCTCCTTCAAGCCCTGCCTCGCCTACTCCTACACCTGTGGTGAATGACCAACGGTACGCGGAGGTAGATTGTCCAGAAGGAAGAATGAATGACTGATCACCAATTGACAGGGAGGCATTATAGGTGGTTTGGGTCTTAAAGCCTTTCGTTGGAGAGAAGATAATGGTTTTTGTTGCTTCATCAGGATGGTACGTCCCTTCTGTCGTGGGAGAGAGCGAAATGGTTATTGATAGTGGGGGAGAGGTTTTGAATGTGACGACAACACCGTCAAGTTGACTAACATTTTTCTCATTGTTTGTAGGTGATATTTTCTCAATTTGTGGGAGACCTGTGTAGGGAATAGGTGTTGGGGTAGGAAAGCCAAACCCGCCAAGTAGCGACTCGCTTCTCTGAAACAAGGAGAAGGCAACAATCATAATTGCGATGATTAAGAGGAGAGCAACTCCACCTAAGAGAAAGATTATTTTTTTATTTCCTTGAAAATTCATACTCCTATTCTACACTACAATTAGTGCGCCCAACAGCCACTAGGATCCGATTGACAGGGCGGATGAAATTTGTACATCTCACCATAAAGCCTGCCATCGTCCTGCCACGGATATCCCACTCTGGCAGTATACGATCTCACGTTCCCGTAGTATCCTTCACTACTTGGAAACTGATTAAGGGCAGGATAATAGTTTCTTGGATTCACATTGACAGGTTGTCCTTGACTATCGAGTTTGTCTTGTTTTCTAAGCTCAAAGTGGAGATGATCATTGCCCCAGGCGTGTATCGTGCCAAGAAAAGTCCCTTTCTTTACAAAGTCGTCTTCATTAATACCGGACGCAATATCGATATGCGTGTAGCGGCTCAGGTACTTATCAGTACTGTGGCGAATCTGTATGCTACAGCCTGCGTAATTAGTTGGACAATATGCGTCTGTCCGCTCAATAATAGTGCCGTCTGTAATTGCATAGACTCGTGAGCCTGATCCACCTGGTATTCCCATATCTAAGCCAGCATGTTCTCCATGGCACACTGGGTCACCCCAACAATCTGGCCTTCCGTCCAGATACCAGTCTGAGTACGAAGCCATTTCAGTACCAATACCATGAACTGCGCTTACCGCCTCAAGTGGGAAACGCCACTTTGCCCCCTGCTCAGGTCCTCCTGAGTCACCAACGCTACCATTAGTTCCCCCAGACCCTCCGGGCTGACTTGATGCGCCACATTCTGGCGGTGGGCTGGGGGAGGTATCTGGCTCATCGACTTTTGTAATAACGCAATTACTTGTCGCAGATGTCTGTCCTGTCCCGGTCGTTGTCGTTCCCGATGACGCGTCTCCTGGGGTATTTGTGTTTGGGTTACTACTGACAATCGGTTGGTTCGGCTGAAGCTTTTTGAGGATAAAATACGTTGTGATAGGCGATCCAGTTAAAGAGACTGATTGCGTATCTGGCATATACCCGGCAGCAATCACATTGAGTCTGTACTCACCAATTGGGACGATAAACGCGAACTGTCCGGAGCTATTGGTTTTTTGACTCTCTACGCCTTGGGTTTTTTTGTTGACGAGTGCGACATTTGCACCAAAGAGCGGGGTGCTGAAGTTTTCTCCATAAATTGTGCCACGGAGGAAGTATGTTGCTTGCCCCGTGCCAGTTGATTGCGCAGAGAGTTTTCCTGGCCAAAAAAACAGAGCCAGAAGGCCTGCCGTAAGAAGAAAGAGTAGTTGTCTTTTTAGTATATCGCGTAACATACAAATTTAGATTACTAACGTCATATTTATGGTGTAGGCTTGGGTTTGGTTATGGCGACCAGTATGGTAAGAGGGCTTAGTTGAAGGGAAATTGCCTTAACCTTTTGACTACAACTATACTAGCTGCTACAACTAAACCTTATTACTTTACCTCGTGACCCCACTCATTCCTCAATCTCCCAGACAATCTGGTATTTGGTCAGATCAACACCCATTTCTCTGAGATGCTCCTTAACTAGATCTTTGAGAACATTTGTTTGTGCTGGCCGGGAGATAAAGAGCTTGGCGTTGAAGACTTTTTTTTCAAGATCAAATGTGACAAAGTATTTTCCCGTAAAGAGTGGAAGGTTTTTGTACCACGGGTACTGTCTTGCCACTTCTTGCTCTGTTAGGCCTGATGAGGTGATTTCTTGCTTCGTGGTTTGGGCCGCAGTCGTTGTAGTAAATGAAAGAGAGGATTTTACGATTGGCGCATCGATTTTTAGTCTGTAACGCTGATTCTCAGTCAAGGCAGTTTGTGGTGTTAAAACTAGTGTTTTGTTGTCTTCTTGCCACTGTCTATCGGCAAGGATTGGCGGGTCGGCAATAATTGCCACGTCTCGTTGTTGATCAGGCGTAAGCGGGATTGAGAAGGTGAGTGTAATTGTGTCGTAGATCCCGACATTGCTTGCGCCGTTATTTGGTGTGGTGAAAACAACGACTTGGGGAGTAGGTGTAATGACGGAGCCATCTTGTGTCGGGCTGCTCGGTCGAAGGAGGAAGATCCCAAGTACAATAAAGATGACTGCTAGTGTGCCAAAGGCCAAAAGCTGAAAGAGTACAGCTTTATTTTGGGTAAGTGATGAAAAGCGATGAAAAAAACTCATAGCTTAATTATAGCAACGTGCACGGCTTCATTTGCACGTATCCTTCACCTGTGAATTAAGGAAATTATATGTGCCAATTACTTTGTTCACATAGGCATTTGGTGTCGTGCCGAACTTATCTGGTCCAGAACTACTGTAGTTACACTGACCGGTAAAGTATTGCCCGATAATCGCTGAGGTGTCTCCGTTGCAGGTTTTGATGCCTCGGGCTAAGTGTTGGACTCCACAGTTAACATTACCTTGTGTTGTATTCACGTCATAGGTGGGTTTATTATGCCAATCGCAGTTTGAGCCCTCAGCCTTGCTTGTTTTTTCGCTGACCTGCATGAGCCCTCGATAATCACTCATATTAGGAGGCAGTTCATCTCCTCCAGATTCCATCATCATAATAGCTTTAACAATATTTCCCGGAACCTCAACGCCTTCTGTCTTTTTTGCAAGAGCAATTGCTTGAATAATCTTGTCGTTCCACTTATTCACATTTGGCCATGGTTCTTGCGTGGGCGATGCCATAGAACACGTCAGTCCAGCAGTAGTTCCTGTACTTACATCACCTGATGTATCTTGGGTATTGTCGCCGATCCCTGATGAACCTGTGCCGCGAGGATTAATCATCTCTGCTGTTGCATATTCATAAATATACTCTTTATCAACGCCGGTTTTGGGAAGAATAAGGATAGATAACGTATAGGTTCCACTTGTCACTGCACTGGTTCCACCGGAAACACTGCCATCGGTACTGCCACCAGTGACGCCTGCATCATAAACACCCTTAATATAATTGACGATTTTTTGTCTGTTGTAGTAGCTACTGCTCCAGCCTTCCATTTTTGAGGCCAATCCGGAATTGACGCCGACATTGTCCCTGAAGTGGCGCGCTATCATGTAGATGCCAATAGCATCGTCTTTCATGAGTGTCGTGAGGAGATTTCGCATTTGCAAATCTCCATTAACAGCTCCTGTGATGATTGTATCCAGAGATACATTGGGGAAAGGATTGGAAATTATCGAGAGGGTAACGCCGTGGCGATTGCGCATATTTGTAATGACATTATTGCCGACTTTTTGGACAGTAGCGTTGTCATGGCCGTTATACATGGTATCAAACGCTTCCTTTACAAACATGTGGGTATAGGCTGGATGAAGACCTAAGCCTACTTGCCACGCTCCTCCCCAGTACGGACACTGGGTATTGTGGTCTGCGTCACCAACACTGCCTGCGAGATTGTGCTCTCTATCGCAATTATCAAACGGCACAAATGATCCTTCAAGCCATGGCCACATGCCTATGATGCCGATGTCAACGCCAGTTGCGGAAGCTGCTTGTTGGGCAAGAGGCTTGAGTGTATTCCAGCGACTTAGCGTGTTACCAGTCATTTGCTGAGGACTTGGGCTCTGAGGAGCAGGAAAGCCATATCCTTGAAATTTCGCCAGCGGAAATGAGGCTGGTTGCGATGTATTTGTTTGTTCTGGTGAGGTTGCAACAGATGTGCCGTCTCCCACTGGCTGCTGGTGGTCACAAAGCCCATCTGCAGTTGCAGATGGCCGTTGGTTAAGATGCCAGACAACAGAGCCATTCTCATACGTACACGGTTGAGAGGCTGCGATATACACTCCTTTTGGGTCCAAAGGTAATCGTACAACAACGTCATCAGCGCTGCCTGTAACAGTTACTGTGATATCGTATTTTGATGGCTTAAGGCCTGCGCGAGAGCCGACGTTAGCTTGAAGGACTTCAGCCTTGGGTTTGTTTATGTCGTCTGGGCCAGTTGCTATGCCTTGGACTGAGCCGGTTGCGTCAGATCCATCGCCAATGCCAGTTCCATCGCCTGTGTTTTGGGGAGTCGTATTTTTCGTTGTTCCGTCTCCAATGGAGCCTGACTCATCTGAGCTCCCGATATCTACCTCGCCAGAGGTGTCAGGCGTAAATTTTGGTGGACCGGTGACAACGATACTGACGCCTGCATCTCCTGTGTCTTCTGCCACTGTACCTCCTTCATCAAAAACGAGAAATGCGAGAACGGCTCCAAAAATAATAAGCAGAAGCCAGAGGTACTTTTTTGGATTTAGGGGATTAAGGAGGTTCAGAGATCCAGGTAATGAAGGAAAAGAGGGGAGAAAAGGACGTTTTGCATTTGGCGGTCTGCGAACGGTACTTGGAGTAGCTCTATTCTTATTTTGTCGTGCATAGCGTATACCCGGTTGCCTCAGCGGCTGGGTTAGCTTCTGAAAAAATGGCGTCTTTTGCGCGGGGGATGGCGCGATAGGTTGAGGTGTCGTGCCAGCTGCTCTATGCAGTGCCGCATTGATATGAGAGTGACCTTGGTCATCAACATGATTTTGGTAGGCCCTTGCAAGATGA
>JACPGQ010000043.1 GCA_016188975.1 Candidatus Levyibacteriota bacterium | reverse complement strand
GTTAAAAATTTTTTCTTTTGCTCAGCGTCAAGGGTAGTACGGCGAAAAATAAGGAACTCATTCGTACCTAGTTGCATGTCCAGCTTATGTAAAAACTCATCTGTATATACAAGGCGCAACCAAGAGTAATACTCTCCACTCTCCGACCTTATTACGCTTTTTCTTGAAGAATATTTACGGACCTGCTTGACAAAGTACCAAAACTCTTCCGCTGTTATTCCTTGTGGAATTTTTGTGCTATATCTAATTTTGTCCCAATAAAGATATATGGGTTCACTTACCGCATATAGAGCTTGTACTATAGCGTCGTTCTTGTCTCTCACCTTCTTAGCATATTCCGCTTGGTCTATAGACGATAAATCTGGTTTTGGAATTTTATATTGTTGTAGCATATGTCAAAAACATGTTAAGTCATGTTAAACTTAACATATAGAGAATACCATAGGAAGGGGCATATGTCAAAAACATGTTAAGTCATGTTAAACTTAACATATAGAGAATCATTGCCCGTGTGCAAGGGTGAGACCGTAGACTTTTGCTGCTCCTGCTTTCTTGAGTATTCTCGCAGCCTCTGAGAGCGTCGAGCCTGATGTGAGGACATCATCGACAAGAAAAATAGTCTTCCTCACGCTAAAGGTACCTTCATGTCCTGGAGCGATCGCGAATGCACCTGCGATGTTCTCTTTCCGCGCTTTTTGGTCAAGGTTTACCTGAGATTTCGTCGACCGTATGCGCACCACAAGACTTGCAACGGGTAACCCTAAGCGTTTTCCAAGACCCTTGGCAAGAACATCAACTTGATTGTAACCCCGCTGCCGGTATTTCGTTCTATGAAGCGGGATCGGAACGAGGAGAGTGTCAGCGTGAAGCGATTGGAAAAACGCCTCTTTTTGAATGAGACCTTCATAGAAAAGATCCACCATAAACTCCCCAAGGTCCTTGAGAAATGGCTTGTACTTGAAACGATACACTAACCGTTTGGCTACTTTGCCAAACGTGATACTCGAAAATGTCCCGTCAATGACATATCTCCCGCGGCAGTACTCATGCGTTAGTCCGTTGTACGTCTGTCTGTTGCAGACTAAGCAAATCGGACGAACGTCAAAAGAAATGTAAATAAAACAGGTAGGACACACATATGCACCGAATACCCCGCAATTGACACACTTTTTGGGGAAAAAGACATCAAGAAGACCCACTGTAAGCTGAGTGTAGCAGAAGTGAAGGGAATGCGGACAGCTTGGGATGATTTTCGATCTACCAACTGGATAGAGATTATAGACTATCCAACTATCACCCTGCGACAGACACAACAGCTACTCGCGCTTCCTTGTTAACCTCTTTATTATAAAAGAACAAATCTGAACAAACATGAACAATTCGTTTCCGTTGGTTCGCCTCATATAAAGAAGCTAACTGGTAGAGAGTTATGGGAATTGCGTATTTTGGGCTCAGACAGCCTACAAATACTTTACATTGCCATTACTGGTAAAACCTTTTTGCTCTTGCACGGATTCAAGAAGAAAAAGGACAAAACACCGCCTTAAGAAATAAGAATTGCAGAAGATAGACTCGTTGAATACCAAGCAATCCGTCATTTCTCGTGTAGAAAATGCTAAAACAGTCCCTTCTTTATCTTTCTTAAAACGACTAACACAAGTTCTCGATGCTTCATTACAGGTGCAATTCAAGTCTCAATAATATCCATATCTACGCTTTATACCTCAAGCTATAGATATAAAATCCCTTATATACGAAAGTTCAGATTTTAAGTGGGATAAATACTATTAAGGCTGATTTGATAGCGGTGGTATCTTATTGCGTTTTAGCAAATTACTGGCTCTTTCTTTAATTATTGCAAAGGTTATCCCTCTTCATTTTTCTTACACAATTCCCCCTGTATTTTGTCATATTTCTCCTTGACAAATGCTATAGAGAGGTGCATAGTCAGGGTAGATTACCATATAGTATTCATAACTAGCCTGCCTATTTGACAAACATTGTCTTATAGTATAATATTATCGTCATTACAAGGCTATGAACGTTCACGAGGTACCACTACCGATGGGAGAAGGAAATTCAGATAATCCCACTATTTCTCGAAGAGGACTTATCAAAGGAATGGCAGGTGTAGTAGCTGGTGCTGCTGCGTCCAGACTTTGGACCCCACGATCCGCCAGCGCTGAAACACGTGCAGAGGTAAAAGCAGAAGTAAAACAAGAAGAACTTAGTACAGTACTTACGATCCAAGAAGCCCTCAGCACCCCTCCTGAAGAATTAGTAGGACTTTTTGATACCTTCTCAGCTCAGTCAGATGGACATAAAGCGCCGATAATGACTTTTCCTGAAGTTGGTAGGAGTGATGAGTTACTTGTTGAACAATTTTTTGCTGACCCAGGAGACCAATATAAGCCCTATGTAAACATTACCAATATTGGGCCACGGCATCTTGAAGGCAGAGATGAAAGCACAGGACAGCCAATATCTATGGAGTTATTCCCTTGGCAAGCAAGATATATTACTTCTCGAGTACTTCGTGTAGATACACCAGATGAAGGGAATTTCGACGTCGTCTTTGGCTTCGTCCAGCATCTTATTGGCAATCCGGAGGGGAATGAGTTTGAGGTACCAAATCCAACCGCGGATCGGTTTGAGAAGGCTGATCCTCAGATGGTATCGGTATCAAGTCTTCAACCTATTATTCCGTACTACATCGGAAGACTTAAAAGAGAAGATGGATACATCTCTGATCCGGTTGGATTTGATATAAGAGAAGTTGACAAGAATCCTAGCTCAATTGATACAGGTGGGAGAAATATCCCTGCTGAAGAGATCGTCAAAAATCTCGAAGCACTAAAAGCTGAAACCGATGGAAGGTTCCTCATAAAACTCTGGAAACAGGCATATAAATATACAAACGGACTTGAGAAATTGGCTGCGGCAGATGGGAGACCCGAAGCTTTTTGGGAAAAAAATACCTTTAATAGTGCAACGGAAACAAACAGAGACCACTACCTTAATTTGGAAGGAATTAACTTTTTAGTCGCTCAGGCCCAGGGTAATGCTTTGTGGAGAATGGGAAACCCTCTTCCTCTGACGGATGAGCTGATTGCCACACATTCTGGAACCAAAACATTAGCAGAGCGGGTTGCGGATCTTCCAGATCCAATGTATTTAGCGGAGCGCAGCAGGATTCATCTAAACCAGATATTTGGACGCTATCCTTCCATTTATGACATAATTGCATATGTTCCAAAAGGTATGGGGAAATATGCACAGACAGGTAACCAGTTGCGGCAATCACCGATTCAATTGGCTCAAAAAGTTCAGATTTGGGATCCTCTACACGCTGTTTCTTCACACGTCCATATAGTATAGCGAAGGAATAGTAACCTCAAAAAAGCCTTTGGAAACAACGTCTCATCTCAAAACAAAAAGGGTAGGTTAACTGATTTCTTTTTCAACGCTTGTCATTTCAAATCTCTTCTTCTATAAATAGTAATGTAGTATGTACTTCCATATAGGAAAAAGAACTTTGGGTTTGATTTTATTTCTCGTCATAGTTGGAGTTACAGCTGCCGGATTTTTTACTTTCTTTTTTCACGACGGAGAAAAGTTTACATGTTTGAAATCACCGATATCTTCGACTCGAGAATCTTGCGGCCTTTTTACCTCATCTCATGACAATTCACTGCATATGGTTTCCGCAAAAATCCTAAGGAAACAGAAGACAGGGAGTCGGTACACTCTTACCATTGGGACAAACGACAGTGTCGGTAGAGGAGTAGAAAAAACAGTACTCCTCCCCCCGGAATCTATTGGAGCAACAGTAACAAGAAAATCTGAAGATGCAAAAGAGACAAATAGTACTATCTCGCCGTCAGAGCTGTTTGCTACCCTCAGGGAGGGAGATGAAGTTGTGCTTTTTGTTCTTACACCTGACCAACAAACGATTGATCAAGCAACAAAGCAATTTGGAAAAAGTGATTTTGTTGAGTGCTATAGCTACAATCAAACATTCATTGATCTGCTCAAGCGGAAGACCTCGTCATCTCTCCAAAGTACGCTTAGTAAATTCATGCAACCCCAGTGTTCATTGAGTGTTCTTCAAATTCTTGTCTATGAGACGAAATAGTTTCTTTCACTACCACCTCAGCTTTGGTCTCATTCAGGGAATATTGCTTTTTTCCTTACTCTTTTTTATGATGGGTTATTTTTCTCCCTCATATGCGCAGGTCTGTAGTGGTGGAGGAAATGCCGGCAGACGGTATTATAGTTGTTCAAAGAACGCTCTAAACCAATACTATTGTGCTGGTCCGTTTACTGTTCCGGAATATAAATCATGCTTCGTTACTGCCATAAGCGGGGCCTGTATTCGAGCGACATCGTGGTCTGATAACATTGGATGTAATGTAGGAGATGGATCTTATTGTTATCTTATCTATGGTGATGATGACACGACGTTTGGCGATGCAGGCTGCTACTGGGACTACGGTGGAGGTAGTGACGGAGGGTATGGGGATGGAGGGTACGGAGATGGT
>JACPGQ010000006.1 GCA_016188975.1 Candidatus Levyibacteriota bacterium | reverse complement strand
TAAAGGACTCATGCCAAATCCAAAAAACGGCACAGTCACACCAAAACCCGAAGAAGCAGCAAAAAAATACGAGGCTGGCCAAGTAAACTTCAAAACAGAAGCCAAGTTCCCTATCCTTCACCTCTCTATTGGCAAAATGTCATTTACGCCAGAGCAGCTGAACGAAAATATTCGGACGGCACTTGGGTCAGTGCCAGCTGGCAAAATGAGAAGCATCACCCTCAAAAGTACTATGTCCCCTGGCATAAAAATAGATTTTACCGCAATCTAGCTTTCGCAAGGCGTGGCCTTGCAAGAAAAAAGGCGAATAATATCTATCTGAACTAATCTTCTTCCAAGGTTAGTCCGTCCAAAATCCCATCGCCCTCCCCTTGCCGAACGAAATTTTCATAAGTAAGTGTAGGGTTGTGTTTGGAAAAATACGCCAGAACTTCTTCAGACTTTATCCATTCAGTTGATCGCAAACCACTGTACTCGCCATATGAACAGGGATACTTCTCCCGCAAGGCCACGCCTTGTACTGTAAAGCCTTGTACTGTACCAGACGGTATGGGGCCTTGCAAATCCAAAGCCTGGCGATGAATGTATCGAGATAAGTGGATAAACTGTTCATTTGTGGTGACTCGTACAGCTTTATATACTCCTTGAAAGAGACCTCCTATTCGCTCATACTTCTTATTAAAGTACATAACATACCGTGTGACCAGTGAGTTCATAAATATGTCAATAGCCTCTGCATTGTTTTGACGAATGAAAAAGTGGAAGTGATTTGGCATCAAGCAATACGCAAGAAACGAAATATTATCCGAGAAATTATTTAGCCTCAGGAGCTTGAGAATCTTATCCTTCTCTGCATAGGAAATATCTTTTGCAGTAAGTCGTTCATAAAGCGCTTTTTCATCCTTAGGAAGAAGATACTGCTTTAAATAGGAAAGGAAAACGGCTTGGTCTTGTTTATCAAGAAATATTTTTCTCTTCTCAACACCCCGATTGTAAAGGTGATAATACCCATCTTCAACATATTCTTTTCGAGAGTTGCGCGCAGGCATATTATTACTATATCCCGCAAGGCCACGCCTTGCAAGAGGTCTTTTTTTGCTAATTGACAAAATGCACAGAGAGAGCAATAATCGGGAAGATGTCATGAATTTAGCACGTTATTACAATATGATCGTCCTTACTCTTAAGTCTTCCTAAAAGGGAGATTGACGCGTTTTGCCCAAACACAATCTCCCAAAAAAAACGGGGGATTTTTTATGTGATTGGTGCAATAAACTATGGTACCAAGAGCTGAATCATTAGCCAATGGACATATTGGCACAAATGGAACAGATACCCAAAACGGTCATCTCGTTCGAGTCGATGAACAACCACTTCATAGTAATGGCAACCACGTGTCTGTAGACATTATTATCCTTGATGCAAGCGGAAGAACCATACTGCCAGGATTAGATGGTTCTGATGGTTTACCTTTGAAGACTCCTAATAGTGTTAAACCCGACTACAAAGACGGTCTAAGTGGCCATGTATCTACACGCGAAGAGCCCGAAGGGTTTGATCAAGACAGAGTCCTGCAGATTTATCGAGCGCATCCTGGGCTTGGACAATATATCGCAAATTTAGAAGCTGAAGCGTATCTGAAAGGCGTAGATCAGGCACAAGGACGAAAAGAAGAACGCCAAGCAGCATCAACAGTATTACCGGCCGTTGTGGAACAAACCCCAATCGATGCTGCACTACCTCCGGCGTCCAAACTAACAACCCAAGAGAGCGTGCTGAAACCACGATCGAAAATTCAGGAAAGCGATTCTGTTCGAGTTCTAACAATTGATTCCCAGCCATTCGGATTCCGAGCCGCACGAGGGATAAAAGCTGCCGTCAACGTCTTCAATGTAGCAAAATACTCCATCCCAAGAATAAAAGAGGTGAAGAGTAAGGAAAAGGTTATCTCTCTTCAACCAATGAGACTTTCAGAAATAGAAAGACTCAGAGCGGAATATGGCTACACTCCCGGAAATATTGACAACCTTATAAAGCTAAGAGCTTTTGCGCTAGATCGACAAATGCCAATTCCCGATTTCGCGAAGCTTTTACATCTAACCAAAGAGGATGCCGCATTATTCGATCGAGGCTACCGTCCTGCTTATCGAAAAGCTGTGACGCAAACGGTAGGAATACACCGAGCAATGCGCTGGATTGGCATAGGAAGATCGCATGTAAAACGAGCTGATTCCCTTACGCAATCACCAAGTGTGGAAGCGGAAAAAGATAGTACTATCGAGCAGCCGAATTTCTCTTCAATTGCGGCTGCTGAATTAGGAACAGCTCCTCATACGAATGACTTCTTGGGTATTGGTAGAAAAGGCGTCAAGGATAAACGTTCAAAGAACCCACGAAACGTTGCGAAAACGGTCGTAAAGTGGCCGGCTTCTCATGTACGAGACCTTGCTCTAGCAGGAACAGCAGTTGGAGGAATTGCTTTCGGTGTGTACCTAGCTGACCAATCATTACCAGATGGATATGAGGAAGGAAATGTGATCCGGCGACGAAGCGCTGCAGAACGAGCAACTGAACTACCAAGCCCACTTACCAAACCCAAAGTCAGTACGTTCAATGGTACGGCGCTTATACTCAATCTGATAAAACTCCAACAGCAGGTTGACTTGCTACCAAAAGGGACATCGGTAACTATTGGGGAAAGTATTCCCTATCCTGATGATCCAGATCTAGAAATACGAAACGACCTCTTCATACTCACAAGTGGTAGTACCAAGCTAGAATACCTCGATGAGGAGTTAGCGCAAAAGGCACAATTTGCAGATGTAGATGCAAGCTATAGAGGAGCACTAAAAAACAGACAAATTAAACTCAACAACTACAGTCCTAACCAACCCGTTGAGGTCACTTTTACCCGCTCTGACGGCGTTCTCGTCGCGAACATGGATTTTGAAGCTGATTATGTCGATATTTCAGACGACGACACTGTCCAGGTTCTCGTCGAGAGAGACTCAGCCATTAGGTTGCTTAAGGCTTCAGGAGAGCTCACTGAGGTTGCGAAACGTTTTAACTCCCTTGATCTTGGTAAGCTTGTCGTCCTTAACAATTGGCCTGAGGATGCTGACAACGAGTACTATACCTATATCCCTGGAGTCGGCCCTGCAGTAAATGCAGAATTTTCCAAGCTCTCCAAGGAAGAGCGTGCAGAAATTCTCTATCGGGCATTTGCAAAAGCGGTATATCACCAGGTCACTTCAGAAAAATCTGACGCTGTCGATCAATTTAATGAGCTGCATGACTCACTTGTTGACGATGCATTACACGGCCTAGAGCCTGAATCAGGCTTGCACCAAAATGCATTCGAGGTCTTAGATGATATTAATCACCAAGAGTTTTTACAATACTCTGGAAACTATCAAAATAAAGAGGCCGTATTCATAGAAGCATTTAGCTCTCTTTTTCTCCGAACAGATGCCTTACTAGTACGGTACGGATACGCAGACGTTCCCTGCAGAGAAGAGCAGGACAGCATTACAGCCAACAACACACTCAAAATATTTCATGCTGTTCTCCTTTTGTTAAAAAACTCCTACGGTCAAGCTGTACTCAATGAACTGCTCAAAGACGAAGATGTGGTCAATAGTTTAGTCTATGCAGGCTTTATGGAAGATGGATACGATTATGAGAGACAGGAAAATACTCAGGCCGAGATCCACCAGCTGACACAAACCCCAGGTCCAACAAGAACGCCAAATCCATACCACTCTCCGACGACAGCACCGCTTTCAGCTATTGAATCAGATGATACAGAGTTTACTGTGCTCTGGCAAGGTCTACCAACATTTACTCCAACAGCTACATCTACTGCAACCACAGAGCCAACCCGTGATCCATACCGTAGTACACCTACACCAAGATCTCTTACAGATGAGGAAACTGACGAGGAAAGCGGTTCTGCAAACTATGATATACCCCAAAAAATTCTTCCAAGTCGCACACCAAAATCTACCAGTACAGCAACAGCCGGACCGTCAAGGCAACAAATCTGCGATTCTATCTCAAATGAGTTTGTAAGGGACATCAATAACTACGACAAAGATAGAGTCAAAAACTACGCGGAAAACGTTGTATTGAGCGAAGAATTTGCTGCAGTAGACGATCCAAGAACACCAACTATTAACCCATGAGTATTGAACGATCAGTATCTGGACAGTTTGATGCAAACAGCTCGTCGCACGTTGAGACCAACATCAGAAGTATTGGACGATTTTCACTTAGACGACTTGTCCCGTTTCGCGCACCTGAACAGACATCGCCTATCGTCACTTCACCTGCCCTAGGGCGGACAGAACAAAGGGATCTACTAGCATCTGGTGTAGTGCAAGTCAATGGCACTCATCCGGAGGAGACAGCTCAAGCCACTAGCGGACATAGGAAAGACAAGGCAAAAGTAGCTCATGCTACTCTTGTTCCAGATGCCGGTGCCGTAATCGCTGATCTGAAAGGTCAAAACGCATCACTGAGAGGAGATATACGATATAGAGATAGGATAATTGCTCAGCAAAACGCAAGAATGCGTTTTTTTGAGATGAGCTCTAAGCCAAGAACCAGACGCGATTTCAGTGCGGGACTTGTGTTTACAGCAGCAATATTGCTTCCTACAGGTGGGCTTGGAGTAGGCTATGCACTCGGCAGATACAGAACACCAGAAAATAATGACAAAGGAAATCCATCCTCGCAAGCACAAACGACAGCTTCTCATATTGACACGACGCAGATTGAAGAAACTGAACAACCAAACTCAGTTCCGACAGCAAATAATGCAAAAGAAGCACAAGGTGAAGCAGATGATTTTATCGGTAATCCTCGTCCAAATGCAACGCAATTAGTGCTTAATGCCGCAAAGGCACATGATATTTCAGTTGCGTTCAACAACCGAACCTATCGTTATTTCATAGAGCGAGATGACCCTGAACACCCAGGACAGAAAAAGAAGGAGGTTCTTCTCGAACTACTAAATGGCGAATATAAAATAGGTGGTCCTGATAGTCCGATATTTGCATTCTATCCAACCGCGACTCAAGATTTCGCGGAGATATTCTATGAAGAAATTGATGACGGCATTCCCTCTTTCCTCTATAAAACCCTTACGTGGTATTCTCAGAGATGCGGTGGAGGCTATCGGACCACTCGATCCAGGTATTGTTTATGTCGCTCCCGACCAAATTTATGATACGACTGATCCATATAAACTGATTGTTGAGGATGGCATAACAAAAGGCGTTGCGATAAACGCGGCGATCTTGAAGCCTCTCCCAGCAGAGCAACAAATTCGGGTCCTCCAGGAAGGACAACTGATGGCAGCTTTGCACCGAATTAAGATCAATGAGCAAACAAAACATGACCCTGATATCATCGCACTGAATACATTCCTTGATGCATATCAGAATGCATACGATATGGCAGAATCAACCAATTCATGAGAGGCACTTGCCATGCGCAGAGCCTTTGATGCCATTGATGCAAAGCTAGGAGTTACTGATCTTACGATGACCAGTGATAAGAGACTCAATGATCCTTACCTCGTAGCTGCTCGATTAATAAACGCCCTTAGCCTTCAACCATTTGACGTCGTGCAGCTACTCACCGAACCAGATTGCAACATCACCAGTGAGCCGGCTCGGGAGAAAATGGCAGCAATGGTGAGCACTTCATTCGCACTTATCAATAGCAAAGTAGACAGTGTCATAGCATTAGAAAAACTAGTACAGCGACACGACATGGAGTTTTTAAGAAAAAGCAATGTTATCGATTTTGAGGACCCAATCCGCACGCCTGTGCCTACGTTCGAACCTAACGATATACCAACACCTAGACCGACGCAAGTTATGACAAACTTCCCCACTGATACTCCTACACAAGGGCCGACGAGAGAACGTGCAACACTTCCTCCCGAAGCGACACATGCTCCAACCCAAACCGCAACCCCATGTCAAACCTGGTAGAATAGGGAGGACTAACGCAGCCTCGATTGATCCAGCAACCAACCTCCCTTCCCGGAATCGCGGTAACAACCTCACGAAATCAGATGCAAATTGATGAGATCCCGACCTCTGCAGATAATTTCGCAATACTTGATAGAGATGGAGAAATCTTCGACAAACAAACTCAGGTTGAAAAAAGACTCCTCACCGATGCGATCACAAATGACTTAGTTGTCAAAGCAAACGGATATGATAAGGAGAGAGTAAAAGCTGGTGCTGAGAGTTTCGTCATAAATGAAGAATTGCTGATCTCGAGGACCCCAGAACCCCGACTACTACCCCTACTCTTGCCGCAACGCCCATCCCCTATGAAACACCTGTCTTGTACACGAGAGAAGGAATCACTCTTGATGTTGGTGGATCTTTTGTTCCCGGTAACCCAGTGGGGCCTGTGAGGATTAAGGAATACTCCACTCCTATCCCTGTGTGGACACAATAACCTGAATTCTCTCTTGCAAATTCTGCATGTTCTCTCTATAGTATCGTTACTATGACACAAGATGACCTCAAACAAATCGGCAAAGTTATTCAATCGCACCTTAAGCCTTTTAGTAAACATATTGATACGCTCGATAAAGGTCTCAATAAGCGTATTGAGACTTTAGAGATCAAAATGGAGCGTCGTTTTGAAGGCATGGAGCGTCGTTTTGAAGCTCAGGATACGAAGCTTGACCAACTGAGAAGTGATGTAACCGCGACGGTTGAGCGAGTGCTAGATACAATCAATGAGCTGCATGTAGAAGACGACCAGCGTCTACGCCGCATTGAAGAACATCTCCACCTAAAACGCCCAGCCTAGTCCTCCACAACGGGATTTTGGGGACCATTTTAGCATTTTAGGGACGGTCCTAAGAAAGATTGCCACGACAGTCCGAAGAAACAACTTTTTTGTCCGCATGCTCGTTGACAATCCCGCTTCCGGCTGCTATCATACAAAAGTCCTAAGACAACGAGTCCATGAGCATATGGCTTATAGCTAATAGCAAATGGTTAAATATCTCGCCGAGGAGCTTGTAAAGATTAACACAGATAATAGCGGATTGACGCTGATCTGATTTACAAAGGCACCTCGAAGGTGTCTTTTTTCATTATCTGTGGAAATCAGCTATCAATCTGTGAAAATCAAATAAATTAATCAAGGAATATGGCAAAAAAAACAGGAGGAAAATCACACCAAGCAACAGCCCATCGTGGAAAAGCTCGAAAAGAAGCAATTGTGGCAAAGCTTTCGGAGAAAGTACAAAGGGCAAAAGGCATGGTGTTTGCCAACTACCAAGGCCTCACCCACCACCAGCTTGAGAGCCTCAAAAGAGCTGTCAAAAAGGCACAAGCAGAGTTTATTGCCACGAAAAATACACTACTTCTTCGAGCACTTGAGCAGCTCAATCTCTCAGAAGAAGATAGAAAATTTTTCGCCAAACCAACCGCTACTCTGTTTACGTATGCTGATCCAATTGAACCAATTAAAGCACTCGCCAAGCTTATCAAAGAGACAAAACTTCCGGAAATCAAATTTGGCTTCTTAGACGGTAAATCGATAACAGCAAGTGATATTGAAAAATTGGCAACACTCCCTTCACTCCTTCAGCTTCGAGCTCAGCTCGTCGGCACGCTCAACTCCCCGATCCAGGGGTTGCACAGAACGCTCAATTGGAATTTAGTAAAACTTGCAATGACAATACAAGCAATAAGTGATAAGAAAAAAGCAACAATGCAATAATGTCATTGCGAGGAGTGAATGTAATGAACGACGAAGCAATCTCATAAAAGATTGCCACGCTTCGCTCGCAATGACAATAACAGAGGAAAGGTGGTGATTACATTATGGCAAAATTATCAAAAGATGAATTACTAAAAGCGGTTGAAGAGATGTCTGTTCTCGAGCTTTCCGATTTAGTCAAGGCTCTTGAGGAGAAATTCGGCGTCTCAGCACAAGCTATGGTAGCCGCTACCCCAGCCCAGCCCGCCTCCGCCGCGTCAGACGCGGCTTCCGGCGAGGTAAAAGAAGAACAAACAGTCTTCAATGTTGTTCTCGCGTCCAGTGGAGCAAATAAAATTGCTGTCATTAAAGCACTTCGAGAGCTCGTTCCGACACTCGGGCTTAAAGAAGCAAAAGATTTAGTTGACGCAGCTCCAAAAGAAGTGATGGCACAAGTCAACAAGAAAACAGCCGAAGAAGCCAAAGCCAAACTCACAGCAGCTGGCGGAACCGTTGAGTTAAAGTAACCGCAGTTTACCCCGTATAAGCGCTCTTGTAACCGTAGTTGCATACTTACTTAGTAATACTATAAAAGTATGCACCCTCGGTTTTCTGGATTTACGCTCATAGAACTAATTGTAGTCATGAGTGTTATAGGAGTACTTAGCTCTGCGATATTCAGCATCATCAATCCCTTAGAACAATTTGCAAGAGCGAGAGACACAACAAAACTCTCTTTTACGACGTAGGGGAAAGCTCGCCTGGTCTTTGTATTCGAATAAGTGATGCAAATACCCTCATGCCTTCACTTTGCTGAAAAGTATCTGCTAAAACATTTGGTGTAACAAAAAATGGATATGCTTCCCCTTTTCTTTCTAGCAAAGGATCTTCAACAAATCTCAACATGCCCGCAACAAATTCGTCGTACTTACCCCGCTTGGAATAATAGCCAACAACAAATTGTGAGGTAACATCAGCACTTCGAGCAAAAATGTGCTCGTACTCTTTTTCTAAAGTATCAGGCACTAAAGGAAGACGAAGCACAGCAGGAGAAACAAGCTCCGCAAACATACCTACTTCTTCATTACTTCTTGGCGTCCCTGATGTCAACGCAGCTTCAACGCGAGGCGTGTTGATTGCCATGGCCAAACGCTCAGTAAACAGCTCCCGATGCCTCCCTATCTCCTCGTCTGTTAACCCAAAGACAGCAGGAGCATCAAGAATGGCATAAAAATCCTCGGCAAAGAGACGAAACCTATCAGCACGTTGAAGGTTCTTATTTTGAGCCTCTGCGCCTTGGACGAAATCGCCAATCAATCTCCTCAACGAAAAGAGGCCATTCGTGCGTAAAACACGCTGCCACGACCTTTTAGAACTCTCTTTCATACATTCATACAATCACTATCATTATACTATACCTAGTAGTAAACAAAAGCGTGTCAGGTGATAAGGCGTCGCCTTGCAGGATCAAAAAGCCAAAATCACACTCGCCGTACCACAAATAGTTATTTTTGAGATTCACTTCATGCTCAGTAAGTACTATCATTTTGAAAAAGACGATATCATCAAAAGAATTCATTCCCTCGTTAAGACACCATATTTAGACATAGAGTCTCGTGATATCCTCCTTTCAGCGTTACCAATATACCAAAACCACTCAATCAGTTTTGTAGACTCCTTTCTCTATGCAAAGTCACGATTAGAAGATACAGAGCATTTTTACATTTGATAAAAAGTTAGCGACTCTTCATAAGGAATCAACAAAATAACCCCCAATTTCCCATAGCTTTCCGCATAGAAATAAGGTAATAATAGAGGTATGCACGCACTTGCTCAACACAAGTATTTATTAAATGTCTTGCTTTCTTTTACCCTAGCGATTGGCATTGCTGCTTTCCTCCTTCAGCACATAGGTGACTTTCCCAAGAAAGCACTGGCAGCGACTGGACAAACATTCTACGTCTCACCATCTGGCAATGACACAAATCCTGGGACAGAGTCTCAACCATTTAAAACAATCCAAAAAGGCATTAATGTTACAAAAGCAGGTGACGTCGTCATCGTTAAAAAAGGAACGTACGTACCAGACGGCGATTATGTAGCAAGACATATCCCCTTATCGGGACTTGGAGCAAATGGCACTTCGACAGCGCCAATCACCATCAAAGCCGAATTTCCAGCGACGGAAGTAGGACCTTTAAATAGAACTATTCTTAAGGGACCCGGAACAGAACCTGGGCCGAAGGGATTTTATCTCTCAGGCTCACAATATATAATCATAGAGGGATTTGAGATTACCCAAACCTATCTTGGTATCCTCACAGTAAACGCGTCAAATAATATTTTTCGAAAAAACATTTTTACCCTGAATACCATGGCCGGGGTAAATCTTCACCAATCAAACAACAATCGTATTGAGTACAATCAGTTCTTAGATCCGGGATCATCAGCAACAGGTATTGGGTATCAAGATTATGGAGTCGCTATAGGAGAAAACGCGAACAACAATAAAACAACACACAATTACTTTTTTGGCAGGTCACACCAGACCGTATCGATCAAATACGCAAGCACTGACAACTACATTGCATATAATGTCTTTGATGGCTGCATGCTTACCTGTGTCTATCTCGGCCAGGAAGATGACAAGCCAGGAAAAGATAATACGAGCAGTGATATCACCGTTGAGTACAATGCGTTTCGCGACGCGACTGATGCTACGTACGGATACTATCGCCTCAGAACACCCATTGCAGTGAGGAATACCAAAAATGCATCGATCAGGTATAACTATATTGAGAATATGTACTTTGCTGCTATTGCTTTTCTCCCCTGTTATGAATCAACAACTCCCAAATGCGGAGCAGCATTGGGCATCAAACCAACAGGAGCAATGATTATCGGCAATACCATTGTCAATCGGAATCCTACTCAGAAGTGGGCAGCATTTGAGATCATTGGTCGAGGATATAACGGGGATATTGTTGAGTTATACAATAATACAGTGTATAACAATTCCCGAGTCCTCTCTGTGAGCAATGGCCCGACCTCACCTGAGTTCCTTGCTATTGCTGAAACAACAGCACCACCCAGTGTAATTATCACGAATAATAATTTCGTCAATGTTGGCTACAATGGGGAAGGCGCATTCCTCCCCACAAATTATGGAGCCCTGACAGGAGGCCAAAACACGACAACGACGACATTTACCAATAACAACTGGTATGAGCTAGCAAGTCCGACGACTAACTACGCAACAGGGACGGACAAACATCTCAATCCGAAATTTGTCGGACCGCTCACAGCCTATTCACCTACGACTGGCCCATCTCCCGTCTACGATGTTAATCAACCAGGTTCTTCATGGATACGCGCTTTAGGATATAAATACCAATCAGGAAGCCCTCTTATCAACGCGGGTGTTACTGTTTCAGGCCTCACGAGTCCAGATGGAATACTTGATATAGGGTCAAACGAATGGATTCTTAACGTCCTTCCGCCGACACCGACAGCTACACCAGTATCAATTGTTGGTGATATCAATAAAGACGGCCGAGTCGATCTTCTCGATTTTAATATCTGGCGGGATGAATTTCTAGGCAATGTCACAACCAAGCTCGCAGATCTCAACAATGACGCAAAAGTCGATTTACTGGACTTTAACCTCTGGCTAACAGCGTACAAAACAGGAAGCTAAAATGTATCAGGGAGTTCGGGGACTCTCTGGTAGGGTGTTTTTGCTTTTGTGTAGAGACGTTTCACTTTTCCATCGATACGTTCTTTTCTTTCAAGTTTCATGGTTGCTTGAAGGAAGTTGAAGTACAATCTTAGTTGCTCGTAAAGCTTGTTGAGCTACAAGATTATTTCAAAGAAGCTGAACAAACTCCATTCTGCTTGGCAGAAGTTTAACTGAAGACAGAAAACCGACGGACCTGTACCCGAAAACTGACAACTGAGAACTGACTGCAGGAACTTTCAGCATAGTTCGGCGCTCAGCCTACGGCGCCCCAGTGGATGGGCCGAACCTTACAGCCGCCGACTGATTGGTAGAGGCTGCACATCATCGATTTTTCCACTAAATCGATATCTGAAGCTTCCCACCCAGAGCCTTTGCAACCTTCCCAAGGAATGCAACCGAAGGGTTTGCGTTCCCGCCCTCAAGTCTGGCAATAGCTGACTGCTTGGTACCAACCTTTTCTGCCAGTTGTTTTTGCGTCAGGCCTTTGGCAAGGCGTTTACGAATCACTTGCTCAATGATACTAAACTCAAGCTCTAAGGCATCGTATGCTTTCTTAAGCTCAGGATCTTTTGCAAATGCCTCTTTTTTGAAATCTTCAAAACTTATTGGTTCAAATTTATCCATAAAACTATAATAACATATATGTTATATAGACGTCAAGATAGTAATCCTTGAGAGAGCAATTTCTAGTTCCTTCCTAGGAGCTTTCTGTGACTTCTTGATAAAATGGTGCACTATGACAGCTTTGTTTTATGAAAACAATAAAGAATTCGAATTTCCTGCTGTCCTCGAACTCTTAACTCATAGAGATTGGTAGAAACTTTTTTAGAATAAGGCATCCCGAGATTATTGCCAAATACTTTGAGAAGATCAATCAATCTGATTGACTTGCTAAGAGGTATCTCATCCAGAGAATATACATTGTCCTTGACGTTTGCATTAAAGAAAATGACTTCCACATGTACAGTATAACACTTGATGCATACCCACTTTATTTCGGTTTAAACTAAGCACGGCGATTGACCCATAGGCAGATTGCTTCGTCGCCTTAGGCGACTCGCAATGACAACATTACGGCGCACCTGAACACCAGGTCTCATGGAGCGCCGGTGCTCGGGCCGAAGCGGACTGCCCCTTGCAAGGCGACGCCTTGCAAAGCTATTATTCTAGGTCGTGATAATCTTCAAGAATATACTTGGCTTGTAACTCTCCTTCATCTCTTTGTTTCATAAAGGCTTCATAAGATAAATTCCAGTGCTGATCTGAAAAATATGAGAGAATTTCGTCTGGTTTCACCCATTCTGTTTGCCTTTTCCCTAAGAATTCATAATACGAACATGGATATTTT
Source organism: Candidatus Levyibacteriota bacterium (assembly GCA_016188975.1). Lineage (GTDB taxonomy): Bacteria > Patescibacteriota > Microgenomatia > Levybacterales > UBA12049 > JACPGQ01. The sequence goes on along the minus strand of JACPGQ010000006.1, from coordinate 1,315 downwards.
TCCTGCAAGGCGTCGCCTTGCAGGAAAAGAGCTTGACGATGAATATACCGGCTAAGATGAAGAAACTGCGCTTCGGATACTACTGACACTGCTTTATAGACACCCTGATACAGTTTCCCTACTCGCTGGTACTTTTTGTTGAAATACATTGTATATCTTGTACCTAGAGAATTCATAAATGCATCTATTGCATTCTCGTCTGTCTGCTTGATGAAGAAATGAAAATGATTTGGCATCAGCGCATATGAAAGAAGAGTAATGCTATCTGCAAAATTATTGAGCCGAAGTCTTTTGAGTATCTTATCTCTCTGAGCAGGAGGTAAAGAGTCACGTGCTAGTTGTTCACGCAAATTTTCACTATCTTTGATAAGAAGATATTCCTTCAGATAAGAAAGGAAGACGCTGTAGTCTTGTTTATCTAAAAAAATGATGCGTTTTTCTACACCTCGATTATACAAGTGATAGTAACCGTTTGAGATGTATTGTTTCCGCGCGTTCTTTGCTGGCATACTTCTATCCTACAAGGCGTCGCCTTGCAAAGTCAAGGCGACGCCTTAGGACAGCCTTAGGACACTTATGGTGCTCCGGTTGCTGGCCCGAAGCGCACTGCTGCAGACTGGTTGTAGAGATTACGGATCTGCACATCAGTCAAGCCGTAGTTGAAGATCTGTACCTCGTCAATCTGACCATCCATGTAGTTGCCAAGTGACCCGCCGCATCCAGAATCAACGTCTGTTCCAATCCACAGTGAGCACCCGGCAAAATTCATCTGCGTCGTTCCTGATCCGGTATTGGCATCTTGTCGGCCATTGATAAATATCTTTTGTGTGCCACTTGATGAGGCAACAGTGATATTCGTCCATGACCCAGTACTGATGGTCTGAGCTGATGTCGCGCGCAAAACGCCTGCTGTATAGAGCTCTATCTGGCCACTGCTATTGACGTGCACCCGCAGCTCATCCCCTCCTGTTCTTGAGGCCATAAGTATCGTCTCATCAGTCGCAGTCCCCAAATTCACCCAGGCTGATGCTGTAAAATCATTGGTCGGGAGGCCGGGACTCAAGGCATAAATTGCATCATCAGTCCCATCAAGATCAACTGAATAGTTGAACTTCCCCGTCGCACCACTACCCCAGGCTGTTGAGGCTGTTGTGCACGTCCCAACGGTATCCTCGCCTCCACCACTGCCGACAGAAAGCGTCGCACTCATTGTGCCAGTTGAGCTGTTGAGTGCCGTCCCCTGACACTCATCAAAATCCCAGCTAGCTATAGGCTTTCCACGATTGTAATCCCAGGCGATTTGGGCCTGACTCAG
>JACPGQ010000045.1 GCA_016188975.1 Candidatus Levyibacteriota bacterium | reverse complement strand
TTTTTAATTTCCTCGATGCTTCCGATCATGTAGAACGCGCTTTCAGGAACGCTGTCATGTTTCCCTTCGAGAATTTCCTTGAAGCCTTTGACTGTATCTGCGACTTTCACATATTTTCCCGGTGAGCCAGTGAATACTTCGGCCACAAACATTGGTTGGCTTAAGAATCGTTGGATTTTTCGAGCCCTCGATACAGTCATTTTGTCTTCGTCTGATAGCTCATCAATTCCCAGGATTGCGATGATATCCTGAAGCTCTTTATACCGCTGTAATACTTTTTGGACGCCACGAGCGACATTGTAATGTTCCTCGCCGCAGATGTTTGGATCGAGCATGCGGGATGTTGATGTGAGCGGATCAACAGCCGGGTAAAGACCTTGTTCTGCTATCGAACGCTCCAGTGTGACAGCTCCGTCCATGTGCGAGAATGTCGTCGCCGGTGCTGGATCTGTGTAGTCATCAGCAGGAACGTAGACTGCCTGAAGTGAGGTGATAGATCCTTTTTTGGTACTCGTAATTCTCTCCTGAAGTGACCCCAGTTCAGTTGCGAGGGTTGGCTGGTAGCCAACAGCTGATGGCATACGGCCAAGAAGTGCTGACACCTCAGATCCAGCCTGCGCAAACCGAAAGACGTTATCGATAAAGAGCAGGACATCCTCGCCTTTTTTGTCGCGGAAGTATTCGGCCATCGTTAGTGCGGTGAGTGCGACACGCAGCCTGTTTCCGGGCGGCTCATTCATCTGTCCATATACCATGACAGTACTCTCAAGGACCCCTGATGCTTTCATTTCAATCCAGAGATCAGTTCCTTCACGCGTCCTTTCACCGACTCCTGCAAATACAGAGTGACCCTTGTGGACTTTGGCGATATTTCGGATCAGCTCCTGAATAATAACCGTTTTTCCGACTCCCGCTCCGCCGAAGATACCGATTTTTCCTCCTTTTGCGAAAGGAGCAATAAGGTCAAGCACTTTGATTCCCGTTTCAAGAATTTGCGGTTTTGTTTCCTGCTCGGTAAGCTGGGGAGGGGATTTATGGATCGGGTCATACGAAACGCCTTTCTCCTCGAATTTTTTACCGTCAATCGTGTTGCCGAGGACGTTGAAGATTCGTCCTAAGGTTTTGTCACCCACAGGCACCTGAATCGGTGATCCTGTACATCGCACTTTCATCCCACGTTTTAATCCATCGGTTGATCCGAAAGCAATTGCTTTTACCTGATGGTCTCCTGTTTCAAACTCGACCTCAAGAACGAGTGTTTCTTTATTCGGAAGGTCGATCTCTAAACTCTCATAGATAAAAGGAAGCTCCTGTGGGAAGGACACATCCACAACAGGTCCTGCAACGCCGATAATTATTCCTTCATTAAGTTGTTTCTTTGTATCAGCCATATTTAGTTTTGTGCACCTTCTGCACGTTTACTTCCGGTAATATCCAAAAGCTCACTCGTAATTTTTGATTGGCGGGTCTTATTATACTCAAGTTGGAGTTCAGTGATAATATCTTTTGCATTATTCGTAGCATTTTGCATAGCAATCATGCGCGATGCCTGTTCTGAGACGTAGCTCTCGAGGAAGTACTGATAGATAGTCATCTCCAGGTAGTGTCTGAGGAGGTCAGGCAGGAGGCTTTGGACATCCGGCTCAAAAAGTGCGAAATGGTTTTGGTCGCTTTTTTCGTCTGTTGGTTCCGAGTGGGGAAGAGTCACGGGCAGAAGCGTAACGACTTTTGGCGTTTGGCTGAAGATGCTGGTGAAGTCTGTGTAGAGAACCTTCACAGTGTCTACTTTTTGTGACAAGTAGTACTCGTCGATGAGCTTTATGAGTGGAAAAACGACATCAAACTTGGGGAGTGTTGTCCCAAAATGGAACGTAGCGAGGACTTCATTTTGTAATTTTGTTACCTGGCCTTCAAGTTTCTTGCCAATAACGACGTACGATGCGTTTTTGTTTGCGTCAGAAGCGGCGAAAAATTCCCTGAGTAAATTCGTGATAAGGCCCCCGCAGAGTCCTTTGTCAGGTGAGAGTGCGATGATAAGCGATTTTCCAGCAATACTGTTTATATTCATGTACGGATGAAACTCCTTTTGCTCAATACGGTCTGCAATGTCTGCAACCAGAACTGATACTTTCTCAACGTAAGGTCGTGATGCAAGCGTCGCATCCTGTGCTTTTTTTAATTTTGATGCTGCGATCATCTGCATAGCTTTTGTTGTTTTTGAGACATTTTGTGCTGCCCGTATTCTCCGTTTAATCGATAAGAGTGTTGCCATACCTTATTATAAAAATTTCAAATGCATTCGACAAGCTCAGCATCCTGAGTTAATCGAAGGATAAATACCAATTTCAAATATCAAATTTCAAATGCGTCATTGGAAATTAGAAATTGCAAATTTTAAATTGAAAATTATGTAACGATTCAGTTGTTTCCAATGCACTGTCATTTCGAAGCTATTGATGTAGGTGAGAAATCTTCAATGAGATATCTCGCTACGCTCGATATGACATTGGTTTCGGAGAGAACTGAATAGATACAAAATTATATCTTGAATCCTCTCTTGAATGCTGTGACGATCTTCTCAAACTCTCTCCTGACCTCATCGTTTACTTTTTCATTAGATGACAGCTTATCAGTAAATTTTTTATCTTTGCGATGCACGTGATCCCGAAGTTCTGCGATAAACTGCTGAATATTTTCAACAGGAATATCATCTGCAAAGCCTGAGGTGACTGCCAAGATATCAATTACTTCATCTGGTTCAGTCATCGGTTTATACTGAGGTTGCTTGAAGATCTCAGTGATTCGTCTGCCCCTTTCAAGTTGTCTTTGCGTCTCAGGGTCAAGCTCTGAACCAAACTGTGCAAATGCTGCCAATTCTCGAAACTGCGCCAATTCGAGCTTCATTTTTCCTGCAACAGACTTCATCGTTCCAGTTTGTGCGGCCGTTCCGACGCGTGATACAGAAATCCCTACGTTTATCGCCGGTCGGATACCTGCATTGAAGAGATCCGACTCTAAGAAGATTTGCCCATCGGTTATGGAAATAACATTGGTGGGGATGTAGGCTGAGATATCATTGGCCTGTGTTTCAATGATGGGGAGTGCCGTTATGGATCCGCCACCATTTTTTTCGTTGAGTTTTACTGCACGTTCAAGAAGCCTGCTATGGAGATAGAAGATATCGCCTGGGTAGGCCTCACGACCTGCCGGTCTCCCCAAAACGAGTGAGAGTTGGCGGTATGCCCAAGCGTGCTTGGTGAGATCGTCATAGACAATAAGCACGTCCTCGCCTTTTTCCAAAAAATATTCTGCGATAGCAACCCCCGCGTAAGGAGCGAGGTATTGCAAAGATGCAGGATCCGAGGCGTTTGCCGCAACGACGATTGTATAATCCATGGCATTCTCCTCTTCGAGCTTTCCGATAATCTGTGCGACTGTACTCTGCTTCTGTCCGATCGCAACATAGACACACACAACCCTTTTTTCGACTTTTTGAACGTGTTTTTGGTTGATGATCGCGTCCACTGCTACTGCTGTTTTTCCCAGGCCCCGGTCACCAATGATAAGCTCCCTCTGTCCGCGTCCGATTGGGATCATCGCGTCAATTGCCTTTATACCTGTTTTCAAAGGCGTGTTCACTGGTTCCCGTTCCACTACTCCTGCCGCAATTCTCTCAAGCGGCATGTCTTTCCCTTGTTTGGCTTTCGTCTTTCCGTCAAGCGGTTTGCCAAGAGGATTTATGATACGTCCGAGTAATTGATCTGAAGCGTTTATCGAGAGAAGCCGTCCAGTTGTTTTTACACCGTCTCCCTCACGTATCTCAGTTCCGGGATCAAGAAGGATAACGGATACGGTGTCCTCGGCGAGATTGAGGACCACGCCATCTGCGCCACCTCCGGCGAGCTGGACCATCTCTCCCATCATTGCCTGGGAGAGGCCTGAAACACGAAGAACCCCGTCGTTATTGGTTTCAACAGTTCCGACATTTTGGGTTTTTGGGTCAGCGGAAAACGTATGTAAGCGTTTTTCTAAGTTTTTGATGATCTCCTCGCTTTTAATCATATTGCCGTTCTATGTACTCTTCTAAAGCATCAAGCGTCCTCTTGAGATTCATATCATAGACAATGTCATTGTCGGTAATTCTCAGACCAAGAAGTAGGTCAGGATCTATCTGGAACACAACGTCTTTTCCAGCGAACTGCTCCCTGAGCATTTCTTCCTGCATAGCAGAGGGAGAAAATGACGTATCAATATAAATACGTTTTTTCTTCTCCAGCAGTTTGAGTGCTCGAATATAGTCTTTTAGCTCTTTTCTCGTAAGATGTGACGTAACCTCGTTTACAAAAGACTCGTCGAGTTCGCCGTTATTATAGCTTGCTGTGGCAATTTTTTTAAGTGCCTTTTTTTTCATTTAGTTGAGTCTGCCTTTCAATTTTTTTGAAGCTTCTTTTATAAGTACTGTTTTTTCATCGTCTGTGACCAAGTCGGGAAGTGATTTTGCAAGCATCGCAATAGCAAGTTGTGAGATATGTATCGACAGTCGTTTTTCTGCCTGTTTTGTTTCGGAAGTGAGCTGCTCCTTGGCATCATTTATCATTTTTTGTGTTTCTTTCCTTGCTTCCTCCTTTGCATCATTGATCATGCCATCTGCTTGTTTTCTCGCATCCTCAAGCATTTTTTTTGCTTCTGACTGCGCAGTTTGAAGGACCTTTCGTTCTTTCTCATGGGCTTCTTCCAGAAGTTTGCTTGCAGTTTGTGCGTCTTCAGCACTTTTTTTAATCTCATCACGACGCTCTTGAAGCATTGTCATGACCGGTTTGTAGAGGAATTTTCTCAGAACAAAAAGAATAATGCCAAAGTTTATGATTTGTGCAATCAATAATACTGGATCTATTCCAAATGTATGCAATATTTCCATAATTGTATCCTAATGTATCCGAATATAATTACTCCTAATTAATCCAAATCATACTGCTTGTCGTTCATCATCCCAATCTTCAAGTTCAGGATTAGGATATATTCGGACTATTTTCATTCGGATAGATTAGGATTATCCTGTAAAAGCAAGGATAAGTGAATAAATAGCGATAGCTTCTGCAAATGCCATACCTAAAAGCATGGCCGGAAGAACCTTCCCTGATGCTTCAGGGTTTCGACCGATGGCTTCCATTGCTTTTGCTCCAATAAGTCCAACACCTATTGCAGGACCAAGTCCTCCAATTGCAACAATAAGTCCTCCTGTTACGCTAAATTCCATAAATATAAATCACCCCCTCCTTATTTAAAATATCCAATACTACCAATGTCAAATATCCAATCTCCAATATTTTTTCATTTGACATTTGCTATTTGAAATTGTTCATTCCTCAGAACATTAATGTTCTGAGGAATGTGGTGTCATGAGAATGCTCATAAACACCATCGTCAACATGGCAAATACAAGAGCCTGTACCAATCCGACAATTATTTCCAGCAACATGAATGGTATTGGCACTAAAAAAGCAAAAAGAGAAGAAACCGTATGGAGTACGACTTCTCCTGCAAATATATTACCAAAAAGTCGGAAAGAAAGCGAGACTACCTTGGTAACCTCGGAGACAATTTCAAGGATTCCCACGAAGAGCATAATGGGATTGAGTGAAAAGTAGCGACTGAGGTATTCACCAATTCCGACAGCGCGAATTGCCAGGATATGGGTCGCGACAAGTGAAAAAAATGCTAATGCAAATGTCGTGTTGGCGTCACTTGTGGTGCCGCGAAGAAATGGGATGATTTCAGTCTCTCCGTGTTCTCCTTGCTCTAAGAACCCAAACGTTCCGATACCAGGAATGAGATTGCTCCAGTTGGCAAGGAGAATAAAGAGAAAAAACGACATAAAATAAGGAAAGATTTTTACTGCGTTCCTTCCTGAGATCGTTTCGGTTATGTCATAAAACGATTGGATGACCATCTCAACTATATTTTGGAAGAGCCTCGGGACTTTTTGGATGTTTTTTTTAATATAGTATGCTCCGCCAATCAGCCCAGCATCAACGAGGAGAGTATTAAGCACGGTATTCGTGATCGGAAATGATCCGATGTGGAAGAGTACTTCAGGTGCAAATGCTGCCATATATCAAAAAACAGGAGTCCCACTTGATGAAAGCGTTACTCCGACCTTATTGTAATGAGAAAAAACAGTTGCGTCAAGTGAAAAGAATCGGTATCTGTAAGAAATTTGTACGAATTCGTTTGCATGTTCTCAGTTTAAAAAGAAAATATATAAAAATGCATTAAGCGCGAAAGCGTTTCGCTGCATGGATTTTTTCGGCAATAATGACAGGGTGGTCGTCTTTGACATTGAGCTTTCCCTCGACGAGGGCATTGCAGCTGTCCTCATTACTAAGATAACTCTTTTCGTATTTCGGTTGCTACCAACGCTTGCTGTAGTTCTCCTCGAACGTGATCGAGTAGTTGTTCCCTCGTATACCTATGGTATATACCGTCTTTGTTTGACCAGTAGAATCCTAACTTGTAAACGTTTGCTGTATTAAATGTATCTATATACTGATGATAAAATTTCAGGAACCCGTGTTTAAATCTGGTTTCATCCGCTCTGTGAAAGGTGCTCCAGAATGAAGAATCGTCGTGATTTTTTCCGAATTCTGTTCCTCTTCTCTCAAAGTCGCTATACTCTCTATAATCAAAGCGGGAATCGTATTCGTCAAAAACATCATATCTGTCTGATACATGAGGAGTTTCAGTTGTTTTAAGCAGTGCAAAGTTGAAATCCTTGCCAGAAACGATCATACCCTTTGGTAAAAAGTCACTTTGTCCCTCATACTCTCCCACTAATAACATGCCTAAATCTCCGAATGCATTGCTATAGCAATAATTGCTTGAAGGATGAGAATGGACATCAAGCACACGAACCGCATTTGTTGGCGTGATTACATTTTTGTACAGGATCATGTTATCCGTTCCGATGGCGGGTTCAGCTGGGAAAATGATTTTTTTCATTGATTGCGCAACTGGAACAATTGTGCCACGTTCTCGTTGTAATGGGTCATTCTGGGACAATATTTGTAACCAATTGACGTACCCTTCAACGGGACCTGCAGAAAACGAATCTGGTAAATCTTCCCATGTTGGTAGCCTATCTTCTCCCATTCTTACCACAATGTTTTCGAGGTCTTTGTATTCTTCAGTGTGAATCGATTCAGGAAATGGAACAAATTGATCGGATTTGTCGTCCTTAATAGTCTGAACATTTTTATCAGGATGACCAGATTTTACCCAATTAGATGAACTGCGGCTCGACCGGAAACCACCAACAGATGAGAAGCTAGCTTTCAGTTTTGATTTTATAGTCTCTGCCTTGCCTATTTGTGGTCTTTTCTCAAAATTGATGTCTGTCATTACACACAGTTTATTACACCCTGAAATTTCTTGCTTGGGTGATCTTATCTACGATAATGACAGGGCGATCTTCTTTAATATTTACCTTTCCCTCAATGATAATGACAGTGTCTTGAATGAGGAGGCTTTTGTACTCTTCAAAAACTCTTGGAAAAACAACGCACTCGATTTCGATACCCTTTTCATCTGCAATTTGCACGAACGCCATTTCAGCGTTTGACTTTTTTGTCACGATTTTTTTTGCAGTTTCGACAATGCCGCCTATTTTTACGATTGTTCCTTCTTTTTCACCTTCGAGGAGCTCAATCTCATGACTTATGATACTTCGAATATACTGTAGTGTATCCATATGAGGGTGAGAGGTGAGGTAAAATCCTAAGAGCTCCTTCTCAAAACTAAGCTTCTCTTGCTCAGTAAAATCATCAACATCACTAAAACTTGACATCTTAGTCTCCTCGATAGGAGCATCTTCAAAAAGAGAGCCCTGTCCTTCAAGTGCTTGTTTTTTAATCTGATTTGCTTTCGAAGCGTTCTCTGGAATACTGATCAGGAGTGATGCTCTGTTGCCAAACTTGTCCATCGCTCCGGCTTTTACCAAGCTTTCAAGGGTTTTTTTGTTGACAGTTGAAAGATCGACCCGATTACAGAAATCCTGGAGACTTTGGAAGGGGCCATTTTTCCTCGCACCTAAAATACTTCTGATTGCAGCTTCGCCAACGTTTTTTATCGCAGAAAGGCCGAATCGGACTGATGATTTATTTTCTATAGAGAACTCATGGTCTGATTTGTTGATGTCTGGCGGGAGAACCTTCACGTCAAGTCGCTTGCATTCAGCAACCGCTTGGGCGATCTTTTCATTTTTGACAGGGCCTGATGAACCGCGCGACTCAGCTGTGAGGAGGGCAGTCATAAATTCTACCGGGTAGTGGGCTTTCAGGTATGCAGTCCGGTAAGCAATCGTCGCATAGCATGCAGCGTGAGCTTTGTTAAACCCATACCCCGCAAAAGGAGCTAAGAGGTCAAATAATTCTTCAGCTTTCTGAGAAGAGAGACCGTTTTTTACACATCCCTTGACAAACATTTCCCTCTGTTTCTTCATTTCGGCAGGAATTTTTTTTCCGACTGCTTTCCGCAATTTATCTGCCTCGAGCCACGAGTAGCCAGCGAGCGCAATTGAGGTGAGAAGTACATCATCCTGGTAGGTGAGGATTCCGTACGACTCTTTGAGGATATCCTCAAGTCTAGGATCGGGATAGGTAATAAGTTTCGGGTTGTGTTTGCGCTGGATGTACTCGGGAATGTTTGCCATTGGACCCGGTCTGTAGAGCGCGACCATTGCCTGGAGGTCAAAAATGCTCGTTGGTCGAAGGTCTTTAATGTATCTTCTCATCCCTGCGGACTCAAGCTGAAAAATACCGGTCGTCTCTCCTGAAGAGAGAAGGTCAAACGCTGCTTTATCGTCAATCGGGGTATCACTAAAGTCTATCTCTTTTCCCTCGTTTTCCCGAACAAACCTCAGAGACTCCTGGATGATAGTTAGATTCCGAAGGCCTAAAAAATCCATTTTTAACAAGCCTACGCCGTCTTCGCCAACAGTATACATATCGTATTGGGTGATAATTTTATCGCCGTTTGTTTCCCTCTGCAGGGGAGTGTATTCTGTGAGGTCTTTATCGGCGATCACGACGCCAGCTGCATGTACAGACGCGTGTCTTGCCACACCCTCAAGTTTTTTTGCGATATCCAAAAGCCTTTTCGTTTCAGGTTCTGTATCATATGCACGTTTAAGGTCAGGACTCTGGGTAAGTGCAGTGTCGATTGTCATCGCGTGTCCTTGCCATCCTGGCGGAATCATCCGTGAGATACGGTCTGGACCGGCGTAAGGCATCCCAATCGCACGGCCCGCATCTCTCACCGAGCCTCTTGCCTCCATCGTGCCGAATGTAATAATCTGCGCGACTTTCGATTCGCCGTATTTTTGCGTTACGTATTCGATGACCTCATCCCGTCTGTTGTCTGCAAAATCAAGATCGATATCGGGAGCTGATGGTCTATCAGGATTGAGAAAACGCTCAAAAGGGAGCTTAAAGAAAAAAGGATCGACGTCTGTGATGCTAAGCGCGTATGACACCAGTGAGCCAGCTGCTGAGCCACGTCCCGGACCGACACTAATACCATGGTTTTTTGCCCAGTTGACAAAATCTGCCACGACGAGAAAGTACGTTTCATACTTTTTTTTGATGATGACAGAAAGCTCATAATCAACCCGCTGTGTGATCTCATCAGTTATCGTGTCGTACCGTTTCGGGAGACCGTCATAGACAAGCTCGCGGAGATAGTCAGCTGCAGTTTTGCCCTCAGGGACATCGAAAACCGGCATTGTCCATTTTCCCAAAGAGAGTTCGATATTACACCTGTCCGCAATTTTTTGGGTATTTTCTATAGCCTCGGGGATGTCCTCAAACAAGGTGTTCATTTCCTCAGTTGACTTCATAGAGAAGTCCGGGGAGCCGATCATGGAGAGTTTTCGGTTTTTATCAAGAAGTGTTGTTTGTGTCTGAATGCAGAGCAGGATTTCCTGCGCCTCGGCGTCGTTTTTATGTATGTAATGGTTGTCATTTGTCGCAACGAGGGGAAGGCCGAGTTTTTTTGAGAGTTTTATTAGCTTCTCGTTGGCAATTTTTTGCGGAGGAACATCGATATGACGTTGGATTTCAAGGTAAAAGTTATCATCACCAAAGATTTCTGCGAGTTTGAGAGCGCGTTTTTCACCGGTCTCATCTTCTCCTCTCACCAGTGGTTCAGTGACGAAGCCATTGACACATGCAGAAAGACAAATAAGACCCTCGTGGTATTTTTGGAGAAGTACTAGGTCAGTGCGAGGTTTGTAGTAGTACCCTTCAAGCCAGGATGCTGTCACGATCTTCATGAGGTTTTTATAGCCTTTGAGGTCTTTGGCGAGGAGAATAAGGTGGTTGTATTCATTGTCAATGCCAGCTTCTTTATCACGCATCGTACGTTTGGCGACGTAAATTTCACAGCCGATAATTGGTTTGATGCCGGCATCCAGAGCAGCCTTGTAGAATTTTATGGCACCATACATTGACCCGTGGTCTGTTATCGCCAGAGCCTTCATATTGAGGTCTTTAGCTCTTTTGACCATGTCTCCAATTTTTGATAAGCCGTCTAGGAGTGAGTACTCCGAGTGGTGGTGAAGGTGCACAAAGTCTGACATTTATCTTTCTATTGGTAGATCAGTTACTTGTTGCATTCCAAATGTATAGACAACAAATCCGTTTTTTCCAGGTCTGTTTTTTGCATGCGACCCCGCAATATCAGCATTTTCGGTCATTTCATCTGCGTATCTTTCTACTCCTCCAGGAGTATCCAGAACTCTCCTTGTTGCTTGATCAGCGTCTTCACCAGGAACTCTTCCTATTCCACTTGGCCCCAGAGCTGGATCAAATACAGCTGCCCCTCCAGACATGGTAATTTGCTCATCAGGCGCGAATTTTTCCCCTGGAACTTCATTGATAAGAAAAGCTCTTGATCTGTTGATAAGTACCTGGCCATGTGCTGCTGCCTCTCCGAGATTTACTCCAGGTAAAATAAAATAGGTCTCATCTCCTTGTTTTCTTCCGAACGTTTCAAATCTTCGAAGTGGTCCTGCTCCAATACGCGTGGTGGCTTTTATAATTTTATCTCCACCTGCATGTCCTACTCTTGTATTCACGATTTTAAATCGGT
>JACPGQ010000040.1 GCA_016188975.1 Candidatus Levyibacteriota bacterium | reverse complement strand
GCTAGAGCAGCTATCTGCACTGTTAGCGCTGTGAGCATTTCTTCATCAGATGGGATCGGGAGTTTATGCTTCTCCACGAGCGATTTTGTCGCATTTTTATAGATTGCAAAAACGTCTTGCCCAGACCTGTCCGCGCGAAGAAGAATATCCCCTGCAACCCCCATAGCCGCCTCTTTAGGTTCTGCTGTTAAACCTCCTTGTGCTTCAATTGCAACCTCATTGACTCCTGCTAGTGCTTTCTCGTAGTGCTCCTGTTTCCATCGTTCAACAGGAGTTACCTCAACAGCTGCTTTATATATATCGACGATCTTTTGAGAAAGAGGCTCACGAGGAGTAGCAAACGGGAGGTTAGCGATGATTTCGTCAGGAGTTTGAAGCACGTTTAGCTTCAGCTCAGACCGTGCAGCGTGTATGTCCCCATTTTTGGGTGCAGCTTGGTGCCCTAGCCCTTGTATCTCGTTATTTCCACCATCAACCTGAGGCATAAGAAAAACTCCTCCTCTAACCAGTGTATTGGAGCTAGCCTCCGGTGTCGGTGTCAAACGAACCATACGAGCCTGGACTCCAAAAACGGCTTCTTTTGTCATAGTAGGCAAAGTATAGAATGATGAAGCTAAACGTACTTGATAATGAAGCTACAAGAAGCTTATAAAATGATTACAGCGTGGGTATGGGTTTAGGTATAGCTGCTAGTATGGTGAGGTGGTATAGTAAATGGGTATGGAGCAAATACGAAGCTTCAGAGATCTTCAGGTCTACCAAAGCAGCTATAGAGGCTCCATCCTTATCGCTACGAGAATCCTGCCTAAGCTTCCGGAGAGTGAGAAGTACGATCTGAAAGATCAACTAAGTAGAGCATCCAAAGCTATTCCACGACTCATTGCAGAGGGGTATGCGAAAAAGCATCAAAAATTCGGCTTCCAGAAATACATTGATGATGCAATGGCTGAATGTAATGAAACAATCGTTTGTTTAGAACATGTAAAAGATATTTATAAGATTGAGATAGAGTTGTGCGAAGAACTTATCATCCTATATGACAAGACAGTACGACAGCTTTTTAAGTTGGCGGAAGCCTGGGATGGATTCAAAAAGAGACGCCGCTCTCCTATGGAAGACAAAGCTTAATGTTCCTTATTTCTACACCCTTTACCTATACTAGCAGCCACACCCATACCTAAACCTATTATTATGGTGTGAACTTCACTCCCCTGCCTTTGACAGTTTGAGTATGTCTCGGCTCATTAGGATTTTCCTCAATTTTCTTCCGTAGCCGAAAAATGAGCTGGTCGAGTGCCTGATCTGTCACACCTGCTGTTGAGCGGTTATCTCCCCAGACGACATTTATCAATTGCTCCCGCGAAACAATCTCCTCTGGATGGAGGACCAAGTAGCGAAGCATCAGAAACTCACTTGAGGTAAGATCATCAGAGAGTGTCAGGCTGCCTTTGGTTATTTTATTCGCTGCTTCATCATATGCGATTTTTCCAGCACTTGACTCTCTCACCCTTTGGCTTGATGACATATACCAGGCGAGAAGAGGAATTGTAATCGACTTATTTTTGAGAAGACCAATGTGTTCAAGGTACTCAAGAGACGACGCTTCCTCTTTCTCAGCATTGTGTGTCTCACGCATCGCAGCTTGCTCAACTGGGGAGAGTGAGAACCAGATTTCAGCCAGTGCAGCACGGACAGTTTGTTGCTCAAAGAGAAACTTCTCAAGATCTTTTGGTTTTTCTTCAGCCGCCAAATACGCTTCAACGCACATCCGCATCAGCTTCCCATGTCCGCCGGTCAATTTCACCAGCTCATTAACCACGCTCTCTGGAACTTTTTTGCCTGATACCTCCTCTATCTGCTCTATACGAAAAGCAGTACTTGCTTTGTCAAAAAGTGGCATATAGATAACATTGCCGGTGAATTGGTCGTAAAAATCAGCGTAGACTTGCGGCTCCAAGAGATCCTCAAGTGGTTTATTGACAGAAAAAACAACTGAGAAATGGTACTTCACCCGGTTTCGTATGAGGCGGAGATTGGTAAAAAACTCACTTGTGAGTGTCGGCACATACTCTTCAAAGCGTTCAAAGAGATAGACAGTTGTGAGATTGTGCTCGTAAACGAGTGTCTCAAGAGCATGCTTGAGCTCCTCAGTCATCACCAATTCATCCTGCATCGACAAGGCATTTCGAAAAAACTCATTGAGCACGTTATAGCAATCCATCATCTTCCGGTCTCTGAGGGAATCAGTGAGTGCAAGAAACAGCATTTTCATGACATCCATGAGGGGCCTGTTGCGGATTTCTGAGAAATCAATCTGCACGAAATGGTATGAGGTCTGCTCCTCTCCCAAATGTCTCACGCGCACATCGTGGTTATAGGAGAGGAGGCCAAAAATGGCATACTTCCCGACACCTGGTGCTCCGATAAGCTGAGATGATTTGCCTTCTTTGACGAATTTGATAATCTGTCCCACCTCGTTAAACCAGGTATCTGCTGGGTAAAGGGATTCGAATTGGACATGGGTTGGTAATTGTTTCATTGTTACATTGCTAGATTACCTGCCCGCAACGCTCTCGTCGAAGACGAGGCGGGCGGGTTACATTCTTACTTCTTCAGCTTCTTTAGTATACCAAGTATGCTATACCATTTGGAAGAAATGAGGGCGAAGATACTGCCTACGACAAAGAAGCAATTGTATCAAAATAGTTCTGGCTGTTAATTGCGCTAAATGTATGCGCCAGAGGAAAAATATCTTTTCTCTTTCGTCTTGTGTGTGTTGTTATCTCAAGTGCTGTATATCGTTTTTGATAATCTTCTATTACAACATCCACTTCCGCTCCGCTATACTCACGATAGAAATACATACTCTGTTTTAGGTTCTCGTTGCGCCGCCTCTTCTCAAGCTCTGAGAGAATTAAATTCTCAAATACGCCTCCTTTGTCCGGCCTAAGATGAAGTGGCCGAAAGTCCTTTACGAGGACATTGCGAATGCCCAGATCGTAAAAGTATAACTTTCTATTTTCCGACACTGCCCGTCTGGCGTTTGTCCGAAAAGATGGGAGGGGAATAAGCACATAATTTTTAATAAAGATTTCCATATAATTTGCCACAGTCGCCACATTTGCCTGCAAGCTATTAGCTATCTCCCGTATCGATACTTCTGAACCAATCTGCAGGGCAATTTTTGTCAGAATATCTTTTGCCAATTTTTCATTTTTCAATTCATAGATGGTGATAACATCTTTGAGGACATACGTATCAAGAATGTTTTGTAAAAGATCAATTTTTTCTGTTTCTGAAAGAGTGTTTTGTGCGTAGACCTCTGGATAACAACCAAATACTTGCAGCGTCTCTGAAAGTCTATTGGTAAATTC
>JACPGQ010000042.1 GCA_016188975.1 Candidatus Levyibacteriota bacterium | reverse complement strand
TCTCAGTGCAGTTGTGGCTGACCGACCTCTCAGTCCAGCTACCCGTCATCGCCTTGGTAGGCTTTTACCCTACCAACTAGCTGATGGGACGCAGGCTCCTCCCTCGGCGGACCGTTAAGTCCTTTACCTCGCGCACAGCGCGAGAATGTCAAATACTACCAATGTCAAATAAGTACCAATTTCCAATAAAGTTTTCTTCATTGGACATTTGTCATTTGACATTAGACATTTGATATTCTTGTGCTATGCACAAGCCTCCAACTTCGGCAAAAAGCTTAATCCTCGATTCATTTTCGGCGCCACAAACCGTCCGCCAGTGAGCTGTTACGCTTTCTTTAAAGGATGGCTGCTTCTAAGCCAACCTCCTGGGTGTCTCTGGATCGTGACTTCCTTCAAAACTTAGCTTTTATTTAGAGGCCTTAATTGGGAATGTGGGTTGTTTCCCTTTCGACTCATCGGCTTAGCCCGACAAGACTGACTAGCCTGCAACATTGCACAGTATTCGGAGTTTGATTGGTTGCGACAACTTGCGTCGCCGCGAACCATTCAGTGCTCTACCCCTGGCAACTCTATAGCAGACCGCTATACCAAAATATATTTCGGGGAGAACCAGCTATCTCTGGGTTCGATTGGCATATTGCCTCTAACCTTAGGTCATCTCAAGACATTGCTACGTCTACGAGTGCGGTCCTCCTCCCATCTTTCGATGGGATTCAACCTGCCCAGGGTAAGCTCACCCAGTTTCGGGTCTAATGATTGCTACAATCCGCCGGTTGGCGGAGATCGGCCAATTAGGCCTCGCTTTCACTGCGTCTACCCACGTTTGACGTGGTTAAACAAAGCAGCAATCAATAACTCACCGGTTCATTCTTCAATAGGCACGCGATCACCAGAGGACGGAAAACGGAAATACAGATGACGGATTAAAGATGACGGAAACCAGAGACTCTCGTCTCTGTCTTCTGTTCTCTCTGCAAATCTGTCTTCAGACTTCTGTCCTCTGTCCTCCGGCTCTCGCTGCTTGATAGCCAATAATTTCAGTTCTCTTTCATCCCCCTCCCGGGGTGCTTTTCACCTTTCCCTCGCGGTACTAGTTCACTATCGGTAGATTCTGGTATTTAGTCTTGGATCGTGGTCGACCCAGATTCCCACAGAGTTTAAATCGTGCTCCATGGTACTTAGGAACAAACTATCGGAGTCTTCTCTTTCGCATACGCGCCTTTCACGTTCTTTGGGGGGCCATTCCGGACCCTTCTGCTACAGAAGACTCATCGAATATCGTCTGCCCTACAACCCCACTCGCGCGCTGCGCGAGAATGTCAAATACTACCAATAACAAATTACCAATATCCAATGAATTTTTGGTTCATTTGACATTTGATATTTGAAATTGGACATTTGAAATTCTTGTGCAACGCACAAGCGGTTTAGACTGTTCCGCTTTCGCTCACCGCTACTGACGGAATCTCGCCCCGTTAGAATGCTGGTCCTAAAATCATCACTGATCGTAAAGGTTATGTAACTCTTTAACGTAGCAATGTCTTAGAAACACCATTCTAAACGGGGCTCGTAATGATTTATATTCCTGGCGTTACTGAGATGTTTCAGTTCACGCCGTACCCCTCCCAGAGCTATGACAGTCCACATCCTATTCACAAACAAAGCAAGGCTCTGGGAATAATCCAATACTACCAATTTCAAATCCGCCAGCTGGCGGACCAATTTCCAATGAGTTTTCATTGGACATTTGACATTTGACTCCGATTTAATCGGAGTTGAAATTAGAAATTTGACATTCCATCGCAACATGAAAATACATGTTGGATCTTGTGAATACAATGTGAACTGCTTTTACTCAGGGATCTCCATCTTGCGATAGAGGGATTGCTCCATTCGGAAACCGCCGGATCACAGGTTCATGACACCTTCCCGACGAGTATCGCCGCCATGCGCGTCCTTCCTCGGCCAAAACCTCCTAGGCATCCATTATTGGCATTATGAGTAGATTATGTTTTATTCCCATCTTACGACGGGATTTGGACATTTTTTACCCCGTCATCCGCCAACTGGCGGACTTCGGGGTTCTCTTCACTTTTCAAAGAACCATATTTGCTCCTAACGGACACTCGTCGCATCCGTGAGAAATAGCTTATCGATTTTGGAAAAACCCCCTCTAAACCTTGGCCTTACGGCCTGCGGGGGGGCTTGTCCAAAAAGACAAGCATGTGTATTTTTATATTTTTAAGAGTGAAACGTCTGACGTTTCAAATCTAAATCTAAGAATATATCGAGAGTGTCGTGTCAAACGCGATCACCTTGCAAACTTGGTCGCCTGAGGCGACCGCGTTTGACGCGGTGGACCGGAGGAGATTCGAACTCCCGACCTTCGCTATGCAAAAGCGACGCTCTACCAACTAAGCTACCGGCCCGCCTTTGGCGAGACTCGCCCATAGGGCGGCCCAACCATCTCTGCAGACTGTTAATCGGGGCTTAGCTTATTGCATATCACTAAGAGAAAACGACCAACAGCTAAGAGCTAACCGGCCTGCAGCCTACAATAGTTAATTTTCAAACAAACAGAAGAGGATCGCTTCCTGAAGACAAAAACCCCACGATTTGGGCAAAGGGTTTTAGAAGTTGAGAAAATTCAGCATAAACGAATTCGCTTCGGTTTGTAAAAGCTAGTTTAGCAGCTCACTCTGAGCCTGTCAAGAGGGCGAAAAGTATTTATTCAGTTTTCTCGGTGGATGTGTCATCTTGAGTGTAGCGAGAGATCTCTTGGGATTTCTCAGTCGCCTAAGGCGACCTCGAAATGACAAATCATTGGAGGAAACTACATAGGTTCGAAACTCATTGGAAAGGAGAAATTTTATTGCTAATTAGCGGTAAATTCAGCTTCTTTACCTTGCATTGCAAGCCAGCGTTCGGTTTCCAAAGCTGCAGCGCAGCCAAAACCAGCGGCAGTTACTGCCTGTCTGTAAGATCGGTCATGGACATCACCAGCCGTAAAAACGCCTGGAACATTGGTGTGGTAGTGATCACGCACTTTTATATACCCTTGCTCATCAAGCTCAATCCCTTCAAAAACTTTGGTATTGGGGATATGGCCAATTGCGACAAAAATACCATCCACCGGCATTTCTTTTACTTCACCAGTCTCAATATTTTTAACAAGGGCTGATTGGACTCTTCCCTCGCCTTTAATTTCGGTAATTTCTGAATTGAAAAGAAAATTGATTTTCGGATGCTCTTTCGCTCGCTGTTGCATAATTTCACTAGCCCGAAACGCATCTCTTCTATGAATAATCGTTACACTTGCTGCAACATTTGCCAACACGAGAGCTTCTTCCATAGCAGAATCCCCCCCGCCAACGATAAAAACATTTTTATTTCGGAAAAACATCGCATCACACGTTGCGCAGCTGGATACACCCCTCCCGATTCGTTCCTTCTCTCCAGGCACATTCAGCCACTTCGCATCAGCACCTGATGTGATGATTACTGTCTTTGCTTGAAACTGCTTGTCTCCTGCAAAGAGTGTAAAGGGTTGTTTGGAGAAATCGCCCTTCGTGAAATCCTCCAACAGTAGCTCAGCCCCATGGTGCTCAGCTTGTTTGCGCATATTCTCCATGAGATCTGGCCCTTGAATACCTTCAGGAAATCCAGGAAAATTCTCAACAAGCGTTGTCAGCATGAGCTGTCCGCCCCACTTCACACCACCTATGACAAGTGTCTTGAGATTTGCGCGAGTAGTATAGATAGAAGCTGTTAATCCTGCTGGACCACTGCCGATGATAATTACGTCATACATATTTGGAATTCTTGAAGTGTGATGTGGGAGGCTTTTGATCTTGAAATATTTGATATTTTGATATCTTGGTCAAGGAATCAATGTGTCAAAAATTCAATATCAAGAACTTCTCACTTCCCACATCAAGATATCTATCCAGCGAGGGCTTCATCAACCATTCTCTTGAGAGCGTCTTTGCCTTGCGCGCCGATTGTCGTTTTGACCGGCTGGCCATTTTTGAAAACCATCAGTGTTGGAATACTCATGACTCCATAGTTTCCTGCTGTTTGCGGATTTTCATCAACATCCATCTTGCCTACTTTTATTTTCCCAGCGTACTCTTTGGCAAGCTCTTCAACAATTGGACTAACGATCTTGCAGGGCTGACACCATTCAGCCCAAAAATCAACGAGTACGGGGGTCTCTGACTTGAGGACTTCTGCTTCAAAATTTTGATCTGTTACAACGAAGTCTGCCATAAAAGTTACTCCATCTTAGCAATCGGACACGAACTCTGTCAAGAAGATTTCGTGGCACGTATACCCTCAGCGCATGTACCTTGTCATCCTCAGCTTGACTGAGGATCAGATTCTCGATCCCAACTTCGCCAAGGCTTCGCTGGGCGAGACAAGTCGAGAATGACATGTTGTAAGGGGATAAATGCCGATTTTGTATGTAGTTATTACGTAGTTTGCCCAGGAGAATGTTCAGAAAACTGTGGAATTATAGGCCTTGTAGGCCATTACTGTCAAGCAAAATACTATCCAATCTCTTCTCTCTTATCATGCAAGAATCGAAACCACTGCTCAAAAAAGCCGAAGATGATCTTAAATGGTGTCTCGATGATGAAGTCAAAAATGAAAAGAAGGAAATTGATTTGTGAGATTCCTTGCGTCAACCGTTGCCCGACTCTGACGACCGGCATAAAGAGAAAATCGATAACTGGCGTCAAAAGACCCTGCTTCTCACCTACCCGATAGAGATTCGCAACAAGGCTTATCCGGTAAGACAGGAATGAAACGATTGCAAGAAAGAAAATAAAAACAAGTTGGCTAATTGGATTAAACCCTAGACGGGAAAGAACGTAAGTGATCCCTCCGAAGGAAAGGACAAATGCCAAAAGCCAGAGTAAGGTAAATATCCCTCGCAAAATCGGCTGCTTTGTATCTCTTGCCTTCTTTACAAATAGCGGTGCTCCAAGTCGGGGATTTTCCGAATAGAGTACTTCTTTTATCGATGATAAAATTCTGCGTGAGTTTTCCTGATCCGGCGTCCTTATAAATAAGCTGACGATTATCATAAGTATTGGCGGAATAGAAGTGTTTAGAGTAATTGACGCCCATTGAATTCCTCCATAGAAGATCCGCTCATATGTTCCCTCCACAACAAAGGCAAAAATAACCTTGGTTAAAAGGATAAATAACACACTTCGTATAATTGCCCTTCGTACTTTGGAGGCAATACCTTTATAGCGAACCTCACAATCCTCAAGGACTGCTTTTTCCACCACCTCACTGTCGCGAAGAAACGTTCGTATTTCAGCCTTATGTGCGCGCAAAATATCCTCAAGGATAAAAAACGATGCAGCTCGCTTTTTGACATACGAATAAATCTTCTCCCGCCTTGGGTAGTGGAGCTCCCGCTCTATCTCCCTAAATCCTTCCAAAAATCCCCTTGCAATACGATCTACGCTCTCTTTTGTCAGTTGACCAAAGTAAAGCGAAAAAAGATGAAACCGTAAAAATGCTGTATCGTCTCTGGCAAACGCCTTGCGGACTGCCATGTAGACCTGTGCATTCCTCGTCTCTTCTGTGTCATCGGTGATCTGGACATTGTCTTTGAGAATCTGGAACATGAAATTTGCCAATGTTTCTTTCTCAATATTCGGGTGAAGGATGTTTTCTATGGCCGATGACATCAGGTGGTAGGTCCACTCATCAATCAAAATCTGATTCATGCGGTGGTGCTCGAGGATCTTCAGCCGGAGTGACAAGTAGACGTCAATCGTTTCCTCAACGACATCGACAACGGACTCAGGCACCTGGTTATCTGGAAGGTAGCGTGCCCAAATGATTTCCCTGACGAGTGGCTCTGCTGTCGTTTTCCCATTTCCTCCGAGAAGCAATCTCCGGCGAAGTATCCTCTCGATTGCAGCACGGAGAATTACTTCATCCTCACGGTACTCCATCGCATTACGAAACTTCTCATACCATGTGGCAAATTTTGCTACGACCGGATTGACGCTTATCTTATGCTCATGATTTGGAACTTCTTTTCGCTCAAACGCAGCGACCACAAGATCTGCCAGGGATGAAAGCGAAGGCTCCAGCTGCCCTTCCGTAGGAGAAGGAGTAGGAGAAGGGGGCATTTGAGGAGTAGGTGTATCCATACAGTAGCTAGTATTATAGCAAGAGTACTGGCCTGATGCTTAAGGAGTGATTAGGAGGTATGTAATGTGGCTGTGTACCCGACACCCTGGATAATACTGATGATTCGTTCTTCTGAAAGTATTGCTTCATCAAATTCTATCTCCAAGAGCGCTTTTGCATAGTTTGTCTGCGCTTTTGTTACACCTATAGTCTCCTCAAGCGTCCCGTCGATATCAAACGCACAGCTAACGCAGTGCATACCTTTAATAATGAATGTCTTTTTTACAACCTTTGATTTATTGTTGTTCATATTGGTTTACAGCCGATTTGATTTCCACAGATAATGACAGATTATCACAGATGTGATCCGTGAGAATCGGCTATCATCCGTGAATATCTCATTAAATCACGTGCATCACTCCTTCATACATTCCCATCGTACACATAAATGCCAAATCCTCTTTCTCTGCAGGTGCCTCAAACGTCACCGTCTGCTTCATGCCGGTACGGACAATTTTTTGCACCCCGAGGCTTGGGATCGTAAAAGCCTGCGCACAACCTCGTGCGCTGGGATTATCCAAGGTAAGTGTTATCTTCTCCCCTGCTTTCACCCACAATTCTCTCGGGTAGTACCCAGCATCAGTGACCTCGATCGTCGCCTCAGCAACAGGCTTGCCGACACTCGCGAGTACGCGACCGTCACAGAAGCTAAAGACGCAGTACGTAGTCTTGAGAATACTTCCCAGTGTATATCCCGTCCCACTGAGAGTAAGTGCATTATTGATGTTAAAAAGCGCAAGAAGGATTATGGCAAACGCTGCAATCTTCATGAAACGAGTGTGCAGTGCTCCTGTCAACCGTGTCGCCAGATACCCAAGCGTAAAAAAAACAGGAGATGTACCGAGCGTAAAAATAAACATAATGAGTGCCCCATATAACGGATTTCCGGAGGCAATAGCCAGAGCCATCATTGCCTGCGTTGTTCCGCACGGAATAAAAACAGTCAGCGCACCCAAAAAAACCGGAGTCAGTAGATCATTTTTCTTTGACTGTTTGCGGATAAACCGCGTCAGAAAATGAGGCGGTTGGATGAGAAAGTAGCGAAACACAGGGTGGACATCAAGGATATTTAGGGCAGTACCGATCATGAAGATACCGACAGCTATGTAGAGAACGATCTGCACCTGAAGCGAGAGCGTGAAAAAGCTCCCAAACCAGCCAAGAAGCAACCCAAGGGCTGTGTAAACGAGGATCTTAGAATCCAAGAAAAGCAGAATCGGCATCGCATTTCCCTTCTTTTTCAGTCCCTCTTCAAGCCGTTTCTGCTCCTGTTGGGCAATAGTTGCTGCGAGAAGTCCTCCCTGTACCGCCATACACGTAAGCCCTCCGGCTAGGAGCCCTGTCATAAAAATCGCAATAAAATCTATTCCTCCCATCATTCTTTTCACTATACCTGAACAGCTTTGAGACGCAAAGAGTTAGTAATAACTGAAACAGAACTGAGTGCCATAGCAGCTGAAGCAAGAATAGGACTTAACAGAATACCAAAAAACGGATAGAGTATGCCAGCGGCAACAGGTATCAATATGACATTATACCCAAACGCCCAAAAAAGGTTTTGCTTAATAACACGCATGGTTTTTTTACTCAGACGTATCGCCTGTGAGACCGAGAGGATATCTTTCGTAACAAGCGTAACATCTGCAGCTTCAATTGCTACATCTGTTCCACTCCCCATTGCGATTCCCAAATCAGCAGCTGCTAATGCAGGTGCGTCGTTTACTCCATCACCAACCATTGCAACAATTTTTCCTCCATGTTGAACATTTCTTACCTCGCGCTCTTTATCTTCTGGCAACACTTCTGCCAACACCCGATCAATTCCAGCTTCTTTGGCAATTGCTTTTGCAGTCCGGGCATTATCTCCTGTGATCATAATAACCTCAACGCCACTTCTCTTAAGTGCTTCAACGCCGTTTCTCGCACTCTCTTTAAGTGTATCCGCGACAGCAAGAAGGCCAACCAAAGAACTGTCAACGGTAAACAGCATGACTGTTTTCCCTCCATTTTCAAGTGTAACAATCTCTTCCTGAGCCTCCTCTGCAATGTCTATTTTTTCCCTCTCTAGAAGCTTTCTATTGCCCAAGAGGACCTTTTTTCCCTCAACAATCCCCTCTATACCATGTCCTGCGATAGCTTTAAACTTCTCTACCTTACTAAGTGAAATGTTTCTTTCCTCTGCTTTTTTCGTAATTGCCTCAGCGAGTGGATGCTCCGACCCCTTCTCTAAAGACGCAGCAATCCTAAGAATGTCATCCTGAGAGAGCGTAGCGACCGAAGGATCTTTTCTCTTTAGATTCTTCGCTTCGCTCAGAATGACAAGTGGGACTATATCTGTCACCTCGGGCTTCCCTTTGGTCAACGTTCCTGTTTTATCGAAAACAACAGCCCGTATCGCCTGAGCTTTCTCAAGCGCCTCTGCGTCTTTGATTAAAATCCCATACGCAGCAGCTTTCCCAACTCCTACCATAACCGCTGTCGGCGTTGCCAATCCCATTGCGCAAGGACAGGCAATAATAAGCACAGTGATAGCAGTAATAAGTGCGTACGGAAACGCTGGCGTCGGACCTATGATGTACCAGGTAACAAACGTGACAACCGCAATCATCATCACAATGGGGACAAAATACGAAGAGACCGTATCAGCAAGCCGTTGGATTGGCGCCTTACTTCCTTGCGCTTCCTGAACAAGACGTATAATCTGTGCAAGCATTGTTTCCTGCCCTACTTTTGTTGCCTTATACAAAAAGGTTCCAGATTTATTTATTGTCGCTCCAATCACCGGATCATTCTTCTGCTTTTCAACTGGAATACTCTCGCCTGTCACCATACTCTCATCTACAGCAGAATCCCCCTCGATAATGACTCCATCAACAGGTATTTTTTCTCCTGGACGAACCCTGATAATATCGCCGACTGCCACCTGCTCAATCGGAATATCAGTCTCCCTTCCACCTCTGACTACTCGAGCCGTTTTTGCTTGCAAACCAACAAGTTTTTTAATAGCCTCAGACGTCCCCGCTTTTGCACGCGCTTCAAGAAGTCTTCCAAGGAGAATAAGGGAGATAACAATTGCCGCGACGTCAAAATACGGCTCAGGCATAATATCCAAACGCTCAAAGACCTCAGGAAAAAAAGTGACTGCTACGGAGAAACCATATGCGGCACTCGTCCCCATCGCCACTAACACATCCATGTTAGCTACCCGATTCATAAGCGCACTCCAGGTCGTTTTGTAGAAATCTGATCCCACCCAAAACTGAACAATTGATGCAAGAAAGAGTTGAACAAAATAATTCTTCAAAATTTGTGGAGCGTAGTCCATAATAAAGGGAAAACTACCCCACACAATGAGAGCCCCCAGCCCCAACCCGACGATGACTTTCCTCCGCAGTTTGGCTAATTCCTTTCTTTTCCCTTCGTCAGGGTTTTGCTGATTCGTGAGTAATGCATAACCAAATTTCTTCACCGCTTCTTGCAGGTCTTTTTCACTGCATCGATCCTGGTCATATTGTACTGTTGCAGTTTCACTGGCAAAGTTGACCATAGCATCTGTAACTCCGGGCACTTTTTTCAAAGCCCGCTCATTCACCCGCACACACGATGCACAATGCATGCCTTTGAGAGCGAAAGTCTGTTTTACGAGCTTATTGCTGTTATTCTTATTCATCTTGTTCTTCAACGCCTCGATTACCACTAATGTCATGCTGATTCACGCGGATCGGTGAAAATCTGCTTACAATCCGTGGAAATCCCTATTTGACGATGATCTTCCCATGAAACATATTCATCCCACACGAAAACTGAAACGTGCCAGTTTTATTAGGATTTAGTTCTATATCCACGCGCTCGTTAAGAGGAAGGAATTTTCGAATCTTAAAATCGGCAATGATAACCTCCTCCAAACAACTGCTTGGATCAGTTCTATGAAAGGAGATCGCCGTTTTTTTTCCTTTCTGAAGTTGAATCGTTGCAGGAGTGTATCCACCGCTTACCTGTATAGTAATTGCATTACCCGCTTCAACCGCGTTTGACGCGGCTTTCTTCCCGAAGAAAAACCAGGAAATAAAACCTATTCCACCAATACCCGAAAGCAGTACAATCAGATCAGCAAAATCCATTATTATCCCTTTCTCGCTTTCTGGATAACTTCCATTATTTCATTGATTGCTTCCTCCTGCTTACCTTGCTTAATTGCATCTGAAGTGCATGTTTTGAGATGGTTTTCCAAAATCACATTATCTGTTTCTGAAAGTGCCTTTTGTACTGCAAAGGACTGGTGAAGCACGTCGATGCAGTACTCATCTTTCTCTACCATAGAAAGGACCTTTTCCAAATGCCCTCTGGCAATTTTTAAACGGTGCAGGATACGATCCTTTGGATTCTTCGGATGAAACATATCAAGTCCCCCTATGGGGGATATATTACGGCATGACATTCCTCTTGTCAAGGAAAGTGCATATAAAACGTTTCATGAAGACTTTAGGAGAGACTCTTTGCGGAGTTTTTCAGGGTTTTTGACAACAACATATTTCCCTTCATGACTGATAAGTCCCTTCTCAGAAAGCTTTCCCATCTCAACGCTTACTGTCTCTCTTGTCATGCCGATAACCGACGCAATATCTTTATGGGTCATCGGAACGGTTATGAGAACTCCTTCCTTCTCCTCCTTCCCATACTCTTTTGAGAAAACATAGAGAATTGAGGCAACCTTCTCGTATGCATTTCCATACGCTAAGTACTGCATTCGTTCAAAAACTGTCCGAAGTCGAAGAAGAATTGACCCGGCAATTTCATACAAAACTTCTGGATTTTTCTTAAGGAAAATCCGAAACAATTCTGTTGAGACGCGTCGTACGTCAACAGACGTCATCGGCTCGTAGTAATAGGTGATAGACTCATCGGTGATTGCAAAACGAACCGGAAAAAAATCGCCGGGCTTGAAGATGAGAAACGTTAACTCCTCTCCTTCATCTGATATGTTATAAAATCGCACGAATCCTTTTTGCAGAAAATACACTCCTTGAGGAACTTCATCTGGACGAATAATGATATCGCCTTTTTTATAAGAAAAAAGTCGTGAAGTTGAGAAAAATTGCTCAAAAAGATTTCGTGGTCTCATGTGGCCTAATTATACCACCTTCCACCACGTAATCCAGATTACAGATAGCTTGTCAAAAAGCTAACTGCAATCTGAAAAACGACCTGCTATGCTTATGGTCCTTTATTGCATACCTATGTCAGCAATACAAAAAGTAGACAAACAAAAACTAGAAAGGGGAGAGTTGTATGAACGATATGAACGTACGAAAAGGTCTCAGCCTACCAAAGCATTTATGTGCTCGATTTGCCTCCTTACCGGGTGAACAAATGTTGCTAACCACCCGCAAGCACTGGCTTGAGCTGCTTATTCCAGGAATTGGCATGGGTATTACAGGTGTATCCGGCACTGCAGCACTTCTCTTTCTTTTCCTGAGTGGCATTCTCTCTGCTGTCTATTCCCTTCCTTTCATCATTGGTATTTGGACTGTCGTAGCAGGAATTTTTGTGTTTACGTTTCTTTCCTGGTACTACCACTACTACATCGTCACAAATCGTAAAATTCTTGAGGTACGAAGTCTTCCCTACATCTACTATGATGTCAATGATGTTCTCCTCGATCAGGTTCGCTGCACAGAGCTTGATATAAAGCAGGATGGGTTTCTTGCATCACTTGTCAATATGGGAAGTATCATTATCACCTTTGACCGACCGACACATCAGGAGGAATTTACGATAGCAAATATCCATGATCCTGAAAGCGTCGGAATTTTTCTTGGTGATATGTTCGAGGCGATTCAGCAGGGCAGACAAACAGCTCCGCAACTGTGGACGAAGGAAAAAGAGGGCGCACCGCGAAGATACCGCTTTAGTGAAGAAATCTTCCCGCGATATAAACTTTCATAAAAATCAATTGACAATCCCTGTATACATTCGTACAATAGTTCCTAATCATGCCCCGCGCCACAAGAACAATAAAGAAAGAATTACTTCAAGAGCAACCGGTCACCGATCTTCCGACACCAGCCTCGATTCAATCGGGGACAGCAAAATCTACGAACGACTACATTGAGATTCGTCTGCCAAAGTTTCGCTTCCAGGACTCTCCCCTTTCACCTCTGTGGGTCATTTTGCTTGTTGTCTTTGCATTTTTACTTGGGATGACGACGACAAAAATCCAATACCTCCAACAGGGAAACACAACAAATAACGTTCAGGCGGCACGAACCCAGCCGGAAAACGGACAACCACAAGAACCAACTGTTGAGGACCTCAAAGTGTGGGCCAAGGATCTCAAGCTCAATACGAATACATTTAACCAGTGTCTTGCTGATGAGAAATTTAAAGACCGAATTGATAAAGATGTTGCAGATGCGATAGCAGCGAGTGCTGAGGCAACGCCGACATTTTATGTAAATGGCACGAGGGTGGTCGGCGCTCTCCCTTACGAGCAGTTTAAAGTAACCTTAGATAACGCCTTAAACGGCACAGATACCGGTGAAAAAATCACTGTTGCACCCGGTGGACTACCAATGCTTGGAAAAGACGATGCGCCGGTGACGATGATTGAGTTTAGCGATCTGCAGTGTCCATTTTGCCTGCGCTTCTTCCAAAACTCTTTCCCGCAGATTAAGAAAAACTACATAGATACCGGAAAAGTGAAGTTTTATTTCAGGCATCTCCCCCTCACACAGCTTCACCCAATGGCCATGCCATTTGCAAATGCTGCAGAATGTGCCAATGAGCAAAACAAATTCTGGGAAATGCACGATAAGATCTACAACGAACAAGCGTGACATCTCTTCCCCACAGCATTCTCCACAAGTTTGTCATCCTCAATGGAATTCTCCAAGCAAGGAAATTGATAGGTAGACTACGAGTATACCCAGAAGCAGCATCCCGCTCCCTATAAGCGTATTGCTCAGCTTCTGCTCGTGATGAATTCCCGGAACAATATCAGAAAGCGCAATATAGATAAAAAAACCTGCAGTCAAGGAGAGAAGAATCGGAAGCACACCCTCAATGGCCTCACCTATAAAAAGCGCGAGGAATGCCCCCAGGAAGGCGAAGAGTGCGCTTACGACATTAATAAGAAGTACTCTTTTCCGCGATATACCTCGATGGAGAAGGAGTCCGAAGTCACCAATCTCTTGTGGACTCTCATGTGCGGCAACAGCCAGTGTCGTAATAATACCAAGCGGTACGCTAACTAGAAATGTTGCTGCTATGACGACACCATCGAGAAAATTGTGCAGTGTATCACTGATCACGATAAGGGGCGTCGTTGCTTTTCGCTCCTTGTGTACTGGGCGATGCTCCTCGTGTGCGTGATTATGATGGTGAAACCAATGAAAGAGCGTCCCGAGGAGGAAAAAAAGTACAATTCCCAAAAGCACCCATAAAAAAATGTCAACCCCTCTTGCCTCGCCTTCGTGAATTGCCTCAGGCAGTAAGTCAAAAAACGCAGTTCCCAGAAGTGCACCTGCTGCAAACGACGCAAGAAAATGTGAGATCTTTACTGCAAATGCTTCGCGCGAGAGTAGCAGTATACCCCCCGAGAGTGAAACGATACTTCCCAAAAATGTAAAAATGATAATATATTCTATCGTTGACATGATCGGCACATCCCGAAAAACTCAAGGGAATGATGCTTGATGATAAAGCCCTTTTTCTTTTTTACCACTTTTTCCCATTCTTCAATTCCACAATCAGAAATGTCTTCGATGCGGCCACAATGCTCACAGACGAGGTGGTGATGGTCAGAGCCAGAAAGTTCGTAGCGGAACTTTCCTTCACCAAACTCAAAGCGATTGATTATGTCTTTTTCTAAAAATGTCTCGATCATCCGGTACACTGTTGCCCGGTCAGTTGCAAGTTTGTGCTTGCGCAAGTGTTCAAGAATTTCTTCAGCATCTACAGGCCTAGCTTCTTTTTCAAGGTAATGTAACGCTATTTTCCGTGCGTCTGTTATTTTCAAGTGTGCATCGTGCAAAAGCTGCATGGATAATTCCATTCCTGAAGCATACCAAAGACGCGACTTGTTTGCAAAGTCCTGTTGTACCAAAGGTACAAAGGCAAAAGCTATGCCGCCTTCTTTTTAGAGGTATCTTCAAATGAGGATTGACTACAGAAACAACTACCCTTCTCAGCACCACATGTTGGGCAGTGATCGTGATTGTCGTCGTGATTCAAAAATGATGAGCTCTCAATTGAGTTCGTCGAATTCGTAGAGTTATTTGACGAGTCATGACTATGTCCACCGCACATTGCAGCAAGCTGTGACGCTCGACCCATCAAGTCACCGACGACACGGTCATAGAGATCGCCATACTGCTCTTTAAACGCCTGAAGCTCAGTCTTTACTCGACTGAAATCATCAAGTGTATATTTCTGAAATCGCTCTTTAAGCGCTGGATGCGCTACAACATTTTCTGGTACATTTGCGAGAGCCTCTTCCTGCACCAGCTCAGCGGTAAATGCAGCAGCTGCAGCGTTAAATTGCATAACACGCTCAGTAGACTGAGGAAAAACAGTATCGCCAAAAAGTGGTATAACAGTATCAGGAAGTTCCTCTGCAAAACGCTGATCTCTTGCCACTTGAGGCTTATCATAGTTGGCAACAAACGCCTCAATATCATAAACTCCTCCTTGTAACATTGATTCCAGGAAAGCATCTGCTGAGGGCGCAGCATTGAATCCAGGTGATTCCTGGATAGGCTCTAGAGAAACTGGTGAGAATTGTTCAATCATATTTATCTCGTCTGCGTAATGGTTTGTTTATACTGATCCAGACCGTTCTGTTGAATAACGCGGAATAAACCGACTTCCATAAATTCAAGTGTCGCTTTTGTATCATTGGCAAGAAGAGGGACGATTTTTCGTTCCTGATCAAGCGCTCCTTGATCAAGTAATCCGGGAGTGAAATACACAATGAAATCAACACTCTGAGGCTTCTGCCCTACACGAACCTGTGAAGTATAATAGGCTGCATAGTCAAGTCCTGGAAGATAGACGATCGGCTGCGTTTCTGTGATAGGTCTCTCCAAAAGATCCTGTCCGACGCGATTAGGACTGTTCGGAGTGATAACTCTTCCCATATTTCGCCCTTGTTGTAATCCATCAGCAATATGCGCCTTTTTCCGCTCATCTCCTCCTGAAAGCTCACCAATTGCTTGGTACATTCGTGATTGTTTCGCCGCTTCTCCAACTGCATTGAGCGCATGGACCACATCACGGGACCCAGAGGCCTTTATTGTTTCGCCCACCAATATATGCCATCTGTACTATATCGGGAGTACGCGTTTGTGTTCCGTCTGCTTGCTGTCGTACAACTCCATATCGTGTACCTGCATTTAATACGGCAAATGCTGCCTGCATTGATTTGCTCCCTGGATCGTAAAATCCAACAGCGAGCACACTTCGCTCCCCAAGTCCTGCAAGAAACGCGAGATTTGCTTGTTTATCAGGCTGTACTGATCCTTCATGCATCTCAAGTACAGCAACTCCTCTGGCTCTGATCTGAGCAACGAGACCCTCTTCTACTCTCAATACCCGTTCACCCATTGGTGTTGTATCACTATCAAAAGTCCGAGCCGGTCGAGTGAGAATATCTTCTGGAACACTAAGTCCAGGAAAAGGCACTCCTTCTGTATCAGAAAGTTTTGCAAGATCAACTCTAGGCTGTCCTGTTCGCGAATAGATTTCAGGTTTACTCATATGTATTCCTGAGGGGATCTTTTAGAGAGACCCCCTCATACCAAGTCAAACAAAAGAGAAACGCTTCACATGCAGTTAGTTATTGCAACTAACTTGCATTAGTATATGCGACTTATTCGCATTTGTCAAGCCCCAATCAATTCTTAAGATTGGACGTGACTCGAGCGGGTGACACGAGGAAAGGGATCCCACAAACGCGCAGATCGTTGTCCGCCTGTGGCGGACACTAGATCGAGCATTCGTGGGAATGAACTCGTGGCAGGACCCGCGATAAAAGGAATGTTATAATAAGCCTCTATGCAACGCGTATTTCTTTTTCTCTTTCTCCTCCTTTTCTCTCTCCTTCCTCTCTCAACTGCTTTCGCCCAAGCGCCAAACCAGAAGCCGTCAGAATATACAAAAGGAAAAGTTGAACAGGTACTAGACGAAGAAATAGATACAAACATGCAGACAGTGAAGCAGTCAGTACGTGTACGGCTCCTGGATGGGGAGGAAAAAAACAAAACAGTACCAATTACCTATACATTTCCCCTGAAAAGCAAACAGTGGCAGACACTCCGTGTTGGCGATGATGTTATAGTCGTCAAACAGGCAGATACAAAACCATCCTACTCCATTTACGATAAGTTCCGTTTTAGCAATATGCTCATTCTCGCAATTGGGTTTGCCCTGCTTGTCCTTATCGTTGCGGGATTGCGGGGTGTTGGGTCACTGCTGGGTCTTGTTATTAGCCTTTTTGTAATTCTCCTTTTTATCGTTCCCCAGATCCTTGCGGGACAGGACCCGCTCTTTATCAGTATTGTCGGATCCCTCATTATTATGGTAACAACCATTTACCTCGCACATGGCTTCTCCCAGAAAACAACGATTGCTATTGCAAGCACGTTTTTTTCACTGGTCATAACGGGGATTCTAGCCGTGTGGTTTGTCAACCTCCTCCGCTTGACAGGGGGAGGCAGCGAAGACGCGTACATGCTCCAATTCGGGACACAAACCATTAATCTCCAGGGGCTTCTTCTCGGTGGGATTATCATAGGCACGCTTGGCGTGTT
This sequence comes from Candidatus Levyibacteriota bacterium, assembly GCA_016188975.1. GTDB lineage: Bacteria > Patescibacteriota > Microgenomatia > Levybacterales > UBA12049 > JACPGQ01. Next base: position 1,401 of record JACPGQ010000042.1, on the reverse strand, counting down.
GGATGATACGACAACGACACAGACAGCAACTATCTTTAGTCTAGCCGATGCAAATGCAAAACTCCGGACAAAAGAGCTTATCCAAAAAGGCTTTGTTGTGGGCAAAGAGCACATTACATCACTCGTAAATACCCTCGTTCTTGCCTACGCCGGTGCATCCCTCCCGCTTTTTATCTTCTTTGTCCTCAATCCACTCAAACAACCTACATGGGTCATCCTGAATAATGAGATTGTTGTTGAAGAAATTGCCCGTACTCTTGCTGGTTCAATCGGCCTTATTCTTGCCGTCCCAATCACGACAGTCCTGGCAGCATTCTTTGCGAAGTATTCGTTGAAAATTAAGTGACATCCGAATGTATCCTAATGACAATAGTCCTAATTTATCCTAATACAATCCCAAATCTCAGCAGATGATTCGGATTCATTTGGATTATTCTCATTCGGATGCATTAGGATAAGAGAATCTTAAAGTCGCTATATTCCTCTTTTGTACCCTCCCACGTCACGCTCACTCCCTTCACCTCAGCCATAAACGGACCTTTCTTGCATTCCTCAATAAGTTTTTCTAAATCTTCTTTTTTTCCCTGGGCGATGACTTCAACGCGTCTATCAGTGAGGTTGCGCACCCAGCCGGTCAAACCAAGTTTCTCTGCCTCACGCTTGACAAACGCACGGAATCCGACGCTGTGGACGTATCCGCCGATGAAAAGATGCAGTTGGTGCATATTTGCTTTAGTTTTTCGTTATTCGGTTACGAAGCTAGTATCGTTTAGCGTAGAAAGGTTGCGTAAGAAAATACGAATACCGTAACCGACTATCGATACGAGCATCGTTACCTCAACCGCTTCACTTATATCAATGACATCTGCGTCTTATATTTCTCAACAATCTTCTCAATATATTCATGTGGTAATTGTAATTTCCTCACTTCTTCCTCCGGCATTCGCCAACGGTATTTCTCGATATCGAAAGTGAAATCTTCCATCACTTTTATACCTTCTGCCACAAGTAATTTTCGCTGCAACTCCTTGTCACTGATGACAGTTCCCCTGATGCTTAAGTAGCCTGTGTTATTGGTCACTCGCCACCAAGGCAAATCAACTTTCCCTTCTGTGCTGTTGAGAATCCACCCCACTTCCCGCGCTGCCCGTGGTAACCCGGCGTAGAGTGCTATTTGCCCGTAACTTGCAACTTTACCATGAGGAATTTGAAGAACGAGATCAATGACTTTTTGCTTAAAAATTGACATAGCTAAAATAGTTATATGGCTAAATAGCTATATAGCTATGCAACTATGTAGCTATGTTTATAACGGTAGATGAAGTATTGAGAACTACTTCCGCGTAGTTCTGCGTACTGTTCCGCTTGGTTTCGCGTTGGAGCTGCTACGCAGCTCCTTCA
>JACPGQ010000041.1 GCA_016188975.1 Candidatus Levyibacteriota bacterium | reverse complement strand
CAGGCTATGATATCCAGCAGATCAGTGACAACAGCAGAATCACTGTCTCAGCTCCTGGTGCTGAACTCTCAGAGACCATCTCTGTAACGAGGTAGCCTAACACTCCTTCTCTTCTCAACCCCGGGGAACCGGGGTTTTTGTAGTCTCAAGTGTTTCGTTAGTAAATATCATATAATTGAGTGTCTGAAATACATCTGTCTGAGAGATTTTATGAATAAACGAGATACGCTACTTGCAAAGAGAACTCTTCTACGGGAAAGAGGGGATTTTGTAGAAGCAGATAGAATCCGTGAGGAAATAGAGGCGTTGGGATACCATATCGCTGATGAGAATGGTCGTAGCTTTCTTATAAAAAAAGAAGCAGCACGTGAGAAGCCACACGGATCGATCGCACTCTTTGGTTCAGGAGAGATATCATCAATTGGAAGGAAAATACATGAAGCTGTTTTGTCACGGTTAAACAAAAAAAACGTTACTATCGCAATACTGACAACGCCAGCTGGCTTTCAGCCAAATGTCTCTCTCGTGCACGAAGAGATTGCACGATTTTTTCAGCAAAGTCTTGCGAATTTCCATCCGAGAGTTCGTATTGTCATGGCCAATACCCCTCAAGAGGCAAACAGCGAATCGGTCGCTTCTCAGATAGATGATACAGACTATCTTTTTATAGGTCCTGGTAGCCCGACGTATGCAGTGAGGATACTTCGAGGATCGCTTCTTTACAATCGCATACTCGACCGCATACTCAAAGGTGTATCGCTTGGCGTAGCCTCAGCAGCAGCAATTGCATTCTCCAAATATGTGCTTCCTGTCTACGAGATTTACAAAGTTGGTGAGCCGCTGCATTGGATTGAGGGTCTGAATTTTTATAAACAGGTTTTTGGTGAGCTGTCTGTTGTTCCTCATTTTAACAATACGGAAGGAGGGTTAAAAACTGACACCTCGCGTTGTTTTATGGGAGCAGATCGATTCTCAGAGCTTCTTGAGCTACTGCCGAAAAATCATACGGTTTGGGGAATTGATGAGTTGACAGGCGTCATCATCAATGTCGAAACAAAGTCAGTTGCATACCAAGGAAAAGGAAAACTTCATCCTCTTCACGGGAAAAGAGCTAACGTTGCAGTTTGAAATACGCCACGAGGCGATACGAACCGTTTTCTTTGAGGTACGCTTTACCAAGATACGTTTTTTTTCCAATCTCAACGATTTCATCGACAACGTCTCTTATACGTTGTGGGTTCTCTGGTATGTCGTAATCGAGCCGGAGGACTTCTTTACCATTTACCCCTTTTGTTTTTTCTGTCTTGAACGTGAACGCATGGAATCCTCCAAATTCGCTTTTTCCAAGTGTGATTTTTTCAGGGTAAAGTGACAGGAAAAACTTCATATAAAGCGGTAGGATGTTATCTCCAACGTGTTTAGAGTGGTAGAAACATTTACCTTTCCACGGGACAGCGAAAGCGCTGAGAAACCGGGCTACTCTCTGAAGAGGAGTTGCCTGTAGGAGGAGAAGAAGTGTGCCTTTATAAAATCCGTCAAGGGACATTGGGGGATGTCCGGTTCTAAATTGTTTTGCAAGAGTATCTTCCATATGTCTATTATACTCTCAATGCATCATCTATGGAGAAGTTGCCGATACGAGTTCTCGTAATTGAATCGGTAACTGCTCCTGTTTTGAGGAAGTCTCCCATCTCATTAGTGATTGCCCTCACATACGTTCCGCTTGAGCAAGAAATCTCAAATGTAACGACTGAAAATTCTGCACTCTGATGCTCTTTCGCAAGCGTCTTCCAGCTGCTGAGTATATCATCCTGTCGGAAGTCTCCATAAAGTTTTTCAATCTGAGAGGTTATCTGCGAGAAAAGGCTTTTCATGGAAATTGTTGCAGCGCGTTGTAGCGAAAGCTGTCTAATGAAGACCTCTTTCGTTGGAAGGTTTTTCTGATCAATCTCTCCCTTTCTTGCCCAATAGTAGAGCGGTTTTCCGTGAACTGGTTTGGAGGAGAAAGGGGGATACGTTTGAATCTGTTTTCCTGTCTTTGTTTTCATGTATCGATACATGAAAACACGTTCTTGCTTAGTGAGAGGGGAGGAGCGAATAAGTTTTGGAAATCCAAGGAGATCGTATGAATCTGTCGTAATGCCGAAGAGCACGTCGAATTCGTACGCCTTTTCTAATGCTTCGTAATATTTTCTTTGTTTGTTTTCTTCACCAATAAGGACTAAGAGGAGTCCTTCTGCCATCGGGTCGAGCCTCCCTGCAACGCTGAGTGTTTGTTCTTTATACTCCGGAAATCGATCTTGAAAAGCGCGTATTGTCTGAAGCGATGTTTGCCCAACAGGTTTGTAAAGACAGAGAAGATTTTCCATAGCATTATTGTAACAAGGATCCTCTTGACGGCATTTGCTCTTTTTTATTACGCTGATACTGTATTTAGTTAATTTTCCTAACCAATTGTTAGAGGTAGTTATTCTCAGACTGAGGTTCATAGTGCATATCGAAACATCAATGAAATACAGCACAAAGGTATCTTCATGGTAATACGTAGTGCTTCTTTACAAGAACGGGAGAGTTTATTTACGTTTCATTTTCTCCAAGCACTTGTGCTTACTGGTATCGCGCTTTTTGCCTTCTTCAGTGGGATGATTCTCCCGTATGCAGCTATCAAAGAAAGCATACAGGAAGTAGGAGTTCTCTCAAAGGCAACATCTCTTCAGAAGATACTGCCCTCGCAAGTCGCATATGAGGAAGTGACACCGAAAAAAGCACCACGTTCTGTTTTGACAGCAACCAGTGCAAATGGTAATCAGTGGGGAGTTTCCAAGCAAATTGGCGAACATACGTGGACGATGAAGGTTCAGGATGATACAAAAACCGGAACGGCACAAGAGATTTTTCAAGCCTTAAACGCGTACCGTCAGCGACATGGATCAGGGACACTGGCATGGGATAGTAAGCTTGGTGATTTTGCACAAGGTAGGGCAGATGCGTTTACGAGAAATAACAGTACGGATGCGCACGCCGGATTTAGTGATTTTATCAACAACCAGGACGGATTCCATAAGCTAGGATTTATGGCGCTTGGGGAAAATTCAAGTTTTGGGTACCATGTAGAAGCAGTGCATCTTATTGAATGGATTTATGCGGGAGACGCGCCACATAATGATAATCAGCTGAACCAACAGTGGACGCATGTCGGAATTGGAGTTTCTGGAGTTGCAACTGATCTTATTTTTGGCGGAAAGAAGATGTGATGGTTGACTTATTGCCTGCCCGCAACGCTCTCGTCGAAGATGAGGCGGGCGGGTTACATTGTTACGATATGCAGACTGAATTAGCATTTATTGAGAAAGCATTGCGAGAGAGTGGGGCGCTGGTTATGGCTTCATTTGGTCCCCATATCGCGACGAAACAGAAAACCGAGAAAAGCCAACTTGTGACAGATCTTGATCTTGCCTCTGAGAAGTTACTCGTTGCTGCAATACAGAAAGCATACCCTCATAGTTCGATCGTTGCGGAGGAGTCAGGGTTTATTCAAAAAAACAGTGAGGATACATGGATAATCGATCCAATTGATGGCACGTCAAATTTTGCCAGCGGTCTTCCGTGGTTTGGCATCATGGTTGCACACGTCATCTCAGGGGAGGTAGTTACGTCTGGCATCTACCTTCCGGTAACACAAGAGATGTACGTTGCAGAGTCGGGGAAAGGGGCTTTTAAGAATGGCATACAGTTCTCAACAATCAAGCAGAATGATCTTAGTCTCTGTCTTATCGGTTTTGGCACTGATGGCTCAGAGAAGTCATTTGATTTCTCAACGAAAGGAGCATTGTACGCAGCACTTCTTCCGCATGTTCTGAATATCCGCTCGACCAACAGCGCTGTCGACTATGTCTATGCTGCTGAGGGAAAACTTGCGGGTCTTATCAATCTCGAGAACCGTATTTGGGATATTGCGCCGATCCTCGCTATCGCGAAGGAGTCAGGCTGCATTGTCACCGATGTACAAGGGATGGAGATATCACTGGTAGTAACAGAGGAAAGTATTGCAGGAAATTTTACACTCCTTCTTGCTCCTCCGGCAATCCATTCCCAAATGCTACAGATTCTTAAGGCAAGAACGTAAGTTTTTTCTCTCTTATCTTCTTCTTACTGACTTCTCAACCCTCCTTCATTGCTGTAGTGGATAGTACTTGTGGGACATAGGGGAGTCCTCCTGATCTTACCGTTCGCCTTCAGGTACTATTCGTACACGGCTCACGGAGCGATCTTAGGCGGGCTTAAGAATCTCTAAGCTTTTTGCTTCACAAAAAGCAAGAGCTTCTAAAGGAGGTGAGGAAAGAGTGAATTTTATCGTATGGATTGTTCTTGGCGCACTCGCAGGATGGGCGGCATCAGTTGTCATGAAAACAGATGCCCAACAGGGAGTTCTTATAAATATTATTTTCGGCATTACGGGGGCGCTCGTCGGAGGGTTTCTGATGAATATATTCGGTGAGCCTGGAGTGACTGGATTTAATATCTACAGTCTCTTTGTCGCACTTATCGGAGCAGTTGCACTTATTGCTCTTGGGAAAATGTTCCGAAGGACAGTTTAGAATGTACCTTGCTCTGTTTTTGGTATTAGCACTTGACAAGACGTACTGCTAATTGTATAGTTAGCCTATGGATAGTCAAGGAAACCAAGTTCCGGATTTCCTCAAGCCAGTTAATCCCCAAGAAGCTCTCAAAAAATATACCATTAACCTTACAGATAATGCTCGTGCAGGCAAAATCGATCCTGTTGTGGGACGCGAAATTGAGATACGGCGAGTCATGGAGATCCTCTCCCGAAGAACAAAAAACAATCCAATTCTCATTGGTGATCCTGGTGTTGGAAAAACTGCAATTGTTGAAGGACTTGCTCAGAAAATTGTTGAGGGAGCAGTTCCGACAACGCTCAGGAGCAAAGAGCTCGTTGTCTTGGATTTTGCCCAGCTTCTGGCAGGAGCGAAATTCCGTGGTGAGTTTGAGGAGCGTCTGAAAGCAGTCATAAAAGCAGTCGAGGAGTCAGGCGGAAAGTATATTATGTTTATCGATGAATTGCATACCCTTGTGGGCGGTGGGGCATCTGAGGGATCCATGGATGCTGCGAATATCCTGAAGCCGTCTTTGGCCCGTGGGGCACTGAGAATGATTGGTGCAACGACAGTTGGAGAATACAGGCGGTATGTCGAAAAAGACCCGGCACTTGCACGCCGCTTTCAGCCGGTAACTGTTGATGAGCCAACGATTGAGGATGCGATCTCAATTCTTCGCGGAATAAAAGAGCGGTATGAGGTGCACCATGGAATTAGGATTACTGATAACGCCCTTATCGCCGCCGCCAAGCTTTCTGCTCAATATATTCCCCACAGGTTTCTTCCCGATAAGGCAATTGATCTTATAGATGAAGCGGCTGCTGCCATAAAGATCGAGACTGAAAGTATGCCTGCCGAGCTTGATTCTTTGAAGCGTCGGATCATGCAGATTGAGATAGAACTTGCGGCGTTGAAGAAAGACAAGTCTGATATCGCCAAAGCAAGAAAATCTCAACAGGAGAAAGAGCTAACTGAGCTTAAGAAACAGGCGGAAAGTATAGAGAAGCGGTGGAATGAACAGAAGGACATCATAAAAAAGATTCAGGATACGAGAGCAAAAATTGACGGGTTGCGGATTGAGCTTGAGAAAGCAGAGCGAGAGGTTGATTTGCAAAAAGCCGCAGAGATTAAATATGGCAAAATTCCGGAGCTTGAGAAACAGCTTAGAGAATACAATAATTTATGGACAAAAATTCCCAAAGAAGAACGTGTACTTCGCGAAGAGGTTGATGAGGAAGATATCGCACGGGTAGTATCCCGCTGGACAGGTATTCCCGCAACCCGAATGCTTGCATCAGAAGCGGAGCGCCTTTCCCATCTTGATGAGGAGCTACGTCAGCATGTGGTCGGCCAAGACCGGGCAATTGATGCTCTTGCCAGAGCAATTCGAAGATCCCGTTCAGGTCTTGGCGCAAAAAATCGGCCGATTGGGTCATTTCTTTTTTTAGGTCCGACAGGTGTTGGGAAAACTGAGACAGCAAAAGCATTGGCAGAAATTCTCTTTAGCGATCAGCATGCGATAACACGAATCGACATGAGTGAGTACATGGAAGAGCATTCTGTTGCTCGTCTCATCGGAGCGCCTCCCGGATACATTGGATATGAAGAGGGAGGACAGCTGACTGAGGCGGTCCGTCGCAAGCCATACAGCGTCATCTTGTTTGATGAAGTCGAAAAAGCGCATCCGCATGTGTTTAATCTTTTTCTCCAGATTTTGGATGAGGGACGGCTGACTGATAGTAAAGGAGTTGTTGTCGATTTTCGTAACACAATTATTATTATGACTAGTAACCTTGCTGGCGATGTCATAAGGGAACACGAAGAAAAACACAAGGATAAAGAGCGAGGGGATCTTGAGGCAAAGGTATGGGAAGTTCTGCATCACTACTTCAAGCCAGAGTTTCTCAACCGTCTCGATTCTGTCGTTCTCTACAATACCCTTACGCCGAAAGATGTCTTGCGCATTACAGAATTGCAACTTGAGGAAGTAAAACAGCGTATGCTTGAAAACAATATCTCTCTTATCGTCTCAGATGATGTAGTAATGTATTTTGCTGAGCAAGGGTATGATCCGGTATTTGGCGCACGACCTTTGAAAAGACTCATTGAGGAAAAATTGGTTGATGAAGTCGCGCTCCGAATAATTGACGGGAACATCAAGCCAGGAGACAAGGTGATTCCGAAGGTGGAGAATGACAGAATTATTTTATAAGTCCAGTGCTAAAGACGATCGTTGTCAGGAGGAGTAAATTTGTCAGTTGTATCTTCTGCTCTCCACGCAGCCATAACTTCATCGTAGCGGCTCAGAACATTCTTTCTTATACGTTCAAGAGCGCCTCCTTCTATCGCAACATCGATTTCTCGTTGCAGTTGTGCATCCAACGCAAATGCAGCTCTAAAAAGTCTGCGCTCTCTCTCCTCTGGTCGATCAACGATATTTCCAGCCTCATATCTCGTCTGATGAAAGGTGTGGGGTGGTAATACCTTTCTTCGCTGCTCGCGAAGAGGAGCAATTGGGCGATGTATTATTCGTTCTGGCATAAGCAAGATTTTACCACGAATTAAGAAATGGTACAATGTACTGCGCACAATATGAAAATCTGTAAAACCTGTGGGTCCCCACTCGTTGTAAAACAAACTAAACGTACCCCAGAGCAACTCAAGAAACAGTACTACTACACTGCCTACTACTATTGTCCACGGTGTCATAGGCTCTATCACGACGATGAGTTTAAGGTAGTCAACAAGAATGCAGACTTATTTTCCTCAAAACCACATAAGCCTGTTGGTGCAGTCGATGTTGAGATATGGACTGATGGTGCATGTGTCTATAACGGCACTGATCGTGCCAGTGCCGCGTGGGCTTTTGTTTCGGGGAAGGTGGAAAAGTCAGGAAGAGTAGAAGGGAAGCAGACGAACAATACTGCAGAAGCATACGCAGTGTATCATGCGCTCCTGTGGGCTTTGGAGGAGGGGTATAAAAAAATTCTCATTCACTCAGACAGCCAAATTACGATCGGGAATCTCCGAAAGCCATACGAGATGGTGAAGGAAAACCAGGAGATTTTCCGCCTTATCCATGACGTCATCATGGCCAATAACCTGGAGGTCTGGTATAGGAAAGTTCTCGGCCACTCAGGAGACCATAACAACGAGAGAGTCGATAGGCTTGCAAATACCCTCGCAGCCTCCTAAATTTGTAATCTCTCAAATTGACAGAAGCTTCGTTTTATAGGATACTTACGCTGTGTCCCAAAGAGTAATTGAGGCTTGCATAGGAGCTCCAGTGGTTTCTCGCCGTGATTTTACCAAGGCGCTAGCCATCGGCGGAGGCGCAGCTGCTGCGACTGGCTTATTGGGAGCTAGTATCGGTGGAGTGTTATTTCTCGAAGACCACTTGAGAGACCATAGAACAGGTTATGAGAAGTCTGTGCCAAGTGATTTTCTGCATGGAGAAGTGACTGAATGGGATGATGAAAACGTCAAAGCCCTTCGTGACGGGGCAGTACGAAAACAAGGCTCTCTTTTACTTGAAAGTAATAGCTATGGAGAAGTAACTTTGCAGGGCGAAGGGCATCTCCCTATCGGAAGAAGGGCTGAGATCACCTTTCCTAAACTCTATAGCGATACCCCCACCTATGATGTCGTAGAGCTTGTTGCCAATGGTCAAAGGCGTCTCGCAACGCTCGTCGCTTCTCCTGAGCCTGAGGAAACCACAGTGCTTTTTGATCCGTTTGAGACAGAGGCGTTTGCTATTGATCTGATCCGGAAGGAGTCTGGACGAGAGCCGATTGCACTATCTGATTTGAGTTCTGCTTTGCTTACGTATATCGACAATATTGGTTGTAGTGCGGATCTTATTCTTTCGCTCGCACATGGGATTCTTCCTCGAGATGAGAATGATACACGCGGAGATGCCCAATTCGACGGGTATTCTGTTCTTTATTTTTTGGATGGCGAGATGGCAATTCTTAATGTTAATCTGATGATTTTGGAGACTAGGGGTACAAAGCCAAAAGATCTTTATCGAGATACCAAAACAACTAATCAAAATCTTTTTGGCAATCTGATTCATGGCAGAGTGGGAGCACCGGGGAGGACTACGGATGTAGAATGGGGAACCCTCGTTATCATCAAGAATGATGGGACTATTGTGAAGAGAATACAAAAGCCGCATCACTCGACCGGTGATTTAGACAAAAGCGTTATTAAGACCGTTACCGAAAACAATAACTATGAACCGGCGACTGAGGAAGAGGCAAAAAGGGCGCAATTCAAGTACAGGAACAAAATCATTTCTCCTGCAGAGTATACACGTTTCCGGAACATGCCTAATCCGTACGTTTTGTGGTTAAGTCTTGAAGGATTATATCTGGAAGGAAAAATAAGCGGAGTTAATGACCCTATTGTGAAAGACGTTTTGTATTATTACCCAAGGCTTCAGGGAATTTCTTTTCGAGAGAGATGATAGCCTTAGCATTGAACGGCCATTTCTACTCCCCATTTTGAGAAGAAGCAATCGGCGCAGAGGTGTCTTTTTTCTTCAGTCTGAAGAAGACGTTTCATAGCAGTTTTATTATCAACAAATAACATAATTTTTACAAGTGATGCGTAATCTCAGAAAAGGGACGTTGACTTTGCTTGGAAAGTTTAGTACCCTAATCATGATGTTCCGCATTCTCATTACTTCTTTTGCGAAACTTCTCCCAACGAGCCCTGTCTACGCGCATTGTGATGTGCCGTGTGGTATTTATGACCCCAAGCCTGCACAAATCGCTGCCGCTACTGTGAAGAAGATGGTGCAACTCATCGAAGCATTGCCAAAGGAAAATGCGACCGTTGCTGACAGAAATAAATTTGTTCGGTGTGTTCTCACCAAAGAAGAACATGCTCAGAAATGCAAAGAAGAACTTCTTATTCTCTGGACAGATTATTTTAAATCCGAGCATCTCTCAACATTTCCCAATCTTCACGAAACATTTTGGAACGCCGCAAAACTCTGCTCCCAAAACAAGCAGACGGTAAGCCTCGAGGCTGCCGATCAGCTTGTTGAGACTGTTAATGAGATTGCTCAGATGTTTGAGCAATCAAAGAAGGCTTCAGCCTGAGGGGTGTTTGGCCTGAAGTCTCGGCCTGAAAGGTAGCAAAATAGTCTCAAATCTCATGATATTCCCAGTTAAAAAATATCAAATAGTAGGTGAGAGTATGAAACCGACGTTTCAGAATGGAGATCTTGTCCTTGCTTGCTTCCTTGCATACAAGCTTTTAACGCCAAAAAAAGGTCATATCGTTGTTTTTCGTCATCCTCGGAAGGGAATTCCTCTTATAAAACGGGTAAAAAAGATACAGGGAACATTATGCTTCCTTGAAGGTGATAATCTCAGCGAGAGCAAGGACAGTAGGGACTTTGGCTGGGTAAAAAAGGAGAATATTTTTGGAAAAGTATTTTATACACTTTCATGAGTTTTTCTTGTGAAGTTGGGATTTTGTCGTTTTCTTGTCAAGTTGCAGTCCTGTTACAACCGTCATAATTACTAGTCACTACCGTGTTTAATCTTATCTTACTAGTCGTAGTGATATTACTCCTTATATCACTTTCGATGATATGGCCTCCTGATAGCCCGTGGGCTCCCTGGTGTAGAACTTCTGGCCGCATTGCCCGCGCGATGTGTAAGCTCGCAAAAGTCGGGAAAAAAGATATAGTGTACGATCTTGGATCAGGAGACGGAACTGCGCTGATTACTGCTGCGTCTGAGTACGGCGGAAAAGGGGTTGGGATAGAAATAGACCCGCTTCGGGCGTATTTCTCAATGACACGGATTCGTCTTGAGAAGGAAGACAACAACATTCGCATTATCCAGAAGAACTTTTTTGATGTTGATATTTCTGATGCGACTGTCGTTTTTGTCTATCTTGTGCCAAAAGCGCTCCATCGGTTAAAGCCAAAATTTGCAACAGAGCTTAGGCCAGGAACGAGAATTGTCAGTTTCCGATATCCGATCCCCTATCTTCCTTTGAAAGAGAAGGATGAGTTGCATCAAATTTACCTCTATATAGTCCCCAAGTCATTTACGATTGCGTAGTTGTCATCCTGAGGCTCTGCCGAAGAATCTCAACATGTGCAAAATAGATCCTTCACTTTGTTCAGGATGACAGAGGGAGTCATTTGTTCCTACATCTAAATACATTAATTGCATTCTCGATTCCTTCCGGTTGTACAGGAAATGTGCCGATGAGCCTGCAGGATTTGTATACTGCCTGCTCGTCAAATATTCCTCCCAACAGTGGATAGGTGATGCCAAGGTTGGGGTAGATTGCCGCATTGCTGATAAGCAGTGCGTTCTGTTCTATTGCACGAGCAGTGAGGGATTTCTTGTTAAGAAAACCTTTGCGGAAAATATTTTCGTTTGTATCGATAATGCCGTCAAGAAGCGGCGTCTTCGTGAGGTAGGCGAGTGCAGGGGTAAGTGAGTTTATTCCGTAGAGGGTTTGTGGTTTTTCATTTATTATGACTGTTGTTATTGCCGTAATGTTCTCAATTTTTTGCTTAGTACGCTGTGATGATATGTACAGATAGAGGTTGAGAAAGATTATTCCGAGAAGGATTGTCGGGATGAGCATTTTTTGAAGAGAAAATATTTGGCGAATTGCGCTCTGGAGAGTAGGGAAAGAAAGTGCGAGAAAGGGTATACAGAAGTTGAGGTAGAGATAGTAGATGTCTTGATAGAGCAAGAAAAAGAGAAGGCTCGAGATGGAAATAAGTCCAAATAAAAGCCTCTTGTAGATCATTAGTATGTTCCAGAAAAGAAGGAGAGCAAAAAGCGCTTCGTGTGTGAGAAAGAAATACGCGATTCTTGCCTTGTCTATTCCCTGAGACCTGGTGAGTGAATAGAGAAATACATCTCTAAGAAGATCAGTCGGCGCAGTGAGTAACGAGGGGAGGAGGACAATAATTGTTGCAGCAGTGAATCCAGAGAGAAAGAGTAGTATTGTTCGAGTGATCCTCCAGCCGTTAGGGCTTCGCATGGCGGAGAATCGAGAACTCTGGTTGTCATGATACAGTTGCTCCATTGTTTCATTGTTTGAACTTCTCGCCTTGGGCGACCTTCGCTCGAAGAATAAGAAGATTAAAAATGAAATGAAGATTGGCAGAAAATACGCTTTTGTAAGCAGCGCGAGTGCAATAAATGTTCCTGAGAGAAAAGGTTTTTGTTTTATGATCAGAAAGTAGTACGACAGAAGCGAGAATACGGATCCTAGGAAAACACCTGTTTGATGATCTGATGTGGCAAGGATGATGAAGGAGTAGAGATATATCGCAGCAGTGAGAAGTGCCATGTTTTGAGAATTTTCCCGTCTTACGATGAGGTAGATGAGGAATCCTGCTGCAATGACTTCTATCGTTGTGGTAAAGAAAAAAAGAGGGATGTTGCCACCTGTTACTAAAAAGTAGAGTGCAGAGATATAGGGTATCAGTGGAAAGTTGGTAAAAAAGATATCCTTATAAAGCACTTCTCCCTGAAGGAGTTGATAGCCTGTATAGAAATAAATGTTTGTATCAGATAACCAGATGCCAATATTGGTAATTTTGAGAAGAAAAAATGGAAGAGCGAGGAGAAGGTAAGGTACGTACTTTTTCATATTTCAGAATACTCGGAAAACTCTGTGAATCAGGTTTTCAGAGAGTCAGATGATCTGATTTTCTGATGGTTCAGAATTTATGATTTGCTGAGTATCATCTGAGTTTTCTGAAATCATTTTCTCAATTTCAGATACATCCACCGAAGTTTGTCTACTACTTTGTAGGCCTGATAGAGCATTGGGCTAATAATCAAATCATAGCTTCCCACAAATTCTACTAATTCCGGGCCAAAGCCTTGTTTGAATCGATGAAATCCAAACCACGGATCTTTAGGATTAGCATCTGGTCCTAATGCTCCCCACATGTCAAATTTTTTAAGCCCAAGTTTTTTACCCCAACGTATTGTCTCCCACATCATCGCTGTCGATGCCATGACTTCACGATGTTCGTTACTTGATGCACCGTAGGGATAGTAAAGCGTGTCATGGAAGACAAAGATGATCCAGGCGACGAGAATTTTATTTTGATAGGTGGCAGTGAGGAGGTGTGCGGTGAGTTGATTATTATTGTCATCGCGAGGTGCTCCGCCTTTGGCGGAAACGACGCGGCGATCTCTTATAACATCTTCAATTGTATGAGATTGCTTCCTCGCCTTTGGCGAAGTCGCAATGACATTATCCATTCTTAAAGTCTCCCACATCAACCGATGGTATTTCTCGGTATGTGCATAGAAGCCTTGTCTGCCTGTCGTTTCCCTTGTGAGTTCCAAATATTTCTCAAATGCTTTGTCGGAGTCGTCTGCGTGGACTGCCACGCCGTGCTTCTGTGCAACTTTGATGTTGTAGCGGGTTTTGGGGTGCATGTTTTTTAGGAGTTCTTCTTCGGATTTGGTGAGATCGAGGATCATTGTGTACTTGGTGAATAAAGGATGCGCAGCTGGAACAAGCCTCCCCTCACCCTGACCCTCTCCCCTCAAGGGAGAGGGGTAAATGGAAGATTTTTTAACATTTGGTTCGAGTTGGATAAATATGCACTGCTCCTCCCTGCCGATTTTTTTTAGCTCCTGAAGCATCTCTTCAGTTGGCATCGTGCCTTTTGGCAAATAACCGGCAAAAAAGGGAGTGTGAGGGATAGGATGGATCGTTACCTGAAATCCCTCAATGAGCTTGCCATTTTTCTCAAACCCACGCCGAATAACTTTAATCCCCGTTTTCTCCCGAAACTCCCCCCACTCGAAGGACTGTAAGGGATGCGTTGCAATACTATTAAGTGAATCTCTTAAATTACTATTGTGTTTTACCGTCATAAATGTATTGTAGCAGACCATTCGTATTTGCCAGAGAAAGTGAAAGATGTATAATACCGTTACTTATGGCAGGGCTAGCAGAGGGAGAACCTCGAGAAGTTGCAATTTATAACGGTGCTCCAATGGAAAAAGTTAGTGTGCCAGGAGTGCTGGCAGAAAGTCAGGAAAGAGGGGTTCTTGCAGAAATTTTAGATGAACAACGCTATTATGTTGAAGGCGATATTGTTGTCAGTAATTTTGGCATCGTCGGATTTATTCTGATGGATTCGAGGCCTTCTCCGCGATCTGTGACGTATGAAATAGACGATTGGGTGATGCCTCGCAATGAACCTCCTGGACGTCTTGAGAAAATTTGCGAGCAAGATCCTATTCGTAGAGCCCATTTTGTTGATACAGTTAAGGGTTTTCGGATGTTTCGTTATTTTGCTTTGCCGCAGCGAGTAAGAGACTTCTTTTTAGAAGGAGATGAATGGCTTGGTGAGCCAATGATTCATAAATGCATACAAGCAGGTACACTTCATAAAGAATTCGATGAGGAGCATGCGAAACTTGATTATGCAATAGATTGGGGTGTAGCTCACAGTCGCCCGAAAATCGTTGATGAAATAATTCGTCAGGAGATTCCTGAAGCTAATGAAGACGCTTATTCAATAACTGCTAACGTTGGTCACTATGTTTATCTCTCTTACCATCCATGGGTTGTCTATCCACCAGTTGTGTCGGAAGGGAGAGAGTCAATTCTTCGCGCAATGGCAAATTTCGATAGGGTTTTATCGCAAAGTCCGCAATCAGGAGCTGTGACTAAGAGAGGTTTAGAGAAAATTCTTTCATCGTCTGAGCTTCCTGTATTATCTTCCCAAACAACTTAGAACCAATCCGTTGAAGAGGTATTTTCGGTTTTTTTCTTTTCTCCAATTTTGAAATACTGGAAATTCTGCTTCAGCACGTCTTCGGGGAGTTCCTGGATAAAACGAGAGACGGTGTTACTTGTTCGTTGTCCAAAATAAAGGCGTCGCCTTGCATAGGTGAAAAAGAGACGATATTCAGCTCTCGTGATGCCGACGTAGCAAAGTCGGCGTTCTTCTTCGAGTTCATGTTTGTCCATGAGTGCACGGCTATGCGGGAAGAGTCCTTCTTCCATACCGATCATAAAGACAATTGGAAATTCGAGTCCTTTTGCGCCATGAAGCGTCATGAGGGTGATTGCGTTTTTCTTCTCAGCATCTCCCAAATTTGCAGTATACTCCTGTTCGACGAGTGAGACATTCTCAAGAAAGTCAGTGAGATTTGGGAATTCCAGAGCGACTGAGCGGAGCTCTTTGATATTCTCAAGACGCATCCGATCCTCCTCGTCCTTCTCATCGTAGAGGGAGAGGTAGTCGGTAGCCTTTACGACTCGGTCCATAATATCAATTGTTGCTGGGAGCTCTTCGCTTTGTTCACCCTCACCCCCGCCCTCTCCCCTCAAGGGAGAGGGGTACAAGGACTTTTGAAAGTCTAAAAACTTTTGTAGCCTTCCTTTGCCGAGTTTCTCGATCCTCCGGTATGAAACCATGTCTTTGGGGTTTGCAATATTACGAAGGTATGAGAGCACATCTTTTATTTCTTTCCGTTCATAAAACCTCGTGCCACCAACGAGCACATAAGGGATTGAATGGTGCAAAAACGCCTCTTCAATAACACGCGACTGCGCATTGGTTCGATACAAAACAGCAACGTCTTTCAATTGGACATTTGACATTTGATATTTGACATTGGATATTGTGTTGATAATAAAATCAGCTTCCTCCTGCTCATTGTTTGCCTCAAAAATTTCTATCTGTTCACCGATTGGATTTTCAGTCCAGAGTTTTAAAACAGGATGAGATGTATTATTGGCAATAACTGTTGACGCGGCATCAAGGATTTTTTGTGTTGACCGGTAATTTTGCGAGAGGGTAAATGTCTTTGTCGAGGCGAAATCCTGCTGAAAACGCATGAGATTTCTGTAGTCTGCTCCGCGCCAGGAGTAGATACTTTGTGAGAAATCGCCGACCACACAGACATTTTTCCATTTGCCACTCAACAATCTCGTGAGACGGTACTGTGCTTTATTGGTATCCTGATATTCATCAACGAGTATGTACTGAAATTTTTCCTGATACTTTTTGAGGACTGAAGGATTTTCTTCAAGAAGTTTTATCGTCTTGTTGATAAGATCATCAAAATCCACAGCGTCATTCTCTTTGAGGATCTGTTGGTACATGCTGTAAATCTTGGCAACGGTTTCTTGGAAGTACCCTCTGGCGATACTTAAGTACTCAAGAGGTGTTAGTAGTTCATTTTTTGCTTGCGAGATTGTTGCCAGAACAGAATAGGGTTTGATATCTTTTACAGAGATATTGAGACGCCCCATAGCTTCTTTTATGCAATCCATCTGGTCGTTGTCATCATAAATGAGAAATTTCTGAGACAGACCGATAGGCTTACCATCGATTCTGAGGATCTTTGCACAGAGTGAATGAAAAGTAGTTGCCAGTGGTCTTGTGCTTGTAGTAGAACTATGGAGTTTGGAAGAGAAAAAGCGTTCAATTCGCTCTTTCATTTCCTTTGCTGCTTTATTCGTAAACGTTACGAGCAGAATATTTTCTGCCGGTACTTTTCTCTCAAGGATCAAATAGATTACTTTGTAGGTAAGCACACGGGTTTTGCCAGAGCCAGCTCCTGCAAGAATGATAGCCGGGCCGTCTGTATGGAGAACAGCCTGTTGTTGGTCTTTATTTAAATCCTTGAGCAGTGTGTTTTCCATAGGGTATAATTGGAATACCTTATCCGAATTTATCCTAATGAAAATAGTCCGAATTGATCCGAATAATGAAACTTCGGAGAATAGGATTAGGATGCATTCGGACTAATATAATTCGGATTAATTAGGATAACATTGTAGCATATGAAAGAGCTCTTTATCGTCGCCAATTGGAAAGCGAATATGACAAGCTCTGAGGCCACAAAGTGGCTTCAGAGATGTCAAATTTCAAATGTCATCCGCCGGCCGGCGGATCAAATTTCCAATAAAGATATTGTGATTTGTCCACCCTTTACGTTGTTATCAATGATGCGGACACAGATTGAAGAGAGAAAATTACCTATCAAACTTGGATCCCAGGATGTCTCACCGTTTCCCAAAGGCGCGTATACAGGAGAAATTGCTGCTGATCAGCTGAAAGAATTTGTTTCATATGTTATTATTGGGCATCACGAGCGGAGGAAGTATTTCCGCGAAGATGACCAGATGCTTGCCAATAAAGTCGATATGGCTTTGGCTTCGGGGATCGTTCCTATCTATTGCGTGCAAGATGAGCATACAATTGTCCCAAAGGGTGTGAGCATAGTTGTCTATGAGCCCGTTTTTGCAATCGGTACCGGAGAGCCTGATACTCCTGACAATGCAAATAGTGTCGCAACTGGGATAAAAGAGAAAGCAGGTGTACAGACAGTTCTCTATGGAGGAAGTGTTACGCCAGATAATGTTCACTCATTTATGATTATGGAACACATAGACGGTGTTCTTGTTGGGTCAGCGAGTTTGGATCCCGTTTCATTTGGCCGCATTTATACCCGTTCCTAAGACTAGCGCTACATGAGATCACGACTTCACCAAAATACTACTTCTTCGAAGCAGCGAAAGCAGTTGTTGTATATCATGCTAATCGTCTTTGCTCTTCTTGTTGGGATAAAAGTCGTGCCGCTTCTTCTGACGCTTGGGTCTGTTGGTGCCCAAACCCTGATGAACAAAAATATTACTTTAAAAAAAACCGATGAAAGAGTTAGTATTCTTCTTCTTGGAATAGGGGGAGGAATGCACGAAGGTCCAAATCTTACTGATACGATTATTTTTGCAAGTATCGATCCAAAGGCAAAAAAAGTGACACTCGTCTCAATACCACGTGACTTGTGGGTTTCGGATCTTCAGGCTAAGGTCAATTCAGCTTACGCGACAGGTCAAGACAAAGAAGAAGGCGGAGGACTCAAGCTCGCAAAGGCAGTTGTCTCAAAAATTCTCGATCAGCCAATCGATTACGGCATCAGAATTGATTTTGATGGATTTGTAAAAGCAGTTGACATGATGGGAGGATTAGATATTACTGTTGAGCGGACGCTTGATGATTATGCCTATCCGATTTCGGGAAAAGAAGATGATGCGTGTGGCCGCAGTGAGGATGAGATAGCAAGTCTGTCTGCGCAAATTGCGACGAGTAGCGCCACTGAATCAGAAGCGTTTCCTTGTCGCTATGAACATCTACACATTGATCCAGGACTCCAGCATATGGACGGAATAACTGCTCTCAAATTTGTTAGGTCACGGCACGCCCTTAGTCCGGAAGGGTCTGATTTTGCGAGGAGTAAGCGGCAAGAGAAAGTTATCCAGGCATTTAAAGACAAACTGTTCTCAGTCGGAACGATCCTCAATCCCGTGAAAGTCGTCAGCTTGGTTGATGTATTTAAAGACAGTATTGATACTGATATCGCTCAAAATGAGTACGATGATTTCATAAAACTAGCGCAAAAAATGGAAGACGCAAAAATATCCTCAGCAATACTTGATTTTGGAGATACAGAGCGGCCCGGTCTTCTGATAAATCCTCCGGTGAGTAGTGAATATCGCGGGCAATGGGTGATTATTCCAAGTGCGGGAAGTGATGATTATAGTGAGATTCACGCTTTTGTTGCATGTGAAATAAAAGGTACTGGTTGCAAAACGCCTACACCTTCTCCATCCCATCAGTCCACCTCTCGATAGTTTTCTTGTAGATGAGCTGGTTACTCGATTCCCCTATTGACAAGATCCTTAAGTGGTGCTAATTTAGCATCGGAAGATAACTATTTAACTTAAATTCTTAATGAATAATCCTATTTCCTCATTAAATAATCTTAAAAACTTCCTCGAAATTCCTTATGATGAATTAGAAGAGCTCAACCTCAAAGCCAAAGACAAGCGTGATGGTGTTACTGCTCCGGAGCAAGAAGCAGAATATCGGGCATACCTGAAGAAAGAGAAGCGTATTAAAGCGGTTACGCTGTGTTTCTCCAACATTGAGGGTAGACTGCACATGCTGGATTATGATAAGAAGTTTCTCCTCGAGAATGCAGACAACTTGACATTCGATGGCTCATCGATCCGTGGGTTTACCGCGCAGCAGGAATCAGATCTTCGTCTTGACGTTGACTGGACGTCGTTTTTCTGGCTTCCTGCAGATGTCTTTGGTCCTGGGAAAGTCATCATGTTCGCCGACGTCATGAATAGGGATAAAACTCCATATGAGTCAGATTTTAGGGGAATGCTCAAGCAGTACCTTAAGCAACTGAAAAGAAAACAAGGATTTACCGCATATGCTTCGGCTGAGATTGAAGGATTTTTAGTGGATAGTGTGGATGCTGAGTTACAATACGATGCAAACGGAGGTTTTAAGCTCATCTCAGCCGGAGGGTATTATCATGCATTGCCACTTGATAGACTCAAGCGGTTCATTGATGCATCAGCTGAGGCGCAGCGAGCGATGGGGTATAAAAATGAGAAAGATCACCCAGAAGTTGCGCCCTCGCAGTTTGAGCTCAATTTTTCCTATACTGACGCGCTTCGTGCTGCAGATCAAATACAACTTTACAAACTTGTGTGTCGACAAGTCGCAAACAACATGGGTATGTCCGCCACATTTATCCCAAAGCCGATCGCCAATATCAATGGGAGTGGTATGCACGTAAATTTTTCACTCGCAAAAAATGGCAAGAACATTTTCTATAAAAAAGGTGGCAATGGAGATCTCTCACCAATAGCCTGGGGTTTTATTACGCGACTTTTAAACCACGCATCGGAAACATGCCTTGTTTTCTCATCAAGTGTCAACGCCTACCGTCGGCTAGATCCACACTTTGAAGCGCCAAACCAGATAAAAGTTTCTCCCATCGATCGAGGCGCAATGATCCGAATCCCTGTAGGCAATGAGCGCTCAGCACGTATTGAGGTACGTGCAGTTGCTCCTGACTCAAATCCTTACCTCGTCCTCTACACGATTCTTAAAACAGGACTTGAAGGGACGCCTCTTAAGAAAGATGCAGACAAGCGTGATCGGGTTCGTTTTTTACCCGGCAATATTAATGATGCCATTCGTATCTACAAAGGAAGTGAGTTTATGGCAAAGATCCTAGGAGCTGCAAATAAAGAGAAGTACGTGTTTTGGAAAGAGCAAGCAGCGGATCGAAGTCCTCGTGAGTTGGGATCGCGCGTGAAGGCATCTGAAATTATCTACCATCATGAAGTCACGAACCAGGTTTTCTGGAACACCTTCTAGCTATGAAATTGACGACGAGGAAAGAAGAGGAACTGGGTCTTGATCTTGCAGTGCACGGTGAGACCGGCTATCGCATCTAGTGCTTTCCTTTCTACTCTCCTTCTGCTTTAATCAGCGGTATGGATTCACTCATGTCTCATTTTCAGAAGAAGCACCTCTTGACTTCTACCAACCAGTCGTATCAACGTATTCTTGATGAATTGTTTGTCTTTCTTACTCGAAACGATCATATTGGAGATGAAAGTACTGTTAAAATATTCCTCGCAGAGGAGATATCCTCACGTACAAAAAAAGGAGTCATTAGTGCAAAAACAGCCTGTGTTGTTGGTGGTCTTGAAGAAGTAGTCTATCTCACGAAAAAGCATACAAAACTTACTCCCCGCGCTTTTACCTCAGATGGCAATGCTCTAAAATCAGAAGAAAAACTTCTGTCTCTTCGGGGAACTGCCAAGGATATTCTTTCATATGAACGAGCACTTCTTAATATTTTACAAAGGATGTCAGGTATTGCTACAGAGACTGCAAAATACGTTGCAACGATTAAAAAACTTCATATGATCAATCCCCCACTGATTGCTGCTACCCGCAAAACTCCCTGGATGCATCTTGATAAGAAATCTGTCGCTGTTGCTGGTGGAGTAACACATAGGCTTAATCTTCGAGACGGAATTTTATTAAAGGATAATCATCTAGCTCTTTTGCAGCAGTCGCGTTTGACGCGATCATTGCGAACTGAAGGAGAAGCAATCTCATATGCAATAGAACACGCTGATATTGCCGATGAATCGATCGTAATCGAAGTAGAAGTAAAATCGGATGAAGCAGCTTATGCAGCTGTTGATACTTGGAGAAAAAGAAATCTGAAGAATCCATTTGTTATTATGCTGGACAACTTTACGCCGGAGAGAGCAAGGAAGGTGATTCAGGCAATTCGTCATCCTGAATTTATTTCAGGATCTAAGAAGATGCTGAATCAAGTTCATCATGACAAGGGTGGGATGGTTTTCTTCGAAGCATCTGGAGGAATTACATTGGAAAACATTAAGGATTTTGCCAAAACGGGAGTTGATGTCATCTCAATCGGTGCCCTCACCCACTCCCCTAAAGCCGTAGATTTATCAATGGATGTTTATTAAAAGAAACTTTCCCTTTTGGACCTGGAGAAGAGCAATAGGAGTTTACTTTAGAGATTCAATTTATTGTCAACATTTGATCAATGCAAGTAATATCTCACGTTTCCTGACACAGTGTCATCCTGAACTTGATTCAGGATCTTATTGCAAGTCTAAAGAGATGCTGAAATCCTCCTTCGTTAAAACTTCGGAAGGACACAGTAAATTCAGCATGACAATGTTGATACAGTTTTGTCAGTAACTCTGAGTTCTTACCAATGCAAAATTTTGCAAAACGTTTATTGAGTGGTATACTACATATGCTATGAAAGCAATAGATTTACGATCTGCTCTTAAGTCGTACTCAACTGGTTGGGTGGCTATTAATAAAAAAAATAGAAAAGTAGTTGCGCACGCGGAGAGCTTAGAATTACTTTCCGAAAAAATTAAAGGCTTAAAAAATATCTTGTTGGTGCCTGCGTCGAAAAACTACTTTGGTTTCATAACGTCTTTACGTGCGTAAATACCCTTATTACATTCCGCAAAGCAAAGTTTATAAACCGTGGATCCCTGTAGCCATTGGATACAAAAAGACTCATAGAATAACGCCAGCACCAATTACTGCATTGATAGATTCAGGATCAGATGTTTGTTTCTGTTCAAAGAGCATTGCAGTCTTCCTTCAAGTAAGTAGAAAGAATAAAGAAAGAAAAGTCTTTACTACAGCAAATAGGAGCAAGCTTCATACGTTTTTAGAAGCACTGACACTCCATGTGGGAGGTAGACATTATGATTGTTCTTTCTATATTTCAGACGAGCTTCCACACGAAACGCCAGTTATTCTTGGCCAGTTAGGCTTTTTCGACCATCACAGAATAACATTCGATCTAGAGAATAAAGAAATTGAGATTACCTATAATTTAGACAACTGAAGACTAATCTCAATCTGCGTTCTCACCCACCCACTAAAAGCAGCAGATTTATTATTGAAAATCGTTTAATAAAATTTTCCCAACAAGCCGGTTGAAGATTTCTGGTTTTTCAAAATAAACAGAATGCCCTGCTTTTTTGATTATTCGCAGTTTAGTATTTGGTAGAAAAGATGCAAAAAGCTTGACTGCCTGGGTTGGCGTTACAATATCTTCTTCTCCGCTGATGCAGAAAATTGGAGTTGCAATCCTCGATAATTCCTCAGGAACTATTTTTTTGAATTGAAACGAAATTATTTTTCTTCTGAGCAGCTTTTTATCATTACGACTATTTAATGCGTCTATTTTTTGATAGAGAAAATGTAGCGGGGGGTTTTCGTTTGCCATTCTTTCTCCAGCTGCGGGATGAACACCTCGTTTAATGAGCGCATCTCTTTTTTTATCGATGTTTTCGAATAATAATTTAAGCTTTGGATCATAAAATGAACCAATACTTCCTGCCATTATCAACCCCATTACCCTTGATGGATTTTGAAGAGTATATTCAAGTCCTGAGATACCGCCCATTGATTGAGCGATAATGCTTACTTGAGGAAGCCTCAACGATTCGATTAAGAATGCAAGGTCGGCAGCAAGCGTTGATGGATCAAGTTCTTTAACTCCTTTTGTCGATAGGAAGAATCCCCTTTGGGAAAAAGTAACACATGTGAAATGATTTGCAAAGTAGGGAATCTGTTGCCACCATGAGAGAAAGTTTCCTCCAAGTCCGTGGATGAAAATTATAGCAGGACCTTTTCCGGTGACTTCATAATAGAGTGAGTAATCGCGACGTTGAAGAAATCTTTTGCTAGAATTCTTAGTTGTAAGGATTTTGCGGTTCATCAATTGATTGAAAGCATTCGGTCAATGCCGAGGTGGGCTTTTTTGGCTACTGATTTTTGGATGTGGACCTCTCTTTCATTTTGCAAAGGCTTTTTGGGATCGCAGCAGTCGTCGCAAAGAACAATTTCTAATTTATCTTCTTTGAGTGATGCGAGAAGCTTCTCAAACGTATTTGCTTTCATAAATCGACACACTGCTTTCATAGAAACTGGCAAAAATTCCTTGTCAGGAATCTCCTTTCTCAGTCTGTAGATCATCCCTTTTTCTGTCGCGACTAAGATCTTTTTTGCAGGAGTCACTTTTGCCCGTTCGATCATTTGCTCGGTTGATAAAAAGTATGCCTTATCTTGTGGAATTTTTCCTTCTTGTAATTTGACAAGACACGACGCTGCGCAGCCACATTCAGGGTGGATCATAAGCTCCGCATCCGGATGGTCAAGCATGGCGATCTCTGAAGCATCGGGACCTATTTGCTCGTGGACGTAGCACGAAGACCAGTACTCGCCTTTTTTGACATTGTAAATCTCAATGAGGTCGGGATCGACTTTGAGTCCTTCTTTCGCTGCTAACTCAAGAGCACGTACTTTCATGACGTGTCCTAAAAATTTGTCTGGCAGCACTAAAATCTTTTTTCCCGGATTTGTTTTTAGCGCGCGTAAAATTATCTTGTCAGTATTTCTTGACGTCGAAACATAGTCACAGAGTGATTTTGTATATGCGTCACTATTGATGTAGGTGATCATAAGGCCATCTGGATTTCTTTTTTTCCAATCCTCAAGCCACTCATAGCTTGTCCCAAAAACGAGTGAACATCCGAGAACTTGCGGTGTATCTTGGACAAAAACCCGTGTTTTGTTGCCATTGATGATCTTTGCCGTCGCGCCCATAAAAAACACACTCTCAAAGTCCACTCGCTTCGCATTGCTATTTTTAACATTCAGGCTGAGTCCTAGTGAGTCGCCGATAAAATCTGCGATCTCATGGAATTCTGGAAATAGATAGTTGTGGGAGACGATGGTTGAGTGTTTCTTTTTTGCAAGTTTTTTTATCTCAAACGCTTGTTCTGCCAATTCTAAACATTTCTCTTTTGTATATCGGCCAGGATAGAGATCTTCTGCGTATTTTGAGAATCGTTCGTACCATGTTTGAGCAAGTTTTTGCGTGGTCATAGATTGATGAACTATAGCATGATAGAAAGGAGGATGGCAAATATGTTTAAGTTTTGCTGAGGTCGTCACACTCTTGCATCTCTCTTGCGGGTCCTGTCAAACGTTTCCCTCTCATCATGCTCGCTCTAGTGAAGCGTTACAGATTTTTTTAATCAAGGAAAGCTTCAACGAGCTGCGCATGATAAGATCTTGTCCGCGCCTGTCAAGCAGGCGAGCTCGTCCAGCAAGCTGGACTCCGCTCCACGTTTGCCACCCGAAGATTAGTTTATTTTGTAGAGTTTTGTTTTACGGTAGTTCGTGGAGACGAGTATTCCCGTTTTGATACACTTGCCGGCCGAGGATTTTAAATTTTGCTTCAGAGAGTTTCGGATATTTCTGTCTTTCTAAATCTCCAATAACAACGTATTTTACATGATGTTTTTTGAGTAGGTCTGATGCAACTTTTGTATCATCAGTTTCATACATGAGTGTGACTTCTCCGATGCGTGGGGATGGGATATCATATGATCCTCTCCAGAGCCATTCATGGACAGTCCATCCAAGAACTGTGGGTAAACCGGTATTTGCAGAGATACGGGCGTGGTCAGTGTAGGAATCTCCCTGTGCCTCAAGAACAACGGGTTGGCCGGGAATATTTTTGTTCATCCAGCTGATGAGTTCATAGTCTTCCGGATAGAGGTTTTTTAAGTAAAAAAGTCCATCAAGCGTTTGCTGTTTTTTCTCAGTCCCTTCCGGGATAGGCTGCCATACCCCGTAATAGGAATTAAATGCAAGATAAGGATATATCAGGACAAGTGTAATGAGAACTGCACTTGTTCCTCCGTATAAAAGTACGAACACTTTTCTCACGCCGCTATAATCATAGAAATGTTTTTTTAGGTAACTTATGACGCGAACGAAGATATAGCCGCTACTGAGTCCTAGCATCATGAACGCTTGGAAGACGAGTTTAAACATAGTATTTGCACGGTAATGGGCAGGATATATATCTTTTGCGTAAATAAATTCAGGAATGAGAATAAGAAGCGTTGAGAGAAAGACGAGAATAAGCACAAAATAGTCAGCACGCTTGGCAATATTTTTTTTCACCAGTAAGATGAAAAATGAGAAGACGAAAAAATAGAAAAGGCCGTAAAGGATCAGAAGCTGCCACCAGGGTGAATGCTGACAGTGGTCAGCTTCAAACAGGAACGGGCCGAGTTTTCCGATATTGGTGAGAAATTCCGGAGCACATAGTACTCCTATGCCTGATACGAATGGTTTAAAAAACCTCGTAAAGGGTTGTGCGAAAAGAAAAAAACTTATAGAGATAGTAAGCATTGCATACGCTACTTGCTTGAAGTAAGGTATGTTGCTTTTGAGAAGTGCACCAAGACCAGTGGGGGAAAATCGCTTTTCAGTACCCTCAAGAAGTGTCCGATTTGCAAAAAGCACGACAAAAAAACTCAGGAGAAAATAGATAATACCATCCCACGCGTTTGTCATATACATCACTGCAAGAAGAAATCCAATCAAGATATGAAGAATTGGTTCTCCTGATGACTGGAGCGACGCAACAAAAGACTCTTGAGAATGTTTTTTTGCGGGTTTTTGGGCGAAGGACAACTGAAAGAGCGAAAAAAGTACTGCTATAACAAGAAGCACAAAGGGGATATCAAGGACATGTCCATGGAGATCAGCAACAGTCCAGGAATAGATAGGAAATTCGTGGATAGTATTGTGAATGTATCGCGTTGCATTTGGATACCAATACGCGTTTGGGAAACTATTTGGTGAAAATGCTAGTTCCCACAGAGGGACTGGCTTTTCATTCTCGTAGGGCTTAAAGAAGGTATAGAGCGTGTGGATGTTTCCTCCAAGGGTGACGAGGAGCGAGGAGAGCACGGCGACTATGAGAATACGTTTGGTAAGGAATGTCTTTGACTTAAGAAATGATGCAAAAAAATTTCCTCCCAGTGAAAAGCTACTCACAAGGCAGAGGGAAAAAATCGTGGCAAGCATGAGATTATAGCTAATCCCCGGCGTGATGCTCGTAAGCTTTATAAGTACAGCCGTTGCTAAATGACCGAAGTAATAATAATTAATCGAAAGAGGGGGAAACCACATATCGGCCGGAGGAAAATACGTCGATCTTCCAATACTATTGATAAACCCAAAATCCATGAATTTCTCTAAGCCATGGATATCAGGAGAGAAAGAACGGACGTAGGAAAGGAAATAAATACCGGCTAAAAAAAGTATTTCCTCTGCAAGGAAGATGAAAAAAAAGGGGCGAAGATTGGAGAAGTAATTCTTTACAT
This sequence comes from Candidatus Levyibacteriota bacterium, assembly GCA_016188975.1. GTDB lineage: Bacteria > Patescibacteriota > Microgenomatia > Levybacterales > UBA12049 > JACPGQ01. The sequence continues at coordinate 16,021 of JACPGQ010000041.1, read as the reverse complement.
ATTTGCTTATATCTTTTGATCTAATGAGGAATAAAATATATCCAAGAAGAGGAAGTGCAAAAAGGAAAAAAAGAGAGAGCCTGTTGAAAGGAAGAATTTTTAGTATTCCTAAAAAAAACATTGCATACGATAGGACTACTACGCCAAGCGTTTTTGCAAAAATATAGCCCTTGTCAGTAAACGAACGAAAAAGAGTTACTGAAAGCGGGAGAAAGATGATGCCAATTCCAAAAAGCCACAGCCACCAGAGAAGAATATTTGAGAGGTCACGTTCGCTCATAAAGATTTAGTATATACCACAACGTAATCATTTTGCGAAGCTTTTCCGTTATTCCAACCTTTCATAAAAAAACAAATAAGTAAGCAGTGTAACTTGTCAAGTAGCGCCGTCAGATCTTCGATGTCGTTTTATTGTGAAAATTTTGGAATATATCTGATAGAGTGCTAATTGCGGTAATATTGCGAGTAAGTTTCTCAGGTTTTTTTCTATTACTGAGCCAGAAAAATTGTGTGTTTTTATTTTGCTTGGCAACATGCTTGAGAAGAGGAAAGTCATCATCAACATAGATATCAAGCTGCAGCTTTTTTATTATTTCATTTTTAAATTCATGTGGTTGCTTGTTCTCAAAATTAAAAAACATTGTTTTAAAGATGCCATGAAATCCCAGCCGTTTCATGAGTCTTTCTGTTTCCGGCTTGAGAAAAAGAAATCTACTTGAAATCAAGTAGAGTGTATGCTTCTCCTTCGCAATGTCCTGTAGAAATGAGACGTTTTTCTTGATTTCTTTTCTCAGAAACGACATGTGAGAGAGTTTTCGTAAGATCTGTTCTGGTCTGGAAGGAAATCGGTAGAGCAATTCACCATTGGATTTTTTCTTGTAGAGCCTGTCAATAATACGATCAGGAATCAGGGGCGGGTAGTTAATAAATATCTTATCAAGGTCAAAGCCGATATTCATAATAACAACATGGTTATATGGTTGCATAGCTGCATAGTTTTAACCATTTAACTATATAGCTATGTAACTATGTCAGATTCTTGATATAACATTAAGTACCTTGAAGTTCCATCCTACCCTGTGTGTCTTGCCGACTTTGTTGAGAACTTGATTACGGTGTTGTTTGTACCACGTATAACTTTCTGTGAGAAGTTCTTTGTTTGATTTTTCTGCCTTCCAGCCGAGAAGTTTTTCAGCTTTTTTTGTATCGACATATGAGGGAACTGGCATCGTTTTGTAATGCCAGGCAGAGAGAGGAGAGAGGTTAAGCCATTCAAGAAACGTGAGTGTTAGTTGCGCAGGAAGCGTTGGGATAGAGGTGACTTTGGACGCAGATGTATTTTGACGTATGACAAAACCCAAGTCCTCTCTCCACGTGCCAAAGTCCCGAGCGCCGATATTGAATATCTCACAAGAAACTTTACTGGTAAGTGCTTTTTCGACTGCGGTTGCTACGTCTGATACTGCAAGGAGTTGGTATTTGTTATTGCCGTCTCCTAAGATAAACACTCTTCGTCCTGTGTATATGGCTTCAAACCACAGCTCAAACACGCCAAGTCGTTCAGGCCCCAAAAACGACTTGGGGCGAAGGATGTTTACTTCGAGTCCCCGTTTACAATACGCAAGACATAAGTTTTCACCTTTCACTTTTGACGCACCGTAGAAACCAATCGGGTCAAGTGGCGAATCTTCTTTCTCTGGCAAATGTTTTGGAACACCGTACACGGCTGTTGTTGATATAAACACGACGCGTTTTGCCTTGCGACGAAGACTTGCTTCAAGAATGTTTTTTGTTCCCTCAACATTGACGCTAAAGATATTTTCTCTTGTTCGTTGGATTGGTAGCGCAGCTGCTGCATGAACGACTAATGTTTGATTACGAAATGCATCCTGTATAGCTTGCATATTCCGAATATCTGCGCTTACAACAGTTACTTTTCCCATAAGATCTTTTGCATCCAGGGGAGCAATATCAAGGAGAGTGACCATAAAACCTTTTTTGAGAAACGATCTTGCAAGATGGACGCCTAAGAATCCCGTACCACCTGTTATAAGAATTGTTTTTTTAGACATGGTGACTATTGTATACCACTTCGCTTTGAAGATGCAAAAAGTATATACCTACCGGAGCTTTCAAAATGAGGTCGGACATCTCTTTCAGTGAAAGAGAATAAACTTCAAAGCTACGTTAGGTATTATAGGCTACATTTTGAAAGTAGAGGGGTATACTATCACGCCTATTTTAAACGCAACAGTGCCGTTTGGATAGTAGACGTTATGGAGTGTTTTGAAGCGAGTGTCTAGCGGTGATTGAGCTATGTATTCAGGACTCAATGCAAAAAGCTGTTTTCTTGCGGGATTATAGAGCTCAGGCTGCCTCATAAAATCTCCCATTTTACACTTACTGCTGCAGATGTTTGTTGGATCATAAAATTTCAGAAAGATTTCGCCTGAATTGTATTCACCGCTCATGTAGAGATCATCATATCTGTCCTTATTGGCGAGAAAATACTGCATGATATATTTCGGTCCTTCTTGCCACCCCCAAAAATCAGCCGAGTAGAGAGGGTAGTCTCTATAATATGCACGTAGATACATACCAGATGAGAAAAGCATAATAAGAGCAAATACTGAGAGAAGCAATATTGTTAAAAGAGCGTGGAATTTTTTAAGCATTATGATGACTAATCCGGCGAGACCGATCGCAGAGAAAAATGACAGCGGAATAATACCAATCACTGACCTTGTGGAGAGAATTCCATCACTTGTCAGTGCGCTGCCAAGAGGATAGAGGAGTAAAAGCCAGAGCATGAGGAATGCATCACCATTTTTCGATTTTCGAAGAGCGAGAAAAAGTCCTACCGGAATAAGAATAATTTGGAAGAGATAGAGCTCGCCAAATCCTCTGACAGAATGTCTGGTAATTGCGTGTTCTGGCATGCCAACATCTCCTTTGAGGAAGAGAAAATCAGGAGTATATGCATCCTTGTACGTCGTAAGTGCTTGTATCGCTTTTTGAGAGACAGATACTTTTTGAGACTGGACACTATTCCATCTGGTAATGAGAGTTCCGTTTTTCAATGCGAAAAGCAGCGGAAGACAGATGAGAAAGAAAGCAATGCATGAGATGAGGAGAAGTCCTCTTTCTTTTTTTAGAGAAAGGAATCTGTACATGACTAGGCCCACCATAAAAAGTGGTGTGACGAAAAGAGTCGGGTAGTAGGTGTAGAGAGTCAGCGCGAAGAATGCAAAGGAGAGGAGGAGCATCCGTGGTCGTTTCACAGATACAGAATATCCGTAGAGACTGATACTCAAAAAAGCGGGGAATGACATATACTCGGATCCCCAGCGGCTTAGGTGAATATGCCATGGGAGAACCATCAGGAGTACCCCCACACAGACTCCGGCAAGATTTCCCCTAAGCTCTCTCACAAAAAGCATCAAGAAAAGAATGCTGACAAGTCCGAAAAAGATTGTCGTCATGCGGACAGAGACTTCGCTGAGTCCCAAGATCGCGATGAAGGGAAGATTTGCATAGATTGGGATAGGCAGTCGGTAGTCCCCAAATGATCTGAAGAAGATGGGAAAAGACTTATGATACTCATCTGCTCCTGTTTTTAGTAATGAGTAAGCGTTATAGCCTATCGCCGCCTCGTCTGCGAAAAATCCCGGAGGGTTTGAAGAGAGGTTGAATATCCGAATAAAAAAAGAAGCTATGAGAATAAGGACGGCAAGGATCAGAAAATGTTGGTTTGAGAGCTCATGTTTCATTGATATGTCAGCAACATCTCGCTTTTCTTTATTGCGTCTTCTCTAAGTTTAGTATACGATGCAAGAGATGAAAAGATGGAAAGTGATCGTCGTAATGCCTGCATACAATGCGGCAAAAACACTCGAACGAACCTACAAAGATATTCCGAAGGGATCGTTTGACGAGGTACTCGTCGTTGATGACGCGAGCTACGACAATACTCCTGAGGTAGCGAAAAAACTAGGTCTTCAGGTAGTGGTTCACAAGAAAAATCTCGGGTATGGTGGGAATCAGAAGACTTGCTACAAAACCGCCCTGAAAAAAAATGCCGATATCGTGGTCATGCTTCACCCCGATTATCAGTACGACCCAAAGCTTCTCCCCTTTCTTGTCGAGCCGATCAGGAAAGGGTATTTTGATGTGATGCTTGGAAGTAGAATCAGATCACGAAAAGAAGCCTTGGCAGGTGGTATGCCCGTCTATAAGTACGTTAGCAACAGAGTACTGACGATTATTGAGAATATTTGCTTAGGACTCAATCTTTCCGAATACCATACGGGGTATCGAGCTTTCTCAAAAGGTGTTTTGCAATTAGTGCCGTTTACAACGTTTTCAAACGATTTTATATTTGACACGCAAATACTGATTGCTGCTCACAAAAAGAAGTTTCGGATAGGAGAGATAGCGGTTCCTGTGAAGTATTTTCCTGAAGCCTCAAGTATTAATTTTCGAAGATCAGTTACCTATGGTATCCAGACGCTCTGGGAAACAATGAAGTACTTCATTAAGGCATGATGAAATTGCTTACTGCTTCTGAAAAATCATCACTTTCGGATGATCGTAGACTGTGAATGACTCATCTGCTCCTTGGTCATCTATAGGAATATTGAGAAGTGGAATTGTCGGAAATGACGTAAACTCTGCGACTTTTTTAAATCCTAATAGCCCTTGAAACAATGCGCGGTAATACATTGCTGTCTGAGGATAGCACCTCCCTGACGGAAGAACATCACAGTTGGTAAGTTTCTGAAGAGGTGTATAGAGTCTGTTTGATGAAAGGATAATGTAGTCAGTTTGTGCAAGATATTCTTTCATCAAATTCCATTTCTCAGGCGTGTCAGGTTCATAGAGAGGGTATGTTAAGACCGTATATTTTTCAATACCTGATAGTGGAAGCGCATCGTCCCAATGTTCGACTGCTATTGTTGCTCCTTGGGGAATTGTTTTATGGATCCATTCTGTGGCCTGGGAGGGAAGATTGTTAGTAGTTTGTAAATTAGCACAGAGCCGAACAGACAGAGGAGTGGGTAGAGAGGGAGCATGTAGCGCATAAATCCTATGGCAAATCCTCCAACAACCCCGAAATACGCGATAAAAAAAACAATCAGGATGGTATGTTTTGCAAAATCTATTGATCGGTATTTTTTAACCATTTCTAAAAGAAAAATAATAAGTCCTACAAAGCATACTGCTGCTAAGAGCGGTCCAATTCCATACAAAAAAATATTTTTCAATTCATAAAAGTATGGGGTTTTTCCAACGTATTGTAATGTATACGGAAAAGTAAATGCGTTTTTTGTCATAGCGGATTGTTCTGCAGTTTGTCTCTGGAAGGACAGGAAATCGATGAATGTGTATGGCGAAAGAATGAGGTATGTAAAGATGGTCGCAACGATGAAAATTATTGCATCCTTGAGAAGTCGCTTGGTAAACGGTGGAAGATGTGGCCCCCAGACGTCTAATCTGTGTGGACGTTTCAAAAAGATGAGTAAAAAATCGATGGTCAGCGTTATACCAATTGTTGCAGTGATAACGATCGCACTAATTTTTGTAGCCAGAGCGAATCCAAAAAATATTCCAACAAGAAGCGATCGGAGGAGTGTTGGCTTTTCATAAAAACGAATAAGGAGGAGAAGTGTTAGGGTTATAAAAAACGTAAGTGGCGTATCAACAGCATAAAAGTGAGATAGTTGGATTGGTAAGACACTAATAGCATAGAAAAATGCAGCAAGGAGACCAACTCGTTCGCCTTTTAATTTCTTTCCTAGGAAGAAAAGGACGAGAACTGTACCGACATCAAAAATGCTTGAGATAAACCTCCCGACAAGTTGAATCCCGTCATACCCTGAAAGACTTGGGTCGAAGATGCTGGCTATATCTCCCAAGATTTTCAGCAAGTAAAATGGAAAACTTCCGTAGGCAAAAAAGTGTGTATTCCATGAGCTCTCCGGAGAGAGAAACGACTCGATGCTTGTAGGAAATCGTAGACCTAGGACACTGAGGATAATTGCTCGTTCATCCGGGTGTAAATGGTTGCCACTATCCCAGCTGATTCCGTAAATACGGAGTGAAAAAGCGAACACGAGAATTAGATAGAGCAGTAGATACTGTATTTTGTTACTCATCGATGTTGTACTATTTTATATATTTGTACAGGTGGACGGTCAAATGCGTTTGCAGTCCCTTCGAAACGAAAAACCTGATCACCTAGATATGTGATCTGGCAAAAGATCGTACAGGGTGTTTCATAAAACTTTACAAACAGTTTTTTGTCTGAGAGAAGTTTTCTGTAGAACGCTGCTCCTTTCGGAAACATATCCGGGTGTTCAAGTCGTGTAGCGAGGATTCTTTGGCTTGGCAAAACGAGATAGTCGTAATCGTGTAGTTTTGCTTCAAGTACTTCGGGGGAAGATTCCGGAGAGTTGTTATCAAGGTCGTAGTAATTGAATAGATCGATACGTGGAAAATGTGCATTAAACGTTACAATTCCCATATCATAGATATCAGCGACAAGATAGGCATTTTGTGGGATGTGTGATGCCGCATATTCGCTGGCTGCAACTCTCGTATCTTTCTCAACAAATGCGGTCATGAAATAAGAGATACCAAATATTGCTGTAATTATAATAGTCGCAACGCTTAGAGGAGCGAAGAGTTTTTGAACCTGCTTTTTCTCCGAAAGCTTCTCAAAGCAAAATGTTGCAAGAAGAATAAAAAAAGGAATAGTCGGAACCATATAGCGTACCCACTTTACGAAGAAAAATGCTTGAGGGATGAGGAGGATTGCTGCTGTGAGGAGAAGGAGGAAGAGTGATGAAGACCATTTTTTGATGAGTGTTAAACATCCAAGAATAAATCCGAAAACCCCCAGTAATTCGAGGACAGGATTGAGAAGAAACGGGAAGACTTTCTGTAGCTGAAAAAGTATAGGGATTGTATGGTAAAACTCGCCTGTGTAAAAAACGGGAAGTGTGCCGAGTGCAACGTCTGATTCGTAGTTTATCGTGTTTCTAAAATCGTTCATAGCGAGGAAGGTAAACGGGTTTGTCACGACGAAGATGAGGGCAGACAGTATGACGATAAAAAGAGACGTAAGCGTAAATTTCGTGAAAAAAGGCAGCCATTTTTTCTGCGTCTTTCGTTTCGATAAAAGATGAATGAAGATAGCGATAAACGGGATCGGAAGGAGGAGTGCATTGGTTGCTTTTATGGAGATTAATGCCCCGGTGACGAATGAGAGAAAGAGGATGTTTTTTTTGCTCAGTGTTGAGAGTGAAGTAACGCTTAGGAGGAAGAGGAGTACTGAGAAAAACGTATTCCAGATCTCAAATGTCGCGAAGTGGGCAAACTGGAGAAGGCCAGTTGTGAATGTTGTGAGGGTAGCACCAAGCATTCCTGCCGATGGAAGAGCCGGGAAAAGTCTCTTTCCTAGACCATACATAATTGGGATGAGAAGAAGTGAAAAAATCGCAGAGTATGCCCTGCCAAAAAAGATTGCGTCTTCGAAGCGGACATGACAGGAGATAAAAGTAGCATTGCATGAAGAGATGAATGAAAAAGGAAGAGCAGTGAAAAAAATCGTGTAGATAGGGAGTGATCCGTAAGCAAAAAAATGCGGATTCATGGCGCCTGGGAACTGGAGCTGCGAGATAGACGATGCGATATTCCGTTCGTCAGGGTGGAAATAAAGTGGAGAACCCCAGTTGAGGTTATAGAAGCGAAGCAAAGCACCGATGAAAAGAAGAGTCAGTAGAGTGAACGTTGTTTTGTTTTTGATAAAACGGAGCATAGAGAATTTCTAATTCCTAATTAACTGTGCTACTTTCTCTCCCAACTCTACCGCATAATTTGTCCCGCGGTCCCATGGATAGACCTGATCAATATTTGCTAAGAAAACGTTTGGTAAGGGTGTTTGCATGCCGGGAATCATTCGAGAGTAATTAACCGGGATAACTGGTTGTGCAAATGGTGCTTTAAATGCTTTCATACCGATGAGTGTTGTTTTATACGTAGGATTGATAGTTTTCAGGAATGGATCGTATGCATTCAGTATTTCTTCTTCAGTCTGCGTAAAGAACGTATGATCTCTCGGTAGATAATTGCCCAAATAGAGAATGTGCTCATTGTTATAATATTTTTTGTCCATGAAGTGTGTGTGTTCGACAATTGCCATGATAGGAGATTTCTTGTCACAGACACTCAGCCAATAGGTGTTGTCCGTAAAAAACGGTTTTCCAAGCCGCAAGATAAGGTTTATTGCACCGAGACTTTTTAACTTGCCAAGCGATGCTTGATAGGAGGAAGGAAGTTGGGGTGCGATGTTGAGAAAGAGTGCTGAGGGGACTGTCACAATTGCCTTGTCAAAGATATGCTTTTCTGTTTTCTTTCCTTTCTTTATAGCGACCTCCACCTTCGCTTTCTCCGATAGTAAGGACTCTATTTCTGTTTTTAGGTGCAGTGTTCCACCGTGCGTACTAAAAGACTCTGTTAAGGCAGAAGCAAAAGCAAGAAAGCCTTGTTCAGGATACGCGAGAGAAGGTGTGCGCTTGTAAATGCGCGCCCAAAACCATGCGAGTGAGACATCGTCTGCGAAGGCGCCAAATTTATTGATCAGGAGAGGTTCCCAAATCATCTCGTATGGTTTTTTCCCCATTGCAGAGGGAAGTGTCGTTGCTGCGTTAAAGCGTTCCAGCGGTTTCCAGATAGGACTGAATTTGAGCAGCCCAAGAACTGTACTCATGCGTAGACGCTGACCGAAAGAGAGTTCTGGAAAACGCAGAACTGCAGACGGAGAATCAAGTTGATAGATATGCCGATTTACGTAGACAGATGTTTTTGGTCTTTTGATAAGAACGGGATAGTTGATTCTTTCAGCAAGCGACAGGACACTGTTGTCGTTTGTAAACCAGTGGTGGTAGTGTTTCTCAAGGGTCCACTCCCATTCCTTCTCTTTGTACCCTATTGCTAGCCCACCCGGTGCAATATCTTTTTCAAAAATTGTCACCGAATGACCGTTCTGAATGAGAGCAAATCCTGCCGCAAGTCCGGTGAAACCTGCTCCAATAATTGCTATATTCATACTCGGATTCCTTTGGTAAAGACAAGCAGTATAACACCCAGCGTCATAATCGCAAAAGAGAAAAGGCTGATGGCGCTTAAGTCTCCTGTTCCTGTCGGTTCTATTGAGGGACGAGGAGTCAGTGTTGGTGAGGGTTCTGCTGTCGGAATGATAAGGACATCTGTTGGAGAAGGCGTCGGTTCCTCTGTCACCTCACGTGTTGGAGACGGCTCTGTACTCGGAGTCGGGGATGCTTGAGAGGTCGGCGTTGGGGATTGAGTGATTGTTGACACTGGGGGTGAGACAGATGGTTCTGTAAACTGGCTTCCTTCGGCAAAGACGACAAATGACCTTGTGATTTCCCGTAAAATGCCTCGACTATCCCTCGTTTTGATAGTGATTGAGTGTTCACCAGGTGTAAGGGGGGTGTCAGGGCGATAGATCCAATTTCCATTTGCGTCAGCCTGGACAATGACTTTTCTCTCTTCTGATTTAATGGTAATCTCGACTTCCTCATATGCACCAGCTGTCCCACTAAACCGTGGCTGTTGGTCTGAAAATTCTTCATTGTTTGTGGGAGTATCGATCGCTACTGCCGCATTCTCGACTGGAGAGGTACTAAAAAGCGGAAAGGAGAGTGTTGCCGATTCAGATGATACTTCTGGGAGAATAAGCGTTCTTCCGAAGGTAAAATCATAGTTTTGTGAAAGTGTAATATCTGGGAGAGATGGACTAATGAGCAAGAATGATGCCTGCGATGTCGACGTGTTACTCTGAGCGATAAGGCTCATTTTTGTCCCCTCTGGAAGATTGAGGAACGAGTCAAGGTTTTCGCTGCGCAATCCCCGGAGTGAAAGTGTATACGCACCATCGGCTTTTGTGAATGTTGACCGTACTTCCCCATTTGCTGTTGTGACATAAACGAGGATATTCACTGCTTGAGTTTCATCGGGAGTAAGTATGGTTCCGGTAACCGTTTTTCCTTGGGGAGCATCAGAAAGCGTGGGACCAGTGGAAATGGTAAATGGTTTATCTCCATCAAGAAAGGTACTCGTTCCGGAGGTAATTGAAAAAACGTATTTTGTTTCTGGTTTTAATCCCTCGACAGTGATTGAATGGGTCGTGTAGTCTTTGGTGATGCCCGCCTTCTTATCCCTATCATCAAACACGACTTGACTAGGCTCTTGTGTTCCGTAGGAAATCGTTCCTAGTGTTGGTATTGATGTTGTGTACGTTAGCGTAAATGCTGAATCAGTGACATTAGTGATTCTCATGTTTTGGGGTTTTTCCTCGGGAGATGCGCGGCTTATGATATGTAGCTGGGTGTTTGCTAAGTATGATGCGGTACCAATGCCGCCAATAAGGAGAAGAAGTGCAAGAAGTGTTGGGATTCGGCGGTTCAAAAGTGACGTTCTCATGGTGTTGCGGATTCTGTTGCTTCACTCACTTCCGTTTCGGCAATTGTTGGAACTGTCTCAATCTCGGGTTCTACAGGAGATGGAGAAAGCGTAAGAGAAGGCTGGGAGATGCTCGTTTTGATTGGCTCAATAACTTTCCGCTGTTTAAGCCTTGCGATGGTTTCCTCATCAAACTGAGGAGCAATAGGGATAATTTGTATCTGAAGTAATTCGTCTATCGTCGATGTCGCATATGCGTGGTAGACATTTGATGCGATCCAAATGACTGTCAGGATAAATGCTGAGATAGCGATGATGAGTAGTTCTTTTCCTTTCATAGCTAATTCTTGAAATACGCAGCCCCCTCAACTCCGACGTTCATCGTTGCGTTTCCAGCTGATTGCTTCGTGATGGTAAGATTTTTTAGCGTAACGATACGATCAAACATAGTGAGGTTTTCCAAGAATGCGTTTACTTGCGAGAATGTTCCGGATACTTGGATACTAAAAGCAAAATCCCCTTCCTCGATAGGGGGAGTAGAGGAGAGGGTGAGTGCGCCAAAACTAACCCTCTCAAGGGTGACGCTAGATTGTGCGATGACAGTCTGGATTTGCCCCATAAAGTATGTTGCATTTGCCGTCTGTGGAACAGCATTTTCTACAATAGCGACATCACCTGAGAGTTGTGAGTATTTATTGTTTAAGAGCGATAAAGTATTGATTTTTTGGGTGAGCGTATCATCGACAAGCTGCAAGTCCTGCAATTTTCTTTGGAGTTCGGTTATGGTTGTTAGGGTTGGATTGATTGCAAAGATCCCGAAAAACGTCATCGTGGCAAACGTAAATACCAGCATGGTGAACTGTTTTGTGCGTTCTTTTTTGATGACTGGGAACAGACGTATGTAATGCAAATACGTTTTTTTGGTGATGTTTTCGAGTTCACCTCGGTTGATTTTCATCTACGGTACTGGTACCTCCTCCACAGGCACCGGCGCAGGTTCGGCTGGAGCCAGCTGGTCTGGATCAGCACCAGGAGTCGGCTGTTGAACAAGTGATGCTTGTATTGATACAGAGATAACGCCTGTTGCAACGTTGTTGGTGATAGCGCCTATGGAAACGGATGCTACGTTTGGCAGATCACGAAGGTCACTGGTAAATGCAGCGATTGCCCCTGCTGATGGCACAATGCCGTCCATAGATACTGCTGTCTTGGTTAAGGTAAGTGATTGAAACGACATTCTGCCTGCTGCTTTTTGGAGAATATCATTTAAGAGCGTCGTTTTTTTTCCCGACTCTTGATCAAGCGTTTTAGCAGTAGCCAAACGGATTTGTAAGTCACGAAACTTTCTCTCGTTTGTCTGGTAAAGTTGGACTATCGCTTGTTCTTTTTTGATTTCGTCTTTCAGGTCAATAATCTGTCTATCCAAGACGAAACGGTAGGCAAAGGCTGAGAGCGCAACGCTTTCTGTGATGATGACAATTGCCCTCCCGACGGTAAACGCCCAGTCTAAGAATTTGTCGAGGACATTTTTCTCCTGATGCCTCAGAAGATTGATGAATCTAACTTTTTTATCCATAGGCAGTATTTTCCAATGCAACAAAAGACCCTTCCAACAAGGCCTATTTCCAGTCTAGCATTCTGTGGGGGTTTGTCAAAGGAAATGAGCCGTTGTAACTGTTCACAGTCCTAACATATAACTGTCATCGCGAGGCTATTGATGTAGCCGTGGCGATCTCATGAGATTGCTTCGCCATGTACCGTAAGGTACGTGGCTTCGCCCCGATGCTGCGCTCGGGGCTCGCAATGACAAAATCATGGCGGTAGCGCTTCGCTCAGAAGTATGAACTGTTACTGTTAGAGGTGCGACTTGTTACGAGCCGTTAGCATCACTGGAATCCGTCTTTGGAGTATGCTATACTAGCGTCAATCTCAAAACGGAAACGGAGATGTCATTCTGAGCGTTAGCGAAGAATCTATTCGTTTGTAACGTTCCACGGGGATCCTTCTTCCCGCTTCGCGGGAAATCAGGATGACACAAGGTGTCAGTTTTGAGTTTTTTAATAGGTATGGTTCAAGATCTTACAAAATCACGACAAGTTCCTCTTGATAAAATCCGCAACATCGGGATTATCGCGCATATTGATGCAGGCAAAACTACGACGACTGAACGCATCCTTTTCTATACTGGCCGCACATACAAAATAGGCGACATTGATGAGGGAAATACCCAGATGGACTGGATGGAGCAAGAGCGGGAGCGAGGCATCACGATTGTTTCTGCAGCGACCACAACCTTTTGGACCCATTCGTCGCGTCGCTCCTCAGGGAAAGAAGATCCATATCGTATTAACATTATTGATACTCCCGGCCATGTCGACTTTACAGCAGAAGTCGAGCGCTCACTTCGCGTCCTGGATGGAGGTATTACTATTTTGGATGCAGAAGAAGGTGTCCAGTCCCAAAGTGAGACTGTCTGGCGACAAGCGGATAAGTACAAGGTACCGCGTATTTGCTTTGTCAACAAAATGGACAAGCTTGGTGCTGACTTCCTAGCGACGGTCAAAAGTATCGAGACCCGTCTGGGTGCAAATCCAGCAATTATGGTGTTGCCTATCGGGAGCGAGAATACGTACAAGGGAAATGTTGACTTACTGACGCGAAAATCAATCATTTGGGGCTCTGAGGAGCTGGGAGCAAAATTTGACGTTTCGGATGATATTCCAGAAGACATGAAAGCAAAGGTCGAGGAGTACAGGGCGAAGCTGATTGAAAAGATTGCCGAGACAGATGATGCGCTTTTGGAGAAGTACCTCGGTGGTGTTGAGCCGACACTTGAGGAATTAAAGGCATCGTTTCGCAGAGCAGTCATCGGCTATAAGCTCGTTCCAATTTACGCTGGCACTTCACTTCGCAACAAAGGTGTCCAGCCACTTCTGGATGCAGTTGTTGATTATCTCCCATCGCCTGTTGATCTTGGAGAAGTCAAAGGTATCAATCCAAAAACAGGAGAAGAGGAAGTACGAAAACTTGTTCCTGAAGAAGTGCTCTGCGGTTTGGCATTTAAAATTCAAAACGATCCCCATGTCGGAAAGCTAACCTATTTTCGCGTTTATTCAGGGATTATCCAGTCAGGATCATATATCTACAATAGTACAAAGAATGTAAGAGAGCGTGTGGGGAGACTCCTTCTGATGCATGCAAATCAAAGGGAAGAAATCAAAGAAGCATATGCAGGAGAGATTGTCGCTATTGTTGGTTTGAAAGACACGATCACGGGTGACACGTTGTGCGATGAAGCAAAGCCTATCGTTCTTGAGAAAATCTCCTTCCCAGAACCTGTTATTTCGCTTGCAATTGAACCACAAACAAAATCAGATCAGGAGAAGCTTGGGTTTGCACTCAAGCGCCTCATGGAGGAGGATCCCACGTTTCGCGTCAAGAGCAATCCTGAAACGGGGCAGACGATCATATCAGGAATTGGGGAATTGCAACTTGAGATTATGGTTGATCGTATGAAGCGAGAGTTTAGTGTGCTAGCAAATGTTGGAGCACCACAAGTAGCGTATAAGGAGACATTTGGCGATGCTGTTGAGGGAGAGGGAAAGTACATCCGTCAATCAGGAGGACGAGGCCAATACGGACACTGTATGCTCCGCGTTGAACCAAAACCTCGTGGAGAAGGCAACGAATTCGTCGATGCGATAAAAGGAGGAGCAATCCCGTCTGAGTTTATAAGAGCTGTTGAGAAAGGTGTTTTTGAGACTCTTGAAAACGGCGTTCTCCTTGGCTATCCGATTGTTGATGTGAAAGTAACCTGCTACGACGGTTCATACCACGAGGTTGATTCTTCAGAGGTAGCATTTAAGATCGCAGCATCGCAAGCCTTGCAGGCAGCTTCGAAGAAAACACAAATGTCACTTCTTGAGCCTATCATGAAGATTGAGGTGACGACTCCGTCTGAGTACATGGGAGATATCATCGGGGATCTCTCTTCAAAGCGCGCACAAATCTCAGGAACAGAAGAGCGCGGAAATGCGACAATCATTTTGGGCATGGTGCCTTTGTCTGAACTTTCAGGCTATGCAACAACGCTTCGCAGTATGTCCAAAGGCCGCGCGTCATACTACATGGAGCCAAGTCATTATGACGTCGTGCCGCAAAATATCGTGCAGGCAATGCTTGCAAAATCCACATTCACCGGCCGCGTATCTGCACAATAAACGTCTTAAGCAATAATCTTAAGATGCTATCTTTTTATCGTTTCACCTAAGATTCTATAAAAGTCTTCAGGATTATCATTCATCATAAAGTGACCACTGTTTGGTATTTCAATTAAGGGTATGTGTTTTAATCTCTCAAACATCTTTCCTTTTCGAAGAGTCTGCTTCTCCCTATCTCCAGAAAGGTAGTACTTCTTTGCGGGCAGTTTAAGGAATTTTTCGAGGAGAATCCCACTATCAGACCATTGTACAAGTGATGCGGCGCTTCTATAAAACGCTAAGGGATCAGCTTTTTCACTCCACGCAGCCCATATTTGTGAAGCTTTATGAGGAGATGTCTTAAACTTTTCCCTCAACTCATCAAATACGTGATTTTTAAATTCATTAAGCGAGACACTTGTTGTTTTCCTGCTTAATAAACCACAGTCTTCGCTGACGAGATTTCCTTCAAGATTAATAAATGCCTCAACCTTATTTCCGTGCATTTCTGTTAAGAGCAAACCAATACTCCCACCCATACTATGTCCCACAACAAGGATGTTGTCATGGCTTACAAGTAAATCAAGGAGGGATTTTATTAGTGTAGCCTGATCTTCAAGTAGATAAGAAAAATCTTGTGGTTTCGCTGAATCACCAAACCCAAGTATATCTATTGCTAGAATGGAATAGTCGTCAAACTCCTTTCTGTTCCAAATATCTTTAAACGATTCTTTTGTACAACCTAATCCATGCAGTAGGAGAAGTAAAGCTTTTCCCCCTTTTTTATAATCTGCAGAAATTGAATAGTTACTACCTTGATATTTTACGTTGAAATTCACAGTGTGATTATAGCAAACAAGAGCATAATTTTTTAAATGAGAAGAATGTGGGGATTAGAAATAAGTTAGAGCATTATCGATACTATGATTTAAATCATAGTATCGATGAAGACGTAATAGGATTGTCAAACAATTAGGAAGTTTAGGGAGAAGTTTAGGGACGGTCCTGAGACTGACAAGTTTAGGGACGGTCCTGAGACTGACTGTTAAATCAATCTAGAGAGACAATAAATTGCAAACCATCACAAATTTTGCTTAGGATAAAATTGTGATGGAGTTTTTAGGAGAGAACTTGTGCTTTAGTGTATTTTTTGAATGCCCTACTGAAGCTGAATAATTCGAGTTTTATTGTTTCTCTATCCCTTTTTCGATTGTGATTTTAGCTGCTGTTTCGCACTTTGAACAAAAAGTATGCATTTCTCCATCCATGCGCTCATTAAGGACAATTTCCTCAAGCAGGTTTGCAAGCACAAAACTATCATACATCAAGTATTTACT
>JACPGQ010000038.1:34397-43859 GCA_016188975.1 Candidatus Levyibacteriota bacterium | reverse complement strand
GCATTTGAAACAGAGCAGGATGCAAGATATCATGAGTTATTGTGGTCACTTTCCTATCAAATCCCAACATGTATATTCAAGGAGAGAGATGGGGTAATTCTTCAGGGTGACTATGCAAAAAAGCTATTTGATCACTTTGATACCTATACGGGTGCTGAAAAACTTGTTGAAAGTTTGGATATAAAACTTGATACACCTCACTATACCCTTGATGCCGTGACTCGAGGTAGCAGTCAACGTGTCAAAATCAATCTTTACCTATGCTTCCGTCATTATGTTGCGAAAGGAAGAAAAGGGCAAATTCTTAAAAACCCATCAATTCTTCATTTAGTTCATCTTGAAACTTCAAATTCTCAGGTAATTAAAAATATTAAGATGCACAATCTTTCATATGAGAAGACAAAGAAAGGAATCAGAGTTCGTTTTACATCGGCAGATATAGAAAAAGTGAGCGAATTCGCAAAAAAGCTCGCACAAATAACGGGCGGATTTATTGAAGCAAAATCGACTATCGGTAAATTAAACAACGTGCATATGCCATCGCTGATTATGCAGGCAGGAAATCTTTTAGAAGGACATTCAATTCCCGTACTGAAAAATAACACTATTTTCTACGATCCAATTATCTCAATAAAACGGGAGGAAAGAGAGGAGACAATATATGACCTTGAGATTGACAGGACTCACAACTTTATCGCAAATGATATTGTCGTTCATAACTCTATTTATCGCTGGAGGGGAGCAGCCATCGCAAACATGATGCAATTTAAATCACATTTTCCCAAAGCAAAAATTATTACGCTCACCAAAAATTACCGTTCAACACAAACAATCCTTGACAGTGCATACCAAATGATCCAAAACAATAACCCCGATAGGCTTGAGATAAAAGAAAAAATCAATAAGAAACTCACAACAACCCGCGAAATGAAAGGTGAAGAAGTAGAACTTCTTTTCGGTGGAAATGCGGAGGAAGAAGCCGATCAAATTCTCAAAAAAATAAAAGAGGAGATAAAAAATAATAAACGCGCCTACAGTGATTTTGCGATTCTTGTGAGAGCCAATGATCATTCTCTCCCCTTCCAGCGGGCACTTTCGCATGCACGTATCCCTTTTCAATTCTTAGGTCCGTCGCATCTGTATGAACAAGATGAAATCAAAGATCTCATCGCATACCTAAGGGTGCTTGCAAATTTTGACGATACGGCATCACTGTACCGACTATTAACGCTCCCTATTTTTGATTTTGATGCAGTCACTATCGGAACAATTCTCAATACGGCCAAACGAAAAAATACCTCACTTTTTGAAACCATAAGTGATGCTGATTCATTACCACTAACAAATGAAATCAAGGAGAAAATAAAAAATCTTATAGCAATGATAAAGCGGCATATGGAAAAAATTCCCAAGGAAACCGCAGGCCAGATCCTCTATTACTTCTTTGAGGATTCAGGGCTCCTTGGTTACTATCTTGACCCCCGAACACCAAAAACAGAGCGCGAAGCGCTCAACGTAGCGAAATTCTTTGAAAGACTCCAGCATTATGCATCCGAACATGATGATGCATCAATCTATGCCGTGGTTGACTGGATTGAACTCTCAATGGAGCTTGGCGAGAGTCCGATGACTGCCGAGGTCGACTGGACGGGAATCAATGCGGTGAATATCCTGACCATTCACTCGAGTAAGGGGTTGGAATTCCCTGTCGTGTTTGTTACCAATCTCGTGACACTCCGTTTTCCTACCCGTGACAAAAAAGAACAAATTCCAATCCCTCAGGAACTCATCAAAGAAGAGTTACCCGAAGGGGATGAAAATGTACAAGAGGAACGCAGACTTTTCTACGTCGCGATGACGAGGGCAAGGGATAAACTGTTTTTAACTGCAGCCAAATTCTACAGCGGTGGAAAAAGAGAACGAAAAATCTCTCCTTTTGTCTATGAAGCACTCGGTGAAATATATGTCAATACACTTCTCAAAAAACAGCAGCAAGAAAGTGCTTCCCAGCAACTCTCTCTTCTTGAAGTACTAAAACCCGTCGTCTCAAAAAATGAAGAGAAGCAAGAAATTCATATCGCAAAAAATGGTCAGTCTGCATTTATCGAACCGATTGCCACCATTTCGTATTCGCAGTTACAAACATTTGATATCTGCCCTCTCCACTATAAACTTCGCTACATCATGAAGCTTCCCACAGCACCCTCCGCAGCGCTGAGTTTTGGGACAACTATGCACGCACTCTTACGGACTATCTACCAACTCGATTTTCATAACAATCCACTTTCTCCGGAAAAAATAAATGCACTTATTGACCAAAGTTTTATCACCGATGGTTATGAGAGCAGGGAACACATAAACGACGCGAAGAAAGGTGCAAAAAACTTGCTCGCCGCTTTTATGAAAGAAAACCAAAAAGAACCACATGTACCTGTTGAAACAGAATTGTCTTTTCATTTTCTAATAGACAACATTAAAATAATCGGGAGATTTGACCGGGTAGACAGAGTTGATGAAAAAACAATCGAGATTATCGACTATAAAACAGGAAGAAACACTCCGGATGAAAAAAAACTAAAAGACGATTTACAGCTCACCATGTATGCGCTGGCGGCAACGGAAATTAAAAATCCGCTTTTCAATAAAACACCTGAGCATGTCATCGTAACACTCTACTATATTGAGCAAAACAAACGACTCACCACGACACGGACCAAAGAACAGCTTGAGGCTGCAAAAACACTTATTTTGGAGAAGGTAAAAGAGATTCAAACCAGTGATTTTCACTGTAGCGGCGGACGCCTCTGCCAAAACTGTGAATACAAAATGCTCTGCCGCGTCTAACTCGACTCTCTAGCAGATGCGGATAAGTCTAATAAAATCCTAGGAAACGAGTAAGCCAGATTCTGTTACTATGTCGCAATCTATCTCGTAGTGATGTTTAGTCACGCCGGCTCGCCTTGCGGTGGCTGCCCTCAATCTTTTGTACTCCCATCATGCTGGTAATAACGTACAATTCGGAGGTTACGGAAGGTATGATTAGCCGTTTCAGTCTCACTCGTTTCTGTTCCTCTCATACCTTGTCGATTCAAGATATGTGTCTGACTCCGCATGTGAGTAAAGAGTCAAACCACTAGAGCTTACGCTTCGGAGCTTACGCTCCATCCCTTGCATGATACCCCCTGGACTTTCCTCTCCGATGTGACACCGGAGTAACGACCCTGTTTCCTAGGACGTTAGCATTCTAGCAATAAAACTGCTAAAACGCAACTATGCCTCTTCAATAAAATTCAACAAAAAAAGAGACTCCCTTGGGCAGGAAATCTCTTTTATCATGCACTTCATGTATTGTTTTAGCGAACAGCTTTCTTAAACGTCTTCCCGGGCGTAAACCCAGGAGTCTTCCGCGCAGAAAGCGTAATCTTCTCGCCGGTTTTTGGGTTTCTTCCTACACGTTCAGCCCGTTTTCGAACACTAAACGTGCCGAATCCTGTAATGACAACTTTCTCACCTTTTTTGAGTGAATCACGAATCGTATTCAGGAACACTTGTACTGAGTCACGTGCAGCTTTGTTGGTCAGGTTTGCCTTTTTTGCAACAATCTCTATTAAATCCTTTTTTGTCATGCACGCTCACCTCCTCTCTCCATCTGGGCAGAATGTACTAAAGATATGTATAGCAAAAAAGGGTGAATTTGATATAGTTGAAGAAGACAATCTAATCAGCATAGAAAATTCTGATTAGATTTACAGTACAATGAAAAATAAAAGTTGTCAAGTGATTAGTTTGTTCTGAGGCTAAAAACAGAATTTTCCTATTCTACTACATGCTCGGGGAATGAAGAACGAAACTCTCGGATAGCTGTAACCTTCACAACTCCAGGGACTGCCAAGGACCTGCTGACTTCCTCCTGTATCTTTTTTGAGACGAGAATCGTTTGTGAGTCATCCAGTTTGCGAGGATTTATAACAACTCGAAGCTCTCGTCCAGCCTCAAATGCATACGCATCATCCACGCCATCATACCGCTTTGCAATCTCTTCCATATCTTTAAGCCGTTTGACGTAATTCTCAAAATCATCATACCGCGCACCAGGTCTTGCGCCTGAAATGGAATCGGCAATATGTACGATGATAGATTCGATCGATGAAAACGGTTTGTCCTCGTGGTGCTCTGCGACTGCATTGATGACAGGTTCAGGAAGATTGTAGCGCTTCAAAAGTTCAACTCCCAGCTTGACGTGTGATCCTTCTCCCTCAACAACCTTTCCGATATCGTGGAAGAGGCAACCGAGCCGAACGATATTCGTATCTGCACCGATTTCTTCGGCGATGTGAATACCTATTTTTGTCTCCTCAAGCGTATGGACGACGAGATTCTGGCCGTATGACGTGCGGAATTTAAACCGACCTAGATACGTGTAAAGATCCGGGGGGAGGTTATAAACACCAACCTCGGCTGCCATCTTCTCGCCTTCCTCAGACATGATCTTTTCAACTTCTTTTTTTGTCTGCTCAACGACCTCTTCGATCCGAACAGGTTGCACTCTCGTGTCTTTGAGGAGTATCTCGAGTGCTCTCCTTGCAATCTCCCGTCTGACAGAATCAAATGACGAAAGCCTGATGATGCCTTCTTCATCCAAATCCACATCAACGCCAGTTGCCTGCTCAAACGCACGAATATTCCTGCCTTCCTTCCCTATGATCCGCCCCTTCATCTCCTCGTCAGGAATTTTGATGATTGAGACAGTATATTCCGCAACGTAATTGAGGGCGCCGTGCTTGAGGCTATCAAGGAGTATTTCTTGGGCTTTTTTGTCTGCGGTTCGCTTTGCTTCTTCTTCAGATTCTTTTATGATCCTTGCGACCATTGCCGAAGCATCTTTTTCCGTCTCCGAAAGGAGAGCATTTTTCGCTTCATCGCGGGTAAGACCTGAGACCTGCTCAAGCTTTTTTTTGTATTTCTCTTTTTGCTCTGAAAGCTCTTCTTTTTCCTCTTCTACATCTTCCTGCTTTTTTTCAAGTTTTTCTTGCTTTTCAAGCAGTTTTTTTTCAAGCTCCAGAAGATCGTTTTGCTGTGTTTGTGCCATAAAAGTAATAGTTGAGGACAATAGAAGAAAGCCGCTTATCCCGCAGCTTATCGTATCAGAAATGAATGTGGCGCTTTTGAATTCCTCATATCACCATCGACAACGACTATTGTCACTCCCTGGTATTATACCCTTCTTTCAAAAGATCGTCAATCGCACGTTTGCATGTTTCCCAATCAAACCCCCGCCGTGCGAGAAAACCGCCGAGTTTCTGGTAGATTTCGTTTCGGGGAAGACCTTTGTATTTAGTAATTCTCCTCTCAAGTGCTTGTTTTGCGAATGATAGGTCGTTATCTTTACTCCTCGTGTTCTCAAAAAGCTTTTTGATGACACTTTTTGCTACACCCTTTTGCTCTAGCTCTCGCGAGAGGAGCCATTCACTTCGAGGTTTTGTTCTGTTCCTACTTTCAACCCATAGCTTTGCAAACAACGAGTCATTAAGAAATCTGTGCTCTTTCAATTTTGAAACGATTTTCTGAACAATATCTTCAGGAGCTTTCTTCTTTTTGAGGTACTCAACAATTTCTTTTTCTGAACGCTGGCGCAGAGAAAGATATTTTAAAGAATGCGTGTAATATTTCTCAAAGGAGTCCATGAGTAGTATCACTGCATGTACAAGGGGGGACTATGCTGCTACTGATTCTTCCGGCTCTTCTCCTTCTTCGATCCCGACTGCTACCGGCTGCGCACTCGTTTTACTCTTTGCCATAATTTCAGCAACAATTTTCTTCTGCATCTCAGGATCTTCTTTCAGTTTCACCATTGTCGCCACTTTTCCTTGTCCGAGCATCTCATCATTATATCGATAGAATGCACCCGATTTTTGAATAACCCCCATCTCCACACCGACATCAACAATCCCACCTTCTCTGGAGATCCCATCAATCATCACATCAAACTCTGCGATACGAAAAGGCGTTGAGACTTTATTTTTTACAACCTTTACTCTGTGGCGAGATCCAATCGCTTTGTCTCCTTCTTTAATCGTTTCAATCTTTCGCACATCCATGCGCATTGAGGCATAAAACTTTAACGCCAGCCCGCCGGTCGTAGTCTCAGGATTCCCAAACATCACGCCTATTTTCTGTCTCAGCTGGTTGGTAAAAATGACGACTGTTTTTGATTTCGATATAACGCCTGTCAATTTTCGGAGAGCTTGGGACATGAGACGCGCCTGAAGTCCCATCATTGCATCCCCCATTTCTCCCTCAATTTCAGCCCTCGGAACAAGTGCTGCAACAGAATCAATAACTAACACATCAACACCTCCGCTTCGGACTAAGCTCTCAGTAATCTCAAGCGCCTGCTCTCCGGTATCAGGTTGAGAAATAAGCAGGTCATCAAGCTTGACACCAATTTGCTGCGCCCATAATGGATCGAGTGCATGCTCGGCATCGATAAACGCAGCAATGCCGCCATGTTTCTGCGCTTGTGCGATAATCGATAGACATATCGTCGTCTTTCCTGATGCTTCAGGACCGAAGATTTCAATAATCCGCCCTCTTGGCACTCCTCCAACACCAAGTGCCAAGTCGAGCGGCAAGCAACCCGTTGATATGACAGAGATATCAAGCTTGCCTGAAGCATCACCAAATCGCATGATAGAACCTCTACCATACTGCTTCTCGATTTGCTCCATTGCCATTTTGATAGACTCGAGTTTTTGTGAGGTTTCTGTTTTTCCGTTGGGGATGTTTTTGGGAGAAGAGGATGGGCGTGCCATAGTAATCCCGATTGTAACACCATTATGATAAAATGCAAGTGGTATTTCGCGGTCTAAGTAAAAAGTTTTGATCGGAACGGGGAGTAGCTCAGAGAGGCAGAGCACTCGGCTGGGGGCCGAGAGGTCGCAGGGGCGGAACCTGTCTCCCCGACACAATTTTAATGTGAATCAGTAAGCCTGAAACTTTTATCTAATCCAGGTTTAATAAAATATCCATCCACAACCTCTCTTCCCTTAGTAGTGGTATACCGCCTTAACTGTCCTAGTTCTGTAAACCCATGTCTTCTTGCAATTCTCACTCCGGTCCACGTCGTGAATGGATCCCCGCTTTCCTGGAACTGTACAAAATTGTCAGACGCAGGCTCGGTGCTACCTCGCGATGTTAGGGAGCCATTCCAACCAAATAGAAGACGTTCCACAGGATTTATTCTCTGAAAAAAATCCAGAGCGATATCTACTAGCTTTCCTGCACGCAGCTCGCCTGATCTCCTACCGCTCTTAACGTCTCTTGTGAGAATATCAAAAGAAACAACATTGGGTAGCCCATCCCTAAAAGAGTGCCATATCGCCCCGAACCGGCGAGTTTGCGATTTGTTTTCTACTACGACACTTATATGGATTACACCATCTGAAGATGTCCATTCAACCGTACCAATCTTGTATGTTGTTTTGTTATCCCTACCAATTACTGTAAGAAACGGGTCCTGTTTATCCGCTAGCTCTTCCAAGAGATTGGCATTCAGCAACGTACTGCCTATATATAACTGATTTTCCAAATGAGGTTCATGACTTGTTGACTCCATAAACTATGAAAAACTCCATCTCACGAAAATACCTGTCGACAAAAGTCTTTTTCCGATTTTCTCCTCCAGTGTTATTTCACCAAACTCACATGTTCCCCCAAAGTCTAAGAGATAATCTGACAAGACATTTTTTAGCATAAGTGCACTTGATGAGATTGCATATGCATTGACAATGAAAAAAAGCGGCTGGGGAGACAATACTTGAGGGCACAGTGAGATGAGCTCGGGGAAGCTCTTATGAAAATCCCAAACCTCGCCTCCAGGTCCATGTCCATAGACAGGAGGATCCATGATGATGCCGTCATACTTCACTCCGCGTCTTACTTCTCTCGTCACAAATTTTATCGCATCATCCATAATCCAGCGAATCGGTTTGTCCAAAAGTCCAGACAGTTTTTGATTTTCTCTCGCCCATGAGATAGCAGGCTTGGATGCATCAACGTGCGTCACCTTTGCTCCCACCGCAGCGCAGACTAAGCTTGCTGCGCCTGTATATCCGAAGAGATTTAATACATTTGGTAAATTGTCATTGCGAGGAGTGTCGCCAGAGGCGACCGACAAAGCAATCTTAAGAGATCGCTTCGCCATGTACCGTACGGTACGTGGCTTCGCTCCGTTCGCAATGACACTGGAAAGAAAGTCCCAATTAACTTGCTGCTCAGGAAAAATACCTGTGTGTTTAAACGGCGTCAATCTTGCTTGTAATGTAAGGGTCTTGTATTTTATGAGCCAATTCTCCGGCATCTGCGCTCCGTGTTCCCAATGAGGATTTCCCTTATCATCAACAAATACTGCGTCAGCATTTGCCCATTCATTAACGTCTGTTCTTCTCCAGATCGCATCAGGGTCAGGTCGAATCAAGCGATATTTTCCGTAACGCTCAAGACGTTTCTGCTCACCACTATCGATAAGCTCGTACCCATCCCAACCTGATGTTTTTAAAAGCGTGAAATAACTCATCATGCTTATGTATCATAAGTTAACTTATGATACGTGTCTCCTTTCGAAATCAAATTTTTGAGATGTGTTACGTCCTGCTCAGCATAAATAGAGCAGGAATAAACTTTCTTTTTTAAACTTGCCACCAATTTTTGCTTTGTAATGAGCTCCCGGTCGCCAATCAGATCTGTTTTCGTTAAAAGAATTATTTCTGGCTTCTTCGCGAGGCTTTCACTATACTCCATGAGTTCATTGTAAACTGTTTTGTAATCTCTCAAAAGATCCTCTGACGTTGCATCAACGCAATGAACTAAGAGTTTAGTTTTCTCTATATGCTTGAGAAATTTTATCCCAAGCCCCTTTCCCTTGGACGCTCCTTCAATAAGTCCTGGAATATCAGCGATAATTTTTCCATCAAGCGCGCCTAAATTTGGCTCGAGCGTCGTGAATGGATAGTTGCCGACTTTTGGACGTGCCCGTGTCAATGCGGCAAGGAGGCTGCTCTTCCCTGCATTTGGTAATCCTATCAGTCCTATGTCAGCAATCAAACGAAGTTCTAAACGGAGTTTTTGCTCCTCTCCAAGCTCTCCTTTCTCAGCAGTCGTCGGGCTCTGATTCGTCGAGGATTTGAATTCATTATTCCCTCTTCCTCCTCTACCACCATGTGCTATCAGAACAGTTTTCTCTGAATCAATATCTGTCTTCCATCCCGTATCTAAATCAGAAAGTCTTGTACCAACGGGAACATCAATGACAAGATCCTTCCCTTTCCTCCCAAAAAGATTATTTCTATCGCCCTTTACGCCATCTTCCGCCTTGAGAGATTTCTTAAACTGAAACTGTTGCAGTGCCGTCATGTCACTAACACCACGAACATATATATCTCCCCCTTTTCCTCCATTGCCTCC
>JACPGQ010000038.1:0-34380 GCA_016188975.1 Candidatus Levyibacteriota bacterium | reverse complement strand
ATCAGGACCACCGCGAGCAGTTTGGGCATTGCGCCGAAAAGAGACTGCTCCATTCCCACCGTTACCGGCTTTTATTGTAATAACGACGTCATCAACCAACATAATAGGCTATTCTAGCATAGCAGGAAGCGATATAATACAGAAATGAAAATCTTATACAATGATGAAAGAACGCGTATCGTTCGTTTTGACAAAGGCGAGGAAGTTCTCTCCCAACTAGTAACGTATTGCAAAAAAGAAGCAATTCCGTCTGGATACTTCACTGCTCTGGGTGCTTGTCAAAAAGTAACGGTTGCCTACTATGATTTGGAAAGGAAAAAATACCTTGACCACACGACAGAAGAGGATCTTGAAATAGTAGGCATCATAGGAAATATCGCCAAGATGGATGGAAGACATGTTATTCATGCTCATGGAAGTTTTGCTGGGAAAGATTACAAAGTCTTCGGCGGTCACGTCAAAGAGCTCATCGTCTCAGCAACGTGCGAGATTCACCTAACAGTGTTGGGAGAAAAACTTGAGAGAGCATTTGACGAGGAGACTGGATTGAATTTGTTGAAATAAAACTTGATACTTTGATGTTGGAGGTGAGGTATCCTTGAAACTGATCTTTTGAAGCCTCGAGCTCTTGAATTCAAGCAGTCAAAACTTCAAGTGTTCATATTCAAAGACATCGCACATCTCACTTCAAGAATATCTAAAAGAGAATTTGAATCTTAGCTTGCTGGTGTTGTTCCGTAGATCACAACTTTCGTTCCTGTATCTCCGGACCAATTCCACAGCGTCTCTGCGTCGGCAAACGTCATATTAATACATCCGTGACTCATCGGATGGCCAAAATTGTTGTGCCAGTAGGTACTATGGAAACTGTATCCTCTCCACCACGGAATCTGGCTGTTGCCAAAAAACTGCACATATTTGACGCCTGGTAAGTAGTAGTACGTTCCCAGTGCCTTGCTCCCTCCAGTCATTGCCTGAACAGGAACTCGCCTGTGGACAGTAAATTCTCCGACTGGTGTCCTTCCCCACTTTCCGGTAGAAACGAGAAAGTCGTACACTTTGTTTCCGTTTTCAAATGCATAGACACGCTGGTTGGTAAGGTCAACTTCAATCCGCTTGTTACTCGTATCGCCAAGCACCACTTTCTTCTCCTGCTGCATGTCATACGAAACGAGCGTTGTAGGAACTGAAACTTCTTTCCCATGGAAGTAACCAACTGTCTTTGATGGATCATTGGGGATGAATTGCTCCTTTCCCGTGTAAAAGTAAAACCACGCTTGCGTCTGCGTAATCGCTACGACGCCTGTGAAAAAAAGCGCCGCAAGCACTGAGATGATTACGAAGCGTCTGAAATAAAAAAATCCGACGGGACCCTTGGTGCGGGTTGATTTTTTCCTGGTAATAACCTTCTTCTTCAGTTTTTTTACCATACACTTAGCCTATCGAAAGAACAAGAGCGCTGTCAAGAGGGTCACAACATTATTTCTTTTGTAACTCCTTTGGGTTATACTATATGCGTAAAAATCTATGGCAACAAAAAAATCAGAGACTTCAGAAAAAGTTGAGGAACCAAGAATCTCATCTCCCATGAGGCTCTATCGTTCAGAAACAAACAGGATTCTTGGGGGTGTTGCCGGAGGCATCGGCGAATACGCAAATATCGATCCCACACTTGTTCGTATCGTTTTTATTCTTCTGACACTTTTTGGCGGTTCTGGGCTGCTTCTTTATATTGTTCTCTGGATTGTTGTTCCTTCGGAGTCTACGGGCGAAACAAATGATCCTATCAGGGAAAATATCGCTGAGATGAAAGGGAGAGCTAAAAATATCGCCGCCTCAATGAGAATTGATGATCAACAATCTTATCGTCCGTGGGGGGCGATCATCCTTATCGCAGTCGGACTTATCATCATCCTTAATAATTTTGGCTACTATGATATCGACCTTGGAAAACTGTGGCCAATAGTCCTTATCCTCCTCGGCATCCTCCTTCTTCGAAGAAAATAGCTACTTTGTGTGTGCAACTTGGTGGAAAAACCAGGAGACAAGGGAAATAACGAGGCTAAACAAAAGTGCCCACCAGAAATTCGCCACGGTAAATCCCAGGACGATTCGGGCAACAAGCAGAATCAGTAACGCATTTAAGACAAAGTAAAACAAACCAAGGGTGACTATCGTAATTGGAAGCGTGAGAAGAACGAGGAGTGGTTTCACAAATGCATTGATAATACCTAAAACAACGCCAACAACAATTGCAGTGATGAAATTATTAACGTGCACTCCTGGGAGAATATAAGCGGTCAAGAAAACTGCAAGTCCGTTGATAAAAATCTGTATCAGAAGGTTCATACTTTTACGCTACAGCACTTTTCCCTACTCGTCAATCCGTAAAAATGAAGCGTCATTGCGAGAAGGTTCGCCAAAGGCGACCGACGAAGCAATCTAATACAAAGTTCTTCAATTGAAGAAAATTATTTTAAGAGATTGCTTCGCCATGTACCGTACGGTACGTGGCTTCGCTTCGCTCGCAATGACAACGCGGTAAGTCATTCATCAATCGTAAAATCCGGAAGATACGGAACCTCATGTTTAAAATGATTTTTCTTTACATACTCGATAATCTTTCCGGCGTGAGAAAATTCTTTCTCAATAGCATCAACTGAGCGTAGCTCATCGAAATACTGCTCTAGTACAAGGTCTGCATCTTTATAGGAAAAACCAAATTCCTCCTCATCTGTTTGATCTTTCCATAAATTCGCAGTTGGCTTAGCGTTAATAATTCCACGTGGAATTTCTAAATGCTTGGCGAGTTGATACACCTGTGTTTTGTAGAGGTGGCGGATCGGCTCAAAATCCGATGCCTCATCACCAAAACGGGTAAAGTAACCAAGATAAAATTCCGATCGGTTCTCAGTCCCAGACACTAAAAGAGTATGCTTTCTCGCATAATCATAGAGCACTATCATTCGCGATCTGGCCATGATGTTTCCTTTTCTAACCCCATCCTCTTCCAAACCTACAACACGTGACGCCGCAGTAACAACGGGAGAAATATCTCGTAGTTGGATATTTTCATCCGGCAACCCCAGGTAGGTGACAAAATTCTTCGCGCGCTTCATCCCGTTATCATTGAGATTTCCGCAAGGAAGAAGAAGCACATGAGTTCTCTCACGACCAATCGCCCTCACGACAAGTGTTAGAACGGTTGCTGAATCAACGCCGCCTGACAACGCGACGACGATCCCAGCGAGATCTGTTTTTCTCAATATCTGCCTGATGAATTCGATAATTCTTTCTTCTTCTTTTTGTGGATCAGTTAATAAAGACATAATATTTACCGCGCATTAGAAATGATTTCGTCATCGCGAGGAAACATAGCAACCGAAGCGATCTCATGTAAGCTTTTCATTTTAAGAGATTGCTTCGCCATGTACCGTACGGTACGTGGCTTCGCCCCCTCAAGGACTCGCAATGACGAAAATGACCCCCACTATTTGTATAGTTCATGCTCCAAAATATACTCTTCGACTTCCGGAAGGACAAACCCCTTAAGCGACATCCCCTGTTTTCTTCGACGTTTAATTACCGTTGATGAGAGATTTGAAGTAATCAACCTATGGTCTGAAAGCACTTCAAATCCTTGTGGAATTTTTTCAGGGAGATGGTACGGATCACGCGGAAAAATAAGGAATGTCGCTTCTTTCACTAGCTCCTGTGCTTTCTCCCACCTGTCAAACTCCGAAAGAATATCTGACCCAAGAATCCAGGTTATGTCCGAATGCTCTTTCTCTTTCAGCGCTTTGATTGTATCGATTGAGTAGCTTACTCCTCTTCGTTGGAGCTCAATATCGGAAACTTCAATATGCTCACTTGTGAAAGTCGATAACATCTCCAACCGCTCTTCACCCATCGCGACGGCATCTTTCCACTGGTGCTGGTACGAGGGAACGAGGATAACTTTTTCGATGTCTCTCCGAAAATCTAACACCTGCCGTATAACCCAGTAATGCCCGATGTGTGGCGGGTCAAACCGCCCGCCAAAAACTGCAACTTTCATACTTCCCATTATGTGATGATTATACCAAAAAATCTCTCAAACTAGGTCTGGGCATGTGTATAATGCACTAACCTACTATACATACTTATCCTGTGGAGAAAACAGCTTCACAAAAACTCCTCCTCACTTGATGTATAGCATCTCCTGATGGTGGACGATGAGGATACGTACGATTTGACAGCATAACAATGCCCAAACCTTTTGTCCTATCACACACAGCCATACATCCAGTAAAACCTGTCTTACCAAAGGTGGTCTTTCCCGGTTTGTCTCCCATAAAACTTGCTGAGAGTTCCCAACCAAGTCCGACTGAGACAGAAAAGTTTGGGAAATGGTTCACATACATGCTTTTTACTGTCTCCTCTGAAAAGTAGTATCTGCCATCAAGACTACCTCCAGTAAGAAGCATCTGCAAAAATCGTAGGAGATCTGGAACCGATGTAAATAACCCCGCAGAACCAACAGTCCGAGGCAGTAGAGCTCGTGCGCTTTCATCATGCACGATTCCCTTTACATCTTTTCCTGAAGACGATACTTCAGTTGGAGGAGTATTGCTTGAAGGGTGGAATGTTGTCTGGGTCATTCCTAAGGGCGTAAAGAAAACTTCTTGCGCAGCGCTATCAAGTGATTTTCCTGTCACCTTTTCTATAACCATCCCAAGAAGAATACTTGTCGCATTTGCATAATAATAGGTACTCCCAGGATAACGTAACAAATTTGCATGGACTATTTTTTCGATCATTTCGTCAGGCTTCAGGTGTGCAATAGATGAAAGAGGAGAAGAAAATTGTAGTGTTTGCGTGAGAAGATGAAGTATAGTTATTTCTTCACGGAATGCTCCTTTATACTCTGGAATATAAAAGATAAGAGGATCACCGAGTGACATTTTTTTCTGCTCGATTAAGTAGAGAGCAAGACAGCTTGTCGGAATAGATTTCGTGATTGAGGCCACATCATAGATCGTATCCTCTCTAACACGTTTTGCATTAGCATCATACGTAAACTGGCCAAACGGACGTATGATGTTTTCACCTTCTCTTGTCACAACTCCTATAACACACCCGGGGAAGAGTCTCTGATCAATCGCGTCGTATGCCAATTTCGAGATTGCATCTTTGATACCAGTTTTTCCCATGCTGAAAGTATACTACACCTCGATAATTGTGAAATCTACACAAAGATAAAGTATGCTATTGAAGACCGATGAGGACGTTTTAACGCTTTGGAGATTGTTTCGCTCTCCTCGCTTTTCCGCCAGTTCCGACCATTCGTCGTTCCCGAGAACGGGGATCTCGAGTGAGGAATCCTTTTTTCTTAAGGGTAGGTCTGAAAGTTTTCTTATCTAATTCTGCTAGCGACCTTGCAATGCCATGAATTGTAGCATGGAGTTGTCCTACTTTACCTCCACCTGTCACAGCGATAGTAAAGGTATATTTATTCTGAGCGTTGATGACACGGATTGGCTCTGTATACTGATGACGCATCGTTTCACCTGAAAAATACTCACTGATAGGTTTCTTGTTGACAATGATATCGCCCTTTTTGATAGTTGTGCCCTCCCAAACCAAGCCATCTTTCACGGTTTCGTAGAGTCTCACACGCGCAACTGAGTCTTTCCGTCTTCCAACTGCAAAAATGTAGTCTTTTTTCTGCTTTCCGTTGTTTGTTTTTGTTGTTTCCTTTTGTACTTCTGCCATAGTCCTCTATTGTTGTCATCCTGAGGAGCGAAGCGAGTGAGGATCCCATGGGATTTCTCGGCAACGCCTCGAAACGACATTATGTTTTCAGTTTATCTGCATATATATGCTCCGGTCCAACAAAAACTTTTAGCCTTTTGAGCATACCATCACGAAGCCTGTTTTGTGGCAACATACCCTTTACCGCCCGCATAATAATCTCCTCAGGACGCCTTGCCCTGAGATTCCTGAGCTTCTCAATAGTGAGTCCTCCGGGATATCCTGAGTATCGATAGTACTCTTTCTGCTCTTCTTTCTTACCCGTAACGCGTACCTTCTCAGCGTTCACGATAATGACATAGTCGCCACAATCAAGATTTCTCACAAACGTCGGTTTTGATTTTCCCATCAGAAGACCTGCAATCTGTGTCGCAACTCTCCCGAGTACTTTTCCGTCAACATCAATAACATGCCATGCTCGCTTTACGTCACCGATTTTTGTTGCTTGTGTTATTCTCTGATTCATACTTTCCTCTCAACCTGACTTAATCGTTTCGTCGAAGAAACAGACGCTCTCTTTGCTGATGTTTTTGATGCTGGTTTTGCCTCTGCTTTTTTTGACGCCGCAACTGGTTGCCCTTTTTCAACAAACTCGATAACTGCCATTGAAGCATTGTCTGCAATTCTGTTTCCGGCAAAGACAATTCTCGTGTATCCACCGTTTCTCTTGCTAAATCGCGGCCCAATTTTCTCTACCATTTTCACTGCAGCTTCCTTGGAGAGATACGGCTCAAGAAGGCGCAGAGCAGCTTCTCCTTTGCGGGCTTTTGTCACAAGCTTCTCAACATATGGCCGTACAGCTTTTGCCTTTGCGTGGGTTGTAGCTATGCGCTCTTCCAAAACGAGTGCTGAGGCAAGCGATTTAAAAAGTGCTTTCCTCTCATTCGCGTCTCTCCCTAGCTGTCTTCCGAAAACGTTTTTTCTCATAAATACAAATTAACTTTGGCAAAGGCCAAAGTTATAAACTCGAAATCCTAAATCCGAAATCCTAAACAATACCAAAATTCAAATGACCAAAAAATAAACTTTGAATTTGTGTATTTTGAACATTCGAATTTGTTTCGAATTTCGAATTTTGATATTCGGATTTATACTTTAGACGGAAAGTGATATTCCCTTTTCCGCTAATTTCTCTTCAATCACTGAAATTGATTTTCCTCCCATATTGCGCATGGAGATAATGTCTTTTTTAGGAGTCTGAATGAGTTGTCCAACTGTTTCGATTCCGCCATTTCGAAGAGAATTATAAATACGTGTTGGCAAATCAAGTTCATCAATTGTTAAATTCATAAGATCATTTGAGACAGTTGAGGTACTTGTGACTGTGTCAACTGTTGTGGAGGATTTTGGCTGATAAATTTGCGAAAAGCTATTTGAGAGCAGCTTTGCTGCAGTTTCCAAAGCTTCACGCGGCGAGACAACGCCGTTGGTCCACACTTTGACAATCAGCTTATCAAGATTTGTTTTCCTACCGACACGGGTAGCCTCAACAGCGTAATTTACTCTTTTTACCGGTGTAAAGATGGCATCTGTTGGGATGACGCCAAGTGTACTGGCTTTCCGCTCATCAGCAAGAGAGTATTCATAACCTCTCTCAACAGTCATTTCCATATCCAATTTCCCTTTTGGGCCAGAGAGGGAACCAATGTTGTGATCTTTATTCAAAACCTCAACCCCATCTGGAAGATCTAAGTCTGCTGCCGTAATTTCTTTTGTACCCTTTACTGAGAGTTTGATTACTGCTGAATCTTTTGCGTCTGAGAGTCTTATATGAAGATCTTTGATGTTCAGGAGGAGGTCAACAATATTTTCCTTAAGACCTGGAAGTGTTGAGAACTTATGCTTTACTCCGGAAATCTTTACAAAAGTTACTGCAGCTCCAGGAATGGAAGTGTACAAGACGCGACGGAGCGCGTTACCGATAGTATAGCCATACCCTGGCTGTAACGGCTCAATAACGAACTCTGCGTAATCATTTGTGGCAGTCACTTCTTTTACTTTAAAATCGATGTCTACCATAACAAGACGTATATTATAGCACTACCGTGAGTAGTATTCAATAATCTGCTGTGTATTGAAAGGAACCTCTACATCTTCCTTTTTTGGCATCCTGACAAGCTTTCCTGATGTTCCCTGCCTATCCAAAAAGGGTAAGACATCTTTCTTCTCAGAGAGGAGAGCTGTAATAACCGGGACTTTTTGCATCTTCTCCGAAAGCGTTATGACATCACCCTCTTTTACTTGGTATGAGGGAATCGTCATTTTCCGGCCGTTGATGAGGACATGACCGTGTCCGACAAATTGCCTTGCTTGGAAGCGTGAATTTGCAAAGCCGAGCCTGTAGACGACATTATCTAGCCTCATTTCCAAAAGAGCAATAATCTTCTCGCTTGTATCCCCCTTCTGTTTTTCAACTGTTTTGACAAGACGCTTAAATTGCTTCTCATACATGCCATAAATAACCTTTGCTTTTTGCTTCTCCCGTAGCTGTCGCCCAAACTCAGAGAGTCTCCTTTTTCCTTTTTTTCCATGGATGCCGGGTGGAACCATGAGCCGCCTCTGAAGTGATGCAGATTGCTTATCCAGCACGTTAATGCCTTCTCTTCTTGCTAATCGATGTTTTGGTCCAGTATACTTACCCATTCTAGACTCTCCTCCTTGCCTTAGGCCGCGGGCCGTTATGCGGAATCGGTGTAAGATCTGCTATTGAAGAGATTGAAAGCCCTGCGGCTTTGATAGCACGAAGAGATGAATCTCTCCCAGCTCCAGGTCCCTTGACAAATACGTCAGCTGTCTTCATCCCGTGCTCAACTGCCTTTTTTACAGCATCCTCAACAGCCAGAGAGGCAGCATAGGGCGTTGATTTTCGTGTCCCTTTAAAACCCTTTGCCCCTGAGGAGCTCCAGGAGACAACCTCTCCTTGCTCATTTGTTATTGAAACCAATGTATTGTTAAAAGTAGCTGTGATATAGACGCGCCCGTGAGGGGTTGTCGGAGTAGTTTTTTTCTTCGTTTGCGGTTTTACTGCTGCTTTTACCATACTATAAATTAAAAGTTTAAAGTGAAAAGTTAAAAATTAATTTTGCATTTTTCATTTCTTTGCTCCTCCAGCTGTCGGCTTTACCTTTTGTGCCGCTCCTGCCTCCATCTTCATTGCAACTTCTTTCTTAATCGCACCGATTGTTACTCTCTTGCCTCGTTTTGTACGGGCATTTGAACGAGTCCGTTGTCCACGAGCAGGGAGGTTTCTGGCATGACGCGTTCCTCGATATGACCCATTTTCCTTAAGGCGCCTGATGTCTCCTAACACCTCAGCTCGCAAATCTCCTTCGATTTTTATGGCATCAAGGACGTTTTGGATGCGTTTTTGTTCTTCTTCACTCAAGTTTTTGACACGGATCGCGCCATCTACTTTGGCTTTCTGCAAAACCTCGCGGACATTACTTCTCCCAACGCCGTAAAGGTAGGTAAGAGCAATATCAATTCGTTTCTCAACTGGTATTTGTACTCCGTGAATTCTCATATCCTAATGTATCCGAATCATAATTACTCCGAATGAATCCTAATCCTGTTCTCCGAAGCTTTCTTATTCGGATGCATTCGGACTATTGTCATTTGGATTAATTAGGATCCTATCCCTGTCTCTGCTTATGCTTTGGCGTTTGGCACACAACGTATAATATCCCCCGTCTTTTGAGGATTTTACACTTGTTGCACCGTTTTTTGATACTTGCTTGAACCTTCATAAGAAAATAGCTAAATAATGTCAGTTACGAAATTACGAAGCTAAAATGTGCATTTATTTTGTCATCGCGAGGGTCGCCGTAGGCGACCCGTGGCGATCTCAGCTTGTTCATTATGAGATTGCTTCGTCATTTCATACCTCGCAATGACAAGGCTAGCATTTCGTAATTCGCATTAAATAGTTATAGGCTGCATTGCTAAATAATTCATGTTGCTCTCTTCTAAATATTTAACTATACAGCTATGTAACTATTTTGTTCTATTTATTGTACCGAAATACAATCCTTCCCTTTGATAAATCATACGGCGTCATCTCGATGCGGACTCTATCTCCCGGAAGAATCTTAATAAAATGCATCCGCATTTTTCCTGATAAATGACAAAGAACAACCGTGCCGTCTTCTAGTTCTACGCGAAAGAGAGTATTTGGCAGTGATTCTTTGACAACCCCATCTTTCTCAAATGATCCCTGATGCGCCATAAATACGAATGCATCCGAATGCTCTTTACCGACTTAGTTATTCGGATATATTCGCATGCGAGACTGCCTGTAAAGGCTGTACTCATCATCCGAATTAATTCGAATGATAAACCAGTACGCAGAATTCGGATATTCGTAGTATTATACCAAACTAGCCTCGAAAGAGCAACAGCTATGCAGTCAGGATCTCAGGCTCAGCTTTTGTAATCAAAATTGTCCTCTCAAACACGGCAGAGAGGCTCTTGTCGGCGGTTTGAATAGTCCACCCATCGTCTGAAGCATACTCCACCTCAGGCTTTCCCATCGTGTAAATAACCTCAACGGCGATAGTCATTCCCGATTTCAGAAGCGGCGTTTTCTCAACTGGCTTCTCCAAAAACCCAGGAACCTCAGGATCTTCATGAAGCTCCTTCCCGACACCATGTCCCACGAGCGTACGGACAACCGAATACCTCGCTCCCTCGACAATATTCTGAATTACTTGGGAGATATGACCCACCCGATTGCCCTCACGGGCAACGCTCATTGCTTTCTCAAGTGCCTGCTTGCCAACTGTGAGAAACGTCTGTTTCTCTTTGCGATGTGGATCTTTTGGATCATCAAGGTAGATTGTCTCTGCCATATCAGTATGTAGTCCGCCATAAAAAACGCCGCAATCGATACACACAAGATCTCCTTTGGTAAAAACTCTCTTTGTGGGGATACCGTGCACAACAATCTCATTTGTCGCAACACACAGAGTGCTATGGTATCCTTTCACCTTCTTAAATCCAGGCTCGCCACCCTTTTGGAGAATAAGCTTTTCGGCAACATCATCAACTTCAAGCTCAGTGACGCCAGGCTTAATATGCTTAAGTGTTTCCAACAAAACGCTGGCAAGCATTTTGCCGCCAATTCGCATTTTTGCAATTTGCTCCTCAGATTTTATGTGGATCATACTGAATCCTCAAGCTGGAACGCTATCATGTGATTTCCTTTTTCGTACACTGCTTTATAAGAAATTACTCTTTCTTTATTTGAGAGAACATACGGCAACACCTCACGAAGTTCAGCTAATAAATTAGTTTGTCTCGAAATTTTGTTTGGTGTCATCCATGCTAATTCTCCATCTTCTTTTTGAACGCTTACCCTTCCGCCGGCATAATCTGCCACGAGAAAGTGAAAATAGAGTTCCAGATTTACATCTTTAAGATATGCGTTTCCAGTTGCTTTTATTTCAAGATTTTTAATTGTTAATCCTGTCTCCTCGAGGATTTCTCTTCTTGCGCACTCAAACAATCCTTCATTAAATTCTCTTTTACCCCCAGGAGCCATCCAAACATCTGGCATAATCTTTTTCTTTTTATTTCTATGAAGCATGAGATATTTTCCACCTTTCTTTACAAAACATTCTAATGTAACAGATATATTTCTTTTCATGGACTACTTCTTGTTATTTGTAAATGCTTCAGAAGTTCATCTATTTTCGTATAAAGATCATCAAGGGATGTATTATTTTCGATGACAAAATCGGCCATCGCGATTGGTCCACTCTTGTTGAGCCGCTCAATTTCAGCAAAATCCCGCGCTCTTGCCTGCTCAGGAGTGAGAGGAC
The DNA here is from genome assembly GCA_016188975.1 of Candidatus Levyibacteriota bacterium. Lineage (GTDB taxonomy): Bacteria > Patescibacteriota > Microgenomatia > Levybacterales > UBA12049 > JACPGQ01. Next base: position 22,768 of record JACPGQ010000038.1, on the reverse strand, counting down.
GAACAGGCCGCTTTGCCAACCGCGAATAGCGCGTAGCCGGACTTGCAAACACATATATAATCTTGAGCGCTAAAAATTTTTCAAGAAGGTATCTGTACTCTTCCCAAGAGTACAAGCCATCGATAACGACGACTGGGTTATCCTTCAGGAAGCTTTCTATTTTTTCCTCAGATAGTATCGCAAATGCCGCCATTCCGAGTTCGTTTCGGATTTTCTCTCGGTACATTTGCTCATTGTCTGGCGTCAATGGAAGTCCCATTTCCTTAAGTCCTTCTTCTGCGACCTCCCCGAAACGAACGGATGCAAATCCTTTTTCTCTCAGGTATTTCGTGGCCTCTGACTTCCCAGATCCAGGCATTCCGACAAATGCCACCAGAAGCTTTTGTGATGAGACGTCATTTTGCATGGACTTTTAGATGCTTGAGGATATCTCTCTGAATCTCTTCAACTGTCCTCTCACCATTTACCTCAAGTAACTGACCTTTTTTTCGATAGTACTCGATGACTGGATCGGTAAATTTGTGAAATACTTCAATCCGCTTTCTTATGGCAAGAAGCGTATCGTCCTCGCGTCCCCCGTCATCTCTGTAGGCAAGTCTCCAGAGGATTTCTTTATCGGAGACTTTCAAATAAATAACCTTCTCGATACCGTTCTTAAATTTTTGCGCCTGTCCAAGCGTTCTTGGGAACCCGTCCAAAATATATCCTTTTTGATATTCAGGTCGTTTCAGGTAATCGATCACGATCTGCAAGGTCTTACTATCTGAGATAAGAAGTCCTGCATTCATGACGAGTTTAATTCGTCTCCCAAGCGGGGTGTGTTCTTTGGCAAGTTCCCTGAAAATATGACCTGTCGAAAGATAGGGAACTTTCAGTTTCTTTGCGAGCAAGTTTCCTTGGGTTGACTTGCCCGCTCCGGGCATACCGATTAGTATCAGTTTCATAATGTCAAATACTACCAATATCCAATGTCCAATATCCAATAAAAATCATTTGACATTTGCTATTTGCCATTGGACATTTGACATTTATTTCTTAAGGAATGACTCGTAATTGCGCATCACTAGTTGTGCCTCTATTGCTTTAAATGTTTCCAAAACAACGCTCACGACGATAAGAAGACTCGTTCCCCCCAGAAGGAGCGTCTGCACACCCGTAAGGGCACGCGCAATTGTCGGGAGGATGGCAACTGTTCCTAAGAAAAACGCGCCAACAAGTGTAATACGCGTCAAGATATAGTTAAGATAGCTGGCCGTCGGCCCACCGGGGCGAATACCCGGGATAAACCCTCCTGATTTCTGGATATCTTCTGATATTTTTTTCGGGTTGAAAATAATTGCTGTATAAAAATACGTAAAACCAACAACGAGAAGAAAATAAAAGATATTATACGTCCATCCGTTCGGGTCAAAAAGAGAATTGATAGTTAATGCTAGAGAGCTGAGTGTCGGGTTTGAGGAGCTGGCAAGGTACGAACCTACAAGAGATGGAAGAAGTACGAGGGAAACGGCAAAAATAATTGGAATAACACCAGCTTGATTCAGACGAAGTGGAAGATGCGTTGACTGGCCGCCATACATTTTGTTCCCGCGAACACGCTTGGCGTAAAACACAGTAACCTGACGAACAGCCTCGCCCATAAAAACGATTGATGCGACAACCAGAAGTCCCATAACGGCAAAGATGAGAAGATTAATGCTATTTTCAGATGTTGTCGTAGACGCTGTTTGCCCTAAAACAACAGGGAGCCTCCCAACAATTCCTGCAAAAATAAGAATAGAAATGCCATTACCAACCCCTCGCTCCGTGATAAGCTCACCAAGCCAGACCAAAAAAAGCGTGCCGGCTGTCATAGTCGCCATAAAAACAAAAAGCTCAAGAGGCTGCAATACACCGATAACCTGCTGGCTACGTAAAAGCGCGTACATACCTATCGACTGTAAAAGCGCTAATGGAACAGTGAGAAACCGTGTATACTGGTTTATTTTTCGCCTTCCCGTTTCTCCTTCTTTTGAAAGTTCCTCAAGTTTCGGAAAAATCATCGTAAAAAGCTGCAAGATAATTGACGCATTGATGTATGGGTTAAGACCAAGCGCGATGATAGAAAAATTCGCGAGTGTCCCTCCTGAGAAGATATCCAGAAGTCCCAAAAATTGGTTTTGAGCAAAGAGGTTTTTCAGCTGGGCAACATTGACACCGGCAACAGGAATATGGGCAAAAATTCGAAAAACAAGAAAGATGAATGCTGTAAAAAGAAGCTTCTTCTTTACCTCAGGAGTTGCAATTGCGTTTCGCAGAACTTGTATGACGCTATTCATGCCTCGACTGTTCCGTTAGCCTTTTCTATTTTTTTACGTGCAGATGAGGAGACGGGAAGCTTTACCATTAATGAAACGCTTACTTCCCCATCGCCAAGTACTTTTACACCGCGGGCCTGTGCTTGTTCTTTCTCAACAATGTTGAATTTTACCAGCGCCGGAACATCAACCACTGTGTCTTTTGGTAACCGGGATAGATCTGTGAGATTAATAACGACAGGTTTTGCCACAAATGGCTTATTTCGTGCCTTTCCGCGGAGAAAGGGAATTCGTTTCTTCAGAGGTAATGCCCCGCCTTCAAATGAAAGACCTATCGAATGCCGAGCCTTCTGACCCTTGGTCCCCCGTCCTGACGTTTTCACCCGTCCAGACCCATGTCCCTGGCCTAGCCGCTTTTTTCGTTTTGATGTAATTTTTGTAAGAGTATGCAGTGCCATATCGTTTTATACTTTTTTCTTTGTCTCCTGTCGTGATGCGAGTATTTTGAGTGCTTCCATAGTCGCGTAGACATTACTCAATTGATTTCTTGTACCTAACACTTTGGATGAAATGTTCTGAATGCCTGCTTTTGAAACGACGCTTCGCACTGCACCGCCTGCAATAATACCGCTTCCCGGAGGTGCTGGCTTAAGCATGACCCGTGCTGCTCCTACTTTTACATCGACACGGAAAGGAATCGTTCCGTTCACGATTGGCACGTCAAGCAGGTGTTTTCGTGCAAGAAGCAAGCCTTTACGGATAGCTGAGGAGACATCAGGAGCTTTCCCAAGCCCTACTCCAACTCGCCCCTTCTTATCGCCAATAACGGTGAGTGCAGAGAAACCAACAGTATTGCCTCCTTTTGTCTTTTTGGAGACTCTGTTTATCTTGACGACTTGCTCATCAAACTCGTCAATTGATTGCTGCAGTTGCATCCGTGGTGATTTCATTAGAGTTCAAGTCCTCCTTCCCGCGCTCCCTCGGCAATCGCCTTGACGCGTCCGTGGTATGCATAGCTCCCTCTGTCAAAAACGACTTTTTTGATCTTTTTCTCAAGTGCTTTTTTCGCAAGCTGTATACCAAGCTGCTTTGCAGTATTCGTCTTGCCTGCTACTTTCTCTGTCGCTACCGTCTTATCAGATATCCCCAAAAGGGTAGCGTGTTTCTGGTCATCAATAAGTTGGGCGTACATGTGATTGTTTGACCGAAAAACAGTCAAGCGAGGTCTTTTTTGAGTTCCATGCACTTTTCCTCGTGTTCTGTTCTGTCTTCGTTGTTTCTGTGTATTCTGCTTCATAATTTTTACTTTTTTTAATTTTGAATTTACTTGGCTCCCCCTACCGCTTTTGCTGCTTTCCCTGCTTTTCTTCGAATGTGCTCACCGACGTATTTGATTCCTTTCCCTTTATAAGGTTCGGGTGGACGGATCTGGCGTACTTTCGCAGCAATATCTCCGACAAGACTCTTATCAACTCCCGAGACAGTAATAACGTTTTCCGCAACACTAAACGAAATCCCAGGTGGTGGCGTCACCTTTACGGGATGAGAAAATCCGAGGGACAAAACGAGATCGGCTCCTTGCACTTGCGCTCTATATCCTACACCTGAGAGTTCGAGCTGTTTCTGAAACCCGCTTTCAACGCCTTCAACCAGATTGGCGATAGTAGCGCGAGTCAGCCCAAAAAGCGCCCTTGTTTCTGGGTCATCTAAACGATCTTGAGCAATAAGGAGAGTGTTTTCTTCTTTTTTTGCACTAATTCCTTTTGGAAGGGAAAAAGCAAGCTCCCCTTTACTTCCCTTCACTTTTACCATCCCGCCTTCTATGGTGACGGTAACGGAATCTTTAACTGGTATTGGCATTTTTCCTATTTTTGACATATGCTAACTTTAGTGAGCAATAGACGAACTATCGGATTTTAAAGAGCAGCTCTCCGCCTATATGTTTCTTATGTGCTTCAGTTCCACTCATGACCCCTTGTGATGTCGAAACGACTGCAAGCGCATCATCCCGAAGAACTGTCGGAAGCGTCTGTACATCAATATGAACACGAAGTGATGGTTTTGAAATAACCTCAACTTGTGTAAATGCTGGCCTTCGTCGTACATATCTGAGTGACGCAATGAGAATTCTTTTTCCATCAATTGTCTCTTCTTTTACCTCGGAGAGCAGTTGTTTTTTTACCAACAGCTGACCAATCGCTTTGGTGATATTTGAATATGGCGCAGTCACTGTCTTGCGGTTTCCCATGTACGCATTTTTAATCTGAATAATAAAATCTGCAACTGTATAATTCATAATATACTTGAATACTCGATGTGAGAAGTGAGATATTCTTGAACTTGATTTTTTTGATATCTTGAATTCAAGAATTCAAAAACTTCATTGTCGAAAATCTCACACATCCCACTTCAAAAAATCTAATCCCCTACCAACTTGATTTATAGACGCCAGGGAGTTGTCCCTTACTCGCAAGCTCCCTAAAACACATACGGCAAAGACCAAACCTTCTCATGAAGGAGCGGGATCTTCCACAAAGACTACACCGGTTCACTTCTCGAACCTTGAACTTTTGCTTTTTTTGAAATTTAACGATGTCTGATGTTTTTGCCATAAAAAATAAAAATAGCTGATTGTTAGATAGCTATATAGCTATAAGGCTATTTAGCTATACCCGTTTTTCTCTGAACATGTTCGTGAATTATACCATACTTAGCCTCAAAAAAGTTCTTTCCGTCTATTTGCATATATTCGCACTATTGTTATTCGCATGTATTAGTGTTCAAACGGCATACCGAGTGCCTTCAAAAGTGCGTATCCTCCTTCTTTATTTGCAGCCGATGTAACCAACGAGATTTCAAGTCCCTGCATTTTCTCAGCACCTTCAGCAGGATCTATTTCAGGAAAGACTGCATACTCTGCCATACCGAGTGTATAGTTGCCCTGCGGGTCAAAACTCGTCTGCTTGACACCATGAAAATCTCGTAGACGTGGCAAGACGATACTTACTAACTTATCAAAAAACGCATACATCCTGTCTCCCCTCAGAGTAACAGTAAGTCCAATTGCATCTCCTTCCCTGAGCTTAAATCCTGCGATCGATTTTCTTGCTTTGGCGACTCTGGGCTTTTGACCTGTGATAGTTGCTAAAACACCAGTTGCCCGCTCAATATTTTTCTTGTCCATGACAGCATCCCGAACACCCATATTAACCACAATTTTCTTAAGTTGCGGAACTTCCATGATATTTTTTGCACCAAGTGCCGTTTTCAACTCGTTGCGGATTTTTTCGTTATACTGTTGTTGCAATGTATTCATACTAGATTGTTGCATCACATTTTCGACAGACGCGTACTTTTTCTTTGTTAATCGTTTTATATCCTACCCGTGTTATCTTCTTACACTTTGGGCAAATGAGCGCAACATTGGCAACCGGCAAAGGACGAACACGCGTCACGATTTCTGATTTCTGTCTCTCGCTTCGTGCTTTGATGTGTCGCTTATAGAGATTCATTCCATCAACAGTGACTGTTTTTCCTTTTTCAGATACATCGGTAATTTTTCCGGACTTACCCTTATCTTTGCCTAAAACAACTTGTACTGTATCTCCTTTGTGTAACTTCATACAACCTCAACAGCCATACTGGCAATTTTTGCAAACCCTCTATCTCGTACTTCACGGGCAATAGGACCAAAAATTCGTGTCCCGCGAGGGTTTTTATCTTTCGGATTATCAATGATGACAGCGGCATTATCAGAAAACCGTACATATGACCCGTCCTCACGCTTGTGCTCTTTTCTCGTCCTTACAACTACCGCCTTCACAAGCTCTGCATCCTTGACCTGTCCGTTGGGATCGGCCTGTTTAACGACAGCATTAACAATATCGCCAATTCCTCCAAACTTGCGCTTGGAACCGCCAAAAACATGAATGACTGAAATTGTTTTTGCTCCTGAATTGTCAGCAATAGTGAGAATACTACGCAGTTGTATCATTGTTTTCCTCCTCTTTGACGAGTTGACGCTTTGGAAGTACCTCAGTTACCGCGAAATGCTTATTTCCCGCGAGTGGTCGCGTTCCGGTGATTCGTACAATATCACCAACTATGAGCGTCTGGCCTTTCGGGTCTGCCTTAAACCGCTTACTTTTTTTCAAAAGCTTCCTGTAGAGTGGATGCGGCTTGTGCTCTGTCACTTCAACAACAACAGTATTCTTCATCGCTATCGAAACGACAACACCAGTTAATACTTTATGCATGCTTGCCTCCTTCTTTTTTCCTAATCTGCAAAACGGTAAGTAGCTTTGCTATATCATCCCGCGTTTTGCTCATAAGTCTCACATCGGTAAGTTTGCCTTGGTCTTTTTCCATCTTGTAGGAAAAAAGCTTAATTCGCGCATCCGAAACGAGCTTTTGGAGCTCAACCACTGTCTTTTGGTGTAATTCTTTTTTCTCTTTCGTTTTCATAGTTTAGTGATTTTTCGCCACAAGTCTTGTTTTGACAGGCATTTTATGCGCTGCAAGACGAAGCGCTGCAAACGCGATATCCCGTGTCACGCCGCCCATTTCAAAAAGAATTCTTCCCCGCTTCACCGGTGCCACATACTCAAAAACGTCTCCTTTTCCGCCTCCCATGCGCACTTCCGGTGGTTTTTTGGTGATCGGCTTGTCAGGAAAAATACGAATCCAAATTCTTCCTCCGCGCTGTGTATAATGCGAGATAGCCCGACGGGCTGCTTCGATTTGTCGACTCGAAATCCATCCCATCTCTTCAGCAACGATACCGTACTCGCCAAACGCAAACGTCGTTCCGCGATACGCATCGCCTTTCATAGTGCCCCGCATTTGTTTTCGATATTTTACTCTCCTTGGTACTAACATATAGCTCCTTCGGAGAATATCCAATGTCCAATATCCAATTTCCAATGTGCAATGAAAACGCTCTCTTCATTGGTATGTATTTGACATTTGATATTTGACATTTGATATTTATTCATCCTCTTCCTCCTCTCCTTTTTTGTGTTTCATAGCTGGTTTCTCTTTCGGCTTCTCGACAGACTCAAGAACAACCCGGATGTGGCTCGTCTGCTTCTTATAAGGATGAATCCTTCCACGTGTTGAGGGATGGTACCTTTTCATAACAGGTCCCTCCATAACCTCAATCGCCTTCAAAGAAAGCGTATCTTGGGATAACCTCTTGTTATTTACAGCATTTGCAATAGCGCTTTGAAGCACTTTTTGCATAGGACGGGAAGCCCTCTTTGGAGTAAGCGACAACAGCTGCATTGCTTCTGTAAGCGTCAAGTGACGAATTGCATCCGCAACGAGCCTGACCTTGCGTGGGCTAATGGTAACTGAATTACTTTCCGCTATTATTTGCATATTTTTGTCCTTTACACTCTATTCGTATGAATTCGGACTATTCTCATTCGAATAAATTCGCATCAAGTCTTTGAAATCTCACGAGCGACAACTCTTCCGTGACTTCGAAATGTTCTCGTTGGCGAAAATTCGCCTAGACGATGTCCTACCATAGACTCAACAACATAGACGTTGACAAAGATACGTCCGTTGTGCACTGCAAATGTATGCCCCACAAACTCAGGCGGGATTTGACAGGCTCGTGACCAGGTTTTAATAGGAGACTTGTCGCCAGAGTTCTTTTGGCTGACTACCTTCTTCATGAGTCTTGGGTCTATATATGGTCCTTTTTTCGTTGATCGTGCCATAATATCCTAATATATTCGAATGTAATTACTCCGAATGAATCCTAATCCTGTTCTCCGAAACACCCTAATTCGGATGCATTAGGACTATTTTCATTCGGATAAATTCGGATTTACTTCTTTCTCCTTTGCAAAATATGCTTATCCGAATACTTGTTTGGCCGCCTCGTTTTCCCAACAGCCTTTCGTCCATAAAACGTCTTAGGAGAGGGCATACCAATTCCTGATCGCCCTTCTCCTCCACCGTGAGGGTGTGACCGTGGGTTTTGAGCGACTCCTCGGACACTGGGTCTAATTCCTCGATGGCGATTTCTACCAGCTTTCCCCATCACTTCATTTTTCCACTCGATATTCCCAAGCTGCCCGACAGTCGCGTACCCTTCTGCCCGGACACGCCGCATCTCACCAGATGGAAGCTTAAGGTGCACAAAGTCACCTTCACGGGAAGTCATAATAGCATACGTCCCAGCACCCCTTGCCATCTGCCCTCCACGTCCTGGCGTCAATTCGATATTATGAACAAACGTCCCGACAGGGATTTGTGAAAGAGGCAAAGCATTCCCCATCCTCACCTCAACATTTTGTCCGGCTATTATAACATCTCCAGGCTTTAATCCTTCAGGAGCAAGGTGATACTGCTTCTGCCCATCAGCATATTGCACAAGAGCAATGTCAACAGTCCTATTTGGATCGTACTCAATTGCGACGACTTTCCCAGGCATCTCACGCTTCATACGACGGAAATCGATAACACGAAGAAACCTTTTATGAGCACCCCCTTGGTGCCTGACGACGACCTGTCCTGAATTATCTCTTCCTGTCCGCTTCTTTTTGATAATTTTTATTCGTGCCATAATTACTTCTCCTCAGACTCTCCCTGATCCTTTGTTTTCTTGCCTTTCCCGAATACCCCTGAGAGCAAACTGGGAAGAGCGACTCTGCGCGGCTCGTTTTTCTTTTCGTTAGCCTTGACACCCGTTTCTTTTACTTCTTCAGTCGATCCACCAAGCGTCTGGCCTTTTTTGAGCATCACAACTGCCTTCTTGAAAGGAGACTGTTTGACTTCAAGTCGGCGCATGCCGACTCGCTTTGTTCTTCCCTTGACGGTGGTTGTCAAAACTGAGACAACATCAACATGGAATATTTCCCCAACTGCCCGTTTAACATCATGCTTATTCGCTCTTCTATGAACGAGGAACGCATATCTTCCTTTTTCGCTTTCTTTCATCGACTTCTCACTCAATAACGGCCTAATAATGACATCTACTGTTTGCATGGTTTATCCTTTCAAGAAATGACTGCTCATTTTTTCTGCTGCATCCTTGGTAAAAACGATGCTCCCCGCAGCCATGACGGCATAGGTAGTGAGCTGGGAGTAGGGAAGGAGTGTTACCTGTGGCAGGTTACGAAACGCTCGCTTTACACTATCCGCATCCTCCGACATCACGAACAAAACATGCTTCTCATCGGCACTTGTAATATTCGCAAGCATCTTAGCTGCTTCTTTTGTCTTAGGCTGTAGCTTTTCTACCCCCGTCACAAACGTAAGCGCATTGTCGCCACGCCTAGCAGACAGGGAGCTAAACAAAGCTTTCTTCTTCATTTTCTTTGACATCGTCAAAGAATGGTCTCGTGGTTTTGGGCCAAAAACGATACCTCCACCCACGAAGATGGGGGCTCGTATCCCCCCATGCCTTGCCCTACCCGTACCTTTCTGGCGGTAAATTTTCCGTGTTGATCCGGTCACCTCGCCTCGCGTTTTTGTCGAGGAGGTACCGCTTCGTTGATTTGCCAGAAAGACTCGAATTGCCTGTGCAATAAGTACATCATTTATGCTGGCTGAGAAAATGTCACTTGGCAGCTTTATTGTTCCAGCATCCTTTCCCGTGACATCAACAACTTTAGCGGAGACTGTTTCCCGATTCTTAGTTGTTTTCTTTTCAACCGGAACTACTTGTTCTACCTGCTTTTCTTTGCGTGCGGCTTTTTTCCCGAGAGGAGAACTTGCCACAGGCTTCTTAGAGGCACCCTGCTTCTTGGTACCCTTTGCCATTTGCGGTTTGCTATTTACTTTCGTTTTTGGCATGTTCCTCCTTTTCTTCTCCGGCAGTACTGTTTTCTGAAGCTTCATCTTCTACACGCTCCTCAGAAACTGTCTCTTGCGCTGCTTCTACACCTACAGCCTGCTCTTCTACCTGTTCTTCTTTTTTCTCTTCCCCAAGAAGTGGAGCGACAAATTTATTACTCTCGCCAGTTTTCCTAACCCGGACAATACTATTGACAGCTCCTGGCAATAATCCCTTAATGTATACCGTATCACCGACAACAGCGACGATGAGGAGATTCTTGAGAGTCACCGTGTCTTGACCCATATGACCAGCCATTCGTTTTCCCCGGTACACCCTTCCTGGCGTGGTTGTCTGGCCAAGAGATCCTGGAGCTCTTTCCCTATTTGACTGACCGTGTGTTCGAGGCCCTCCTTTAAACTGGTACCGTTTCACTCCTCCTGCAAACCCTTTTCCTTTTGATGTCCCAGTCACCGAAACGATATCGCCAGTCTTGAGAACATCAGCAACTCGAACAAGCTCACCAACCGTAGGGACTGTTTCATCAGCAAGCAGGCGAATTTCAACGATTTTTTTAGGAAAAGATGGAAGCTTGGCTTTTGCCAAGTGGCCAAGAAGCGCTTTGCTCCAGTGCTTTTTCTTGCCAACCCCAACACCAAGCTGGAGAGCGCTGTAGCCTTCCTTGTCTTTGGTTTTTACCTGTATCACCGGCATATCTGCAACGCGCACAAGCGTCACAGGAATTCTGGTCCCATCTGTCAGGAACAATTGTGTTTGCTGTTTTTTTGATCCGAAAAAAGCTTGTATCATAATCCTAATATATTTCGAATGATTACTCCGAATAAATCCGAATCCTTTTTCCTATGATTCTTATTCGGATAAATTCGGATAATTTTTATTCGTATCAATTCGCATCTAACAAAAAAAAGATAGCCTCGTAGGCTACCTCTCATTTCTATCGGTTTGCGCCTATATGTAGGCTTGTCTTACTTACTCACTAGCTCGAATTGTTGTGTATCATTATGTTGGGCATCAAACAGAAAGAGTAGTCTTTTTTGACTACATCTTAATTTCTACATCAACACCTGCTGGCAGTTCTAAATGCGTTAAACTATCAATTGTCTTGTCTGTCGGGGAAACAATATCTACAAGTCTTTTATGGACTCGAATTTCGAAGTGATCACGGGCATTCTTCTCAACAAACGGCGCCTTGTTCACAACGTAGACTGACCGCTTCGTCGGAAGCGGGACTGGGCCAACGATTTTTGCTCCGGTTCGTATCGCCGTATCGAGAATCTGCTGGCAGCACGCATCAATCACCCGTGCATCATAGCTTTTCAAACGAACTCGAATTCTTCCTTTTGGCATATCATTTTCCTCTAAACAGACTGTTAAAGAACCTAAAATCCGACCCTTCGGTCGGACTCGTTGGTGTGTTTATTTTATTACCTTGGTGATCACACCGGCACCAACAGTTTTTCCACCTTCACGGATAGCAAATCGCATTCCGTCTTCTAGCGCCACAGGAACGATAAGTTGCACTGTCATTTTGGTTGTATCTCCTGGCATGACCATCTCTGTTCCCTGAGGAAGTGTCGCAGTCCCTGTCACATCGGTTGTTCTGATATAAAACTGTGGTCGGTAACCTGTGAAAAATGGCGTATGACGTCCACCCTCTTCTTTTGTAAGGATATACACTTCTGCCTCAAACTCTGTGTGAGGAGTAATTGAGCCTGGCTTTGCCAAAACTTGTCCTCTTTCAACATCGTCTTTCTCAATCCCCCTCAGGAGAAGTCCGACATTGTCTCCTGCCTGTCCCTCATCAAGTGTTTTCTTAAACATCTCAACGCCAGTAACGACTGTTGAGCGTGTTTCCTTCATGCCGACAATCTCGACAGTCTCGTTTACTTTGACAACTCCTCGCTCAATTCTGCCGGTAACAACTGTTCCTCGACCTTTGATTGAGAAAACGTCTTCGACAGGCATCAAGAATGGCTTATCAAGCTCACGGGTTGGGGTCGGGATGTACTCATCAACTTTCGCCATGAGTTCTTCAATCTTCTTCTCATATTCCGGATCGCCTTCAAGTGCCTTCAGGGATGAACCGCGAATAATTGGTACCTCATCGCCAGGATATTGGTATTTCGTCAGGAGTTCTCGAACTTCCATCTCAACAAGATCCAGTAACTCTGGATCCTGGACCATATCACACTTGTTAAGGTAGACGACAATTGCCGGCACGCCAACCTGACGAGCAAGGAGGATATGCTCACGAGTCTGTGGCATTGGACCATCAGGTGCAGAAACGACGAGAATAGCACCATCCATCTGCGCTGCGCCTGTAATCATGTTCTTAATGTAATCAGCATGGCCTGGCGCATCGATGTGTGCATAGTGCCTTTTATCTGTTTCGTACTCTATGTGGGAGATATTAATAGTAACGCCCCTTGCTTTTTCTTCGGGGGCGTTGTCGATATCCTCATATTTTTTGGCTGCTGCCATACCCTTTTTAGAGAGAACAGTGGCAATAGCTGCTGTTGTCGTGGTCTTACCATGATCGACGTGACCGATGGTCCCGATGTTGACGTGTGGCTTGTTGCGTTGAAATTTTGTGTCTGCCATAGCTTTAGTTTCTTGTTATCCCAAAAAAAGCGGGGATCGCAAAGAAAAAAATATCTCAAATCTCTTTGAGATTGGTGTAATCATACACCATTTCCAATCAAGCGTCAATACCCTTTTTGGGAGCCACAATTTCTAATTTCAAATGTCCCGCTTCGCCGAATAGGCATTCTTGGTGTGCGAAGCGAGGCGAGCAAATTTCAAATATCTAATGACGTGCTCCATTTGGTATTGGAAATTGGTCCGCCAGCTGGCGGATTTAAAATTGGAACGGACTGAGCTCGATACAATCGGGTGAAGGAGTTCGCCTGCTTGACAGGCGTGGATTTGAAATTCTAATGATACACCCTCCCATGCAACACAGACCGAACACGGATGATTTCCTTGGCGGTTTTGAGGATCTTTGCGTCGAGCACTTCGGTTACTGCATCGAGACCTTCGGTAACCGAAAGCCAACGAAGCCTTGCTATACGCTCTTTATTGCTTGTCGCATAGATCGGATGATCTCCATCCCATGAATAGATAAAAAAGACATATACCCGTTCATTCTTTTTTTTATCATCAATCATCTCTACCATCTCATATTGAAGAGGAATAACCGTTCCCTGTGACTGTTCATACATAAGTCTATGCAGAGCATGTTCCCTCTCGCTTGCATGCTGTTTTCCCCGGTCTTTCTCCTCAATGTCTCCGTGAGGAACTTCAACAGCTTCAAATTTGCCGCTCTTGCCTTTTGTATACTGCAGGAGCACCTTATTTTTTTGGATGAAAAGAAAGAAAACAATTTCTTTCATACTATTACTATACTACTAAAAGTAGGAGTATGCCCAGAAACTAAATGTGCCAATTCCCATCTTTTTGGCTAGTGCCTCTTTTTTCTTAACAGACTCCTGATCCTCAAACCAGATGACGTGTTTCTTGTTTTCTGTATCAGTGTAGGTAATCTTCATTTCCGTAGACTGCATGTCTTTTTCTCTTTTACATTCAAGCTCACTGCAACGAGCGATAATATTTTTTTCAATCTCTTGATAACTCCGTGCCTTCGCAGACGTAACCGCTTTGCCACTACTATTAATCTCCCAGTCGTAGCCATACATCCCATAAATAATGCCGAGCTTAGCAGGAGGAATGTATTGTAAAAAACTTGTTAGCATAGTTTGGTAGTCGTAACCGTACGTATCTTTTCCAGACAGAGGGAAATTCGGACCAGGATTTCCAGCTGCCTTGTGAAAATCATATGCCATTATTAGAAATGAAGGAACATTTTTTTCTAAAGCCTTTACATCAAACGGACGTAATCGATAAAATGTATCACCATACAATGTCATTGCAAAGGACAAGTCATTCTCCTTAATACTCTGAGAGAAATTACTACTAAACTCTGTTACCTGGCGAAGCAGTGAATCAAATGGGAGTGCTGAGAGCTCAAGATCTAGTACGACTCCCGAAAAGCCATAGTCTTTAGCAAGGATGATTGTCTCTTCTATGATTGCTTCTTGTGCGTCTTTACTTTTCAAAATTGCAAGATTCGTCTCCCGATCAAGCATTCGCAGTGTCAGCAATCTATCAGAAGACCTTACGTGTTGCTGGAAAAGCGCAAGCTTTTTATATCCCATTTCGTTCTCATCAATCCCCTCAAGAGTCGGAGTGATACCAAAGTAAATAACTGTATCATAGCCACTCGTATCAATTTGCGCATTGCTGACAGTCCAGTAAGGAACAAAAAGACTCCGAGTCACTTTTTCCTGGGCAACAGAAGGTCCAGTTGTCACAACAGGATCAGATACCCTTGGCAACCCACGGGTGAAATCTCTGCCGATTTTTCCTTTGACTGATTGTAGAATCAGGGAAAAAACAACGAGGAAGAGAAGTAGCAGGACTAAAAGAAGCGCTCCTTTTCTCACCGGGAGACTATTATACACCATGGTCAATTTGAACCCTATAGTTTGACAAAGACGTTTTAGCTATGCTAGGATACAAATCATTATGAGCGGTATTGACGCTGTTCAATCCAAAGACCTCGCACCAAAAGAGCATCCCAATCTTCTTAATGCTACTGCAATAACGACCCGAATCGACAGAATATTCGCCGTAGGCATGCCAGAAGCAGCAGGACAAAAAGATGTAGGCTGTGTCGTTCAACTAGTCCGAAGAGAAGGACCAACAACAGTTGAGGGATTTCATGGGAGACGACACCACTCTGAAGCTAGATCGCTCCGTGCAGTTGCAAATGGCTTTAATCTTGCTGAAAGGACATATTACGCACCTTACGTGGATAAAACATTTGACCCCAGGGAATTTATTCCTTCAATGACTTGTAGGCTTTTTGGAATAGATGAAGACGGAAACCAAATCACAGCTGGATTTGATGAGTATGTTCAAGGAGACTACTTTATCAGGCTATCTGAAGGAGAGCTCACCGATAAAACGATTGCATTTCGGACGTATTTTCTCAGCGACCTGGACCATAACGGCATTGGTAGTATTATTGAAGCATTACCAGAAGACAAACCAAATCCTTTTACGCGAGAAGCTCAGCAACGCCACGCACGAACCCTTGGAATTCCTTATTAACTCCTTACCCAAACGTAAATGCGAAGACTTGGATACCTGGGGTGAGAAATTCCAGACGAAGAGTGTGTTCACCGGCCTTACCCTTAAGGTCAATAAGCTCATAGAGTCTGTCACTATCGATTGTCACAACGCCATCTTTTACGTCAACACCACTATTTGTGCTGTCAACAGGCTTGTCATCAAGAAGCACGACAATCTCACCTGTTGATCCCTCTGGTGGACGCATTACCAAAAACACTCGCTCGGCAAAAAATCGGTAGGTAAGTGTTGCCTGATTTACAGCCTCAGAATACTCATCGCCAATCATCCATTCTCCTCCCAAGCTGAACCGGTTTTCAGGTGGATTGTCATCAATGGTAAACGCCTGCTTTGTAGCAGAAGGAAGTGAACCTGTGGGATAGTAAAACTGCACTCTCCTACTTCCCAAGTATGTCTCAGGTGACAAGCGCATCTTTGGGGTTTGGTCTGGCTTCTCAACCCTGTCACGTGCGACTTTCTTCCCAGCTTCTTCCAACAGTAATTGGATTGCCAGTTCCATCTTGTCATATTCACCTTCCCCAAAATGGACCCGACGAACCTTCCCCGTCGCATCGATGAGATACTCAGCTGGCCAGTAATGGTTGTCATACGCCCTCCACGTCGCGTAGTCATTGTCTTGTGCGACTGGATAGTGAATGTTGTAACGCTTTATGGCATCGAGCACATTTGTCGTGTCCTTCTCAAATTCAAATTCCGGCGTATGCACACCAATCACGACAAATCCATCGTCTTTATACTTGTCATACCATGACGTCACAAAGGGTAATGTTCTGATGCAATTGATGCATGTGTACGTCCAAAAATCGATGAGGACGACTTTTCCTCCTAATTCTTTCATTGTCAATGGTACCTCGGGGTTAAGCCACCTGGTAATACCAACGAATTCAGGAGCCTGAACTGCTACGACGTTAAAAAGACGTGATGCTTCTTCCTGCTGGGTCAAGGAGAGTGACCCGTTTGCTGATTGAGACGGAGATTTGAGCTTTTTCAATTCTTCCTTTACCCTCGCATTTTCCTCAAAGCTTGTTAAGAAACGGGAGTAGGAAGGAAGTGCGTCAAGGATTTTTGCCTGGAGAAGTTTGTCATAATTGGTGGCAATAGCGACAGCTGTCAAAAGCAAAATGACGCCAAACACCTGTTGTACTCGTCCTGTGTAAGGGGAAAGAAACCGAGTTTTCGTGACGAGATGCTGCCCACCGTAAGAAAACGCAAAGAGCGGGATACCAACTCCAATAAGATACGCGATAGTCACAAAAATAATATCAAACGTCACACTTGCAGTTGCCGACAATGTAGCAATTGCAGTAAGTATAGGACCAGCACACGGAGTCCAGATAATACCGAGTGACAAACCAGTGATAAACCCACCACCAAATCCATTTCGCCTAGCGCTTCCCTGTCCAACTCGACCTGCAAAACGGCTCACCAACCCCTCAAAAAGACGCGAGAGAACAGGAATAACCATCATCAGCCCCAGCGCTACAAGCACAATGATGGCAAGAACCCGAAGAATATCTGGATCAAACCCAAAAAGTCTCACCAGATAGGAGATACTTAAATTGTAGATTGCAAAGCTCAGAATAATTCCCAGGGTAATCCCCAGGGATTTCCTTTTTCCGCCTCCCAGCGAGGTTGAAAGAACAATCGGCAATAGCGGCCAGATACAAGGCGCAAGAATGGTGACAAGACCGGCGACGAATGCAAAAAGAAACAAAATAAGCATAGCTAGATGACTCAATAGTTACATAAGTACAGAAACCATGCAACGACGCGGCTATGGAGTCATTACTTTGACGCGTCTTCAACTACAGATTGTATCTGGGCAGCATCCCATTGCTCAGTAACTTTTTCAACGACAGTGCCGTTTTTGAGTAGTACTTTCGTGTGCTGGTAGGTTACCCCAAATTGCTTTGCCAGATCTTTCTCATCCTGATCTGTCTCTGAGTCGTTATAGTTCACCTTAAACCCGACAGCGTTTGGAACATTTAAATTATTAAACGCTGCAACCCATTCTGGCGCTTCCGCGCGGCAGATAGGACACCAATTTGCATAGAAATCAAGCAAAATAATCTTCCCTTCAGATACTGCTTTCCCGTAATCAGCTTTCGAAAACGTAAGAAATGGGGTTGTTGATCCAGCTAAGACTGCTCCGCTATACATTGATGCTCCAGATTCAACTGCTGGTTTTTTCTCCATCATAGACTCACTGTCTTTTGCTGTTTTGTTTGCCATGGTCTCATCAGACAGTGATGTAGGTATTTTTTTTGTATTATTTTGCGAATTGAGAAATAAAACAGCCCCAATTGCTACGACGACAAGAACTGCAACACCAAGAAAAAGATTCTTCATAGACCCACCTCCTTTAGACTCTCTTGTCCCGATATATATCGGGACTTAGAGAGGTCTTAAGCTCCGATCAACGATCGGAGCACACTCACTGCTTCATCCGACTATAGACCAAGCCGCCAATTTTCCCAAGAATCATAACGACAAGCGCGACGACAAGCCAGAGGTCAAGTGTGTGCTGAACCGTCTGCACAACGATACCAATAACCAGTACCGCAGTCCCCAGTAAAAACGCCAGCCTTCCTGCGATGAACCTGTGCAATGCCTCTCGTTCATCTCTCGTTTTCTCACGGAAAACGAACACGGCAAAAACAGCAAAAAGTACGACAAGCAAAACCACGACAATCATCTGAAGCGATGTGAGCATAAAAAGATCAAAGGGATTAACGATAAGAAAAAGGAGAATAAGGAGAATAAATGAAAGTATGCCCTCAATCATGGAAAAAAAAATACCTCCTCCACTGAAGATTTGAAAAATTGTGCAATTTTAATTGCGAGTGCTACTGACGGAGTATAGTTCCCTTTTTCAATAGCAATGATTGTTTGTCGTGTTACACTAACTGCTTTGGCCAAATCTTCTTGGCGGATATCCATCTGCTTTCGTAATTCATTTACTCGGTTAATAATATGTTCGCTCATATGCCTAAAAATGTCAAGTGAATTTTACATTAGTTTAGGCCTCGGAGATGAATTTGTCAACAGAAGTTTACATTGAGAGGATATGGAAGTTTTGTTTCTTTAAACTTGTTCCAGTTGTTTTGGCGGGCACTTGGTATCAGCGTATGAGCAAAAAACGCAGCAAGCGCCCGTCTTTGGCTTTAAGATTCCACCGCACTTTTGGCATTTTATAGAAATACTGACATGCATTCGCGGGCATTTGTGTTGTTTGTAATTTATTACACCGAGGAGAGATGAGGCTAGCAATTGTTTTGATCTTTTTGCTCATAATAAATTTCAATTCGATCTTTATCCTTCATTAAAGCTTTAGATCGGGGCTTTCTCAGGAGCGCGATCATTATTCGTTTCTATAAATTCTTTAATTTTCTTTGCATCAATAGTCTTAAGCTTAAGCAAATAATTCCATGATGTTAAGGCAACAGGAACATCAAGGTTTTTCCGAGGCACCATTATTTTTTTCCCTGAAGCACCAGCAAATATTGTTTCCAGTGTTTTTACTTGCTCTTTTGGTAAATCAGCCTTATACCAGAGAATAGCAGCACCATGCTCAAGACTATGGACAAGTAACTCATCTGGTACTACATCATCATGAATACCAGCTCCCGCTACACCATCTCCCCAGTGGGGGCCTGAGGTTGGGGGATTCGAGTTATAATCAGCATGGCTCTCATTCCGCTTGACATGAAGTGAACCCATATCTGCAATCTTTTGCCCAATGAATGGTTTACTTTCTTTCTGCTGCTCTTTCGCATCATTTCCAGAAAGAAGAAGTACTCCTCCTATAAGAATAGTGAGTGTTGCAATCCCTATTCCTCCTATGATTTTTGTTTCATTTGACATACTTCTAATCCTTTATTCACTTTTGACCTGAGCTTGATACCCTGTTTCTTTTATCTGAGTAATAATCTGTTCAATCATTACTTCCTCTTCAAGTTCAACTTCACATTCTTGTTTAGCGTAGTTTGTCTTGGCGCTCTTTACACCATTGATATAGTCTTCCAAATCTCCATCAATATTCATAGCACAACTGGTGCAATGCATTCCTGTTATTTTTAGTACTATTTTTTTTGCCATATTAAATAACCTCAAACACCCCCCGATACATACCCATGCTACACATAAACGGTAACTGTCCAGGCTGATTTGGTGCAGTGAATGCAATTGTGTCTGATGACCCAATCGGCACAACGCGCTGAATACCAAGACTTGGTATCGTAAAAGCTTGCGTACACCCCCGCCCGCCAGAATTGGTTAAATGCAGTGTTACTTGAGATCCTGCTTTTACCGTCAAATTATTGGGATTATACCCTGTTGCTTCTATACTAATTGTTGCTTCATTGACTGCATTTTCTGCAGCTTGAGCAGTGGAAGGATATATGGGCGAATCACTACAAAAACTAACTGTACACCAAAATCCATTCCACATATTTTCAAGAGTAAAATTGCTACCGGTAAGAGCCAGTGCATTGTTTGCATTGAAAACAGCAAGAATAATAATTGCATACGCTGCAAACTTCATAAACTGCTGATGGAGTGCATCTCCTAATTTTGTTGCAAAGTATCCTAAGATGAAAAAGACAGGAGAAGTACCTAGAACAAAAGCAAAGAGAATTGCAGCTCCATAGGCTGGGTTACCAGATGCAATGGCAAGAGCCATCATTGCTTGCGTAGTGCCACAGGGAATAAAGACTGTAAATGCTCCGAGAATTCCCGGCGCAAAGATGTCACTACTTTTTGATTGTTTTCGAACTAAGCGGGTTAAAAATCGCGGAGGTTGAATGACGAAGTAACGAAAGATTGGATGAACGTTGAGAATATTGAAGGCAGTTCCTACCATAAAAATAGCTACAGCAAACTGCAGAATCGTTTTTGCCCCTAGTGATAACTGAAAGGCTGAACCAAGCCCCCCAAGAAGGAACCCAAGTACAGTATATGCAGCAAGTTTTGCTATTAGAAAAGAAAGAATAGGAATTGCATTGCCACCTTTTGCTTGTCTTTTAAACTCTTCCTCCTTGTCCCCCGTAGCTTTAGCGAAGGGGGAACGTTGGGCAATTGAAGCAGCTAAAAGTCCTCCTTGTACTGCAAGACAAGTAAGTCCACCTGTTATGAGTCCTGTTAAAAATATCCCTATTAAGCTTGTATTTCCCATATGATTATTTTAACATCTTATCAATTTCTGTCTTAAATGCATCAATCGGCTGTGCGCCGACAATAAGCTGACTTTTTCCATTTGCATCAATGAGAAATGTTGATGGTGTGCCACTTACTCCACCTGTAGAGCCATCAGCAATCTGGTCTTTTACAAGTTGCGCATACTTGCCACCATCCAAACAACTTTGGAATGCTGATTGGTTCACACCGACTTCTGCTGCCAATGATCCCAACTGGTCAAGCGCAAATCCTGTACCATTAGACGTTGTTTTCTCAAATATCTTATCAACGTACGTCCAGAATGCATCTTCTCCTCCAAGTTCTGCGATACATTCCGTTGCTTCTGCTTCTTTTTCTGCATTCTGATGGAAAGAAAGTGGGAAATGTCGATAGACCCACCGAATTTTATCTCCGTACGTTTTCATCAAATCCTGCATTGTTGGATGGAATCTCTTACAGAAAGGGCATTCTAAATCAGAATATTCAACAAGCGTTATTTTTGCATTTTTGTTTCCCCGGATATGATCATTATTTGTAACGTCTTTTATTTTCCCACTTGGAGCTTGCACTACCTGCCGTTGACCCGGCTGGTTTGGAGCAGCTGTCTGTGGCGTCGTTTGAGCGGCAGCAACTCTTGTATTAGAAGCTCCATTTTTCTCTAAGTACTGAACTTTTGTCCATAAAGAACCAAGGAGAAATGAAGCAACTATAAGTAGTATTGTTAGAACAAGTTGTGTTTTATTTGCACTAGGAAGAGGAATTGTAATTGTGCCTTTGTCTTTGTTTTCTGTCATGCCAGTACTAATAACTATCCTACTACAAAATGTAGTAGATAATTAATAGGATGTCAATGATTATTTTTCTTACCCATGAAGAACGCCATTCCACCACACATTGCTATGCAACCTACGAGGGGAAGAAAAGCAATTAAGCTTGCTATACCAATAATCGGTACAAAAATAATAAGACCGACAATGACAACAAGAATAAGACCTACTATCCATGGGTTAAGACATCGTCTACAGGTAGTAAAGAACTTATTCATTGCACTTTGTTCCAAGTACTACCATTATCCTCGCTTTTATAGACTGTCCCATTAGACTCAGCAGCATAAAGAATTTCAGGATTATCAAAATCAAATGTTATGGCCGAAACATCTGTTATGCCGCTTTCCATTTTATTAAATATTTTTCCTTCATCAGTTGTTTTAAAAATCCCATCCTTTGTTCCGGCAAACATAGTACTTTTGTTAACTGGATCAGGAGCAAGTGTATAGATTGTTGCATTATCGGAAATACCATTTGTTTTTGTCCATCCGCAGAAGCAGGCAAAAGAGCTATAGAGTCCGCCGCTTGTTCCTGCCCACAGATACCCGATGTTAGTAGTTTTGTCTGTCTTCATACCTCTATCCATACTAGAGGGAGTTGCCATATAGCCAAACGCTCGAACAGAAGGATTTATTGGGCCATCATCTATTCGATACCATGTTTTAGCTCCGTCTTTGCTTCCAAAGAGACCATTATCAACTGAAAACGCATAGAGCCTATTGCTGTCTAATGGGTTTATTGCAAGCGCGTGAATATCTGTTCCTTTAATACCGCTATCAATTTTTGTCCATGTTGTCCCTCCATCAGTACTTTTAACAACACCTACATCATGTCCGCCGGCATAGAGAATTTTATTCGTTTGATCGTAGGCAAAGTTCATAAAGTCATCTGAGTTCACATCACCTTTTATAGCAACTTTTGTGAAAGTTTTTCCATCGTCACCACTTTTAAATAACCCATGATGAGTTCCCATAAGAAGTGTTTTATCTGGTAACTCAAAAAGTGCATGAACATGACCATAGGTTGCATTTTCTGTTTCGGATTCTGTATCCATTTGAGAAGTAGTGCTCACTGATGTGCTGTTTGCAGTTTTATTAGCAGAGAAGAGAAGGGGGCTAATAAAAATATACCCAATGACAAGAAGTGCGACGAGAAGTAATATCTTTTTATTCATATCTACTACAGAGTGTAGTAGATGCATGCCGATACGTCAAGAGGTAATCTATTTAACCGGAGTATAATTTATAGGTTTGCTTATATTCAGATGATGTTTGCTGGGAAAAATACAGTAATAACCAAAAGGACAAATATAAGAAATACTTTTTATGCCACTACTCATAGCCATGGTGTGAATAGATGCACTTAGTGAGAGAAAAAGGAATGCGATGACTGTCAAAGAAACGAGAAGTTTGAGCTTCGATAATTGTATTGACCCTGTTGAATGATCT
>JACPGQ010000037.1 GCA_016188975.1 Candidatus Levyibacteriota bacterium | reverse complement strand
GAAATTTCAACATGATAGAGTTCATCTAACAATGGTTTATGGACACGGGTGATACCTATATTAAATCCTCTACCAGGTGATTGCAATGAGAAGCGGAAATTGCGTTGACTGATCTGATAAGTCAATGCATTACTGCTTTCAATAAGGTCGGGGTGAATTTCTTCCATCCTCTGCATTTCCAGAGCGAGATTATCGGCTTCACCTGCGGCGTCAACCAAATCCATTGCTCGTCTAATCAAAGGATTGCCACTATCTCTCAGCTTTTCGACCTGCGCTGTAAAATAACCTTCGTCTGCCTGTTTTTGAACGTCCTGTTTCCATACTCTCTCAGTATCATCTTTTACTTTATCATCGACGGCTTTTTCCATAGCTTCGATAGCTGGATCAACAAGATTGAGATACTCTAAAGGAGTGGTATCACGCGAACCGTTTACCGCAAGTGATGATCCTGATTTTCTGTGTTTTCTGGGGTAATACTTGATCGTACCTTTAAGTGTGAGATAGTAACCAGCATTCCTGGATACGTCTATGGGAAGCAGTGGTTGTGATGTCGTTACAATATTCCCATCTATAACCTCTTCAATTGTATGAGCTGGGAATGGTGCAAAACTATGCACTTGCACAGCACGTGGCTGAAGTGTGTTACGTCTAATTGATGAAATATCAATGTCCTTTACTTGTTTGATGCTATTTAATATACAGCTGTTGCTAACCTGGGCTGTTGCTAACCTGGGCTGTTGCTAACCTGGGAGGTTGACGACGTTGCAACCTAGGGATAAATATAATAGAATACGTGTATGCCGGGAAGAAACATACCCATTATCACTGGTGAAATTTACCATGTTTTTAATAGAGGCATTGATAGACGCCCGACATTTACGAGAAAAAGAGAGTATGAACGAGCAGTAGATGCTACAAAATTTTATCTCACATCTCATCCACCAATGAGTTTTTCTAAGTATCTTCGTCTTGAAAACGAGAAGAAAAACGCTGTAGTAAAGCTCCTAAGCGATACAACCAAGCATGTACACCTTCTCTCATTCTGTTTGATGCCAAATCATTTCCATTTCCTTGTGCGACAGACAGAAGAACATGGTATTTCTCATTTTTTGAGTAATTTTCAAAATAGTTATACACGGTACTTTAATACTAAACACGATCGAGTGGGATCTCTCTTTCTCGATCAATTTAAAGCTGTAAGAATTGAAACAGACGAACAACTGATTCATGTATCTCGATACATTCATCTTAATCCTTATACAGGATACGTCGTGAAATCCTTAGATGAACTTATAACCTATCCCTGGTCATCGCTCCCAGCATTCTTACATGACGATGGATCTTTTATTGAGAAAGAACCTGTGCTCTCATTTTTCAAAAGCCCTAATGAGTATAAAGCATTCATCTTCGACCAGGCCGATTATCAACGTCGGTTAAAAGAAATAGAGCATCTCGTCTTTGAATAGCTTTTAGCAGATCTATCCCTAGGTTGCCTAGCTAGATAACCTCCCAGGTTGAAAATTAGGTTGAAAATTATAAGAAAGAAAATCTGTCGCGTGTGAGACAAAATGAGATTTACGAGGTAAACTGCTTAAGCTGAGAGGGGCTGAACTGAATTGATTTTCCCATCCTTTTTATCATGCCCTTCTTCTCAAGTTGGTTAATAAGTGTTGTTACTGTTTGGCGGCTAATCCCGAGCATTTGTGCAAGTTCCTCATGAGTAAACCTATCTGAGACTTCCATATAATCATGTGCTTTCTCTTTTCCAAGATTAAGAAGAAGTTTCACAATTCGTTGAAATGCACTGTCAGACGCTACTGATGACATGCGCTTCTCAACTTGCGTCAATCTAGAAAATAGCTGTTTCATAAGTTTTTCAGAAAGCTCTGGGTGCTGACTAATGAGTGCAAAAAACTTGTCTTTATTGAGAGAGCAGACATATGAGTCAGTCGTAGCCTCAACAAATAATTCCGATTCAGACTCAGTTCCTAAATCACCGAAGAAACTTCCCGGAAGAAGACGCTCAATAATAACTTTTTTGCCATCGGAAGTTAGTTGGTAAAGTTCAACTTGACCTGTCTTAACAATAAATACTTTATCTCTATCACCTGGTTCAAAAATGACTTCACGCTTACAGTACTCTTTCATCGCAAAAAGAGATTCAATGCTGTGAAATTTTTCTTTTGCCAACCCTTTAAATAAATCAAGCTGTTGAATATACCAAAGTTTATTCATGTTCCTATTGTACCACCTTCCATGTTAACTGCTTCCTCCATCTTATATGCCTTCAGCAAATAGTTTATCCAGTTCAAAAGCGGTTCAAATAGAGGGACAGTAGGGTCACTTTGTATTACCTGCCTGTTATTGACTCGCTGCCTTCTCCGTGAAATACTCTTTCTATGGAAATGAACTCTCCTCAAGAGTCTACTCAGACACAAGAACAGGTACCCCCTCCCACACACACACGCATTGACAAAAAAAACTTTCTTATTCTTCTTGGCGGTTTTTTGATACTCGGCATCACTATTGCGTGGTTTCTGTCAACGACCCTTTTGAAAACTGACTTATTCTTGGAGCAAGAACATTCCCAAAACCAAAACTCAAACCAAGATACGAAATCTCCTCAAGTGACGCAAACGACCAAAGTATCTGGATCGGAAGTAACTGCAAGCGTTGCGCTCCAAATTATTGAAAGTGCCATAAAAAATGACAAAGATCTCTCGCGATATCTTGTGACTACTCCAGCTCCCGGCAGGTTTTGGTGGATCAGTGATGACAACTGGAGTATAAATGTCGAGAACGCTGAGCGTGTCGTAGTCTCTATACCTGTTCCTGAAGAAGATATGTCACTCTATTCCGAAAGTCCTTTCCTCTTCCCGCCGAAGGCGAAGGAATTTCAATTTCTCGTATCTCAAATGATGTCACAGATGGGTTATGTCCTTGATACAAGAAACTCTTCAGAAGATACATCTGACACAAAGTATTATGACTATCTCCAAGCATTTACCAATGGCGATAACTATTGCGTTTCGGAAACAAATGCAGATATTGCAACATATGAAGACACAGGAAGCAGAATGATGAAGCGGCTACAGGTGAGCTGTGTGACGAAAGAGCAGTTTAAAAAAGCATATGATGAGCAGCTACCATTCCTCAAGGGATTAAGCAAACGAGATGCGATCATCAGTAATATAACTGTCAAGGATTGAAATAAAGCGAAAATGAATATCAACTGGAGAAGAACCGGAGCAGCAGCATTTATGTACAAACTTGGCAATGATTGGAAGCTAATAACAATCACTCAAGGTGTCCCGGCATGCAGTGAGCTTTCAAAAGCCGGCGTTCCAGAGAAGTATTGGATAACATGTTACCAGGGAAACGATATTCTCAGACCTGGAATTTTCTAGATCCGGACGTTCCTGCACTAAAAAAATAGCTTATCGAGTCGTGTCCTGTGACGCCGTAGTAGGACTTGGAACCAGTGTAGGAGTCGTTGTCACAATCTCAAGTTCCAGACTTGTTAGAGCAGATCTTGTTGAAAATAGTCGCTTACAACTCATCCAAATACGAAAAATAATGGCAATAAAAGGAGTGAGAGCCAAGAAGCGCCGGATCGCGAGTATTCAAGGCCGTAGCGTGAATTATAGTCATCTCCGAGCATGTCATCTGCCATATTCTTCCACCTCCCTTCTTTGTCTCTACTCTATTTGCTTTACATTAAAAAGCGAGTATATGACGTGTATGAAACAGGTGAAAAAGGGATTCAGTTTAAACCTATAGTTGATTTTTCTCTGCTGTGAGTCTATAATACGCACATGCCACAAGAACGAGAAGCGTTATTAGCTGAACTGTTTCCTAATCCCCCAGTTGAGAAAACAACCACAGGACGAATTCTTCGAGCATATTGGGAAGAAGGAGATGATTTGCTGCTTGAAGCCGATGACGTCGTCGATGCAGGACATGAGATCCTTGATGCATTTGGAGCTTCATTTCAGGATAATCTTGAGTATTTGCAAGAGGTAGGACTGAAAACAACCGCAATGTTACCTCAAGATAGGCTTCACAAAAAGAAAGGTGAGAGGGATGAGGTTGTGGTGATCATTGGAGACGATAGGCTCTCGGTTTCTTCACATGCTGATGCAAGACATAGAGAGGTAACATACCATTGGGAAGGTGTTGACCCGCGTACTAATAAAAATGCCTTTGAGACCCTTGAAATTGATGTTGCGTGGCCTGGATCTGAATATATGTCAAGGATTCACTATGAGCATGGGTATGAAGCACGGGGCTTAGGACATATAGATAGCTTCAACTCTTCCTCTGCTATTGACAACGCAGTTCGCTTCTATCAAAGAACGAGGAGAATTCTTTCCCGGGGGACTAGCGTAAATGCATTGCTCCAAACACAAGCTCCACAAACACAAGGAGAATAAGTAAATTCCGCTTACGAAGCATTCGCAACTGATTGAGCTGGTAGAGCAGCTTTTTGCATTGCTTTTGTGATGCGGAGATACTCCTTCATCGGTAATCCGTTATAGCGTAATCCCTCATATATTGGATAAAGAATTCTCTGCTTTAGCGAAAGAGGCTTTACGAGCTTTCCGACATTTTCAATTACCTCCTTATTTTTGTATGCACCGAAAAGACGAGAAACAACACCATCGTATCCTTCGCCCGTAATTCCTTCTGACTTATTGAGTCCTGCGGCAATTGTTACAGTAAGGTCGAAGATATCTCTCGCATATTTTTCTGTAGCCGGAATATTCGAGTTGTACTCAACTTCAGTGTCTGCCGGGATGACAGTAATATTTCCGTCAGGTTTTTTTACTATCAGTGAGTTGTGTGTTGCCATCTCTCCCCATGCTTTTCCACGAGAATGAACATCATGTGCAACCCGCATCGCCTCTTCACCCACCTGCATTTTATCCTCAAGTTTCGCTTCTTTCGCCCATTTATATTCATCAGGAAACTCGATTCGTTTGTTATTGGCAAAATAATCAACCCCATTCACGTTGGAAATGTAGGGTACTGCAACGACACTACCATACGGAAACGTTAACTCTTGCCCAGACTCCCCATCCTGCTGCAAGACAGGGATCTCGCTTTTTTCAAACATCAGCGGCTTCCATTCTTTCACAGATACTTTTCTCGCTGGGTGCCCAAATGCTCTACGGAATATGGTGTCAGAGATACGGTGAATCGTAGAGCCCCTTGGGTCTATAAGGAAAACCTTTCGCTCACCATCGAGAGTTCGTATCGCAGTCTGAGTACTACGATTTCTTGCAAAGGGGCTCCCATACTCCGTTGCTGTTTTATTCCCCTGAAAAAAATACCACGGTTTTATAAAGCGCCTACTTTTGACAAAGTCTTTTGCTTTTCCTGCCAGTTCTTGTGCCACATCATCCCGCAGAATGAGCTTATTGTCTTCAAGTCTTCCAGTATTGGCAAAATCGCCAAGAAGTATCTGCTGCCGATCGGTTATTTGAACCTGACGTGGCGTAGCTGTAGCAAGTTCATCTTGAACTTCTTTTGCTTCTGCGGCGCTACGGATCACATCCTCTCTCTTTAATTCTCCAATCTGCTCTGGTCTACCTCCATAAACCTCTTGCCTGATAGTAGGTGGTGTTTCTTTACGCAAACCTTTGGGTGGACCTTCAGGCCGTAATGGTATATCCATACTCCTAAGTATACACAATGGGGGGGGAAAGACTGAAGAAGTGCTAGTCGGCAGGGTATGGTTGAGTCGTTGTCGTAAGGACTGGTCGGATTGAGACTTTCTCTTCTTTTTTCTTCTTCGACCCCGGAAGGAATTTAGAGAGCGCTATCGGCAACACTTCATCCATGTGCTCGACAAAATGGAATGACAAATCTTTAGTCACTTCATTCGGCACATCTTCCAGATCCTTCTTGTTATCCTTGGGCAAAATGATCGTTTTGAGTCCTGCACGGTGCGCCGCAATCACTTTTTCTTTTACCCCACCAATCTCAAGTACTCTTCCTCGAAGTGTTACCTCTCCAGTCATTCCTACAGTCCGGTTAACGTGATGGCTGAGCCTGCAGAAGGTCCGTCCTTAGGAACTGCGCCTTCTGGCACGTGGACATGAACGTCAATCTTCTGGTAGAACTTCTCAGAAAGCCCAAATTTTTCTCCGCGAGCCCTGATGTAAGACATCGCAGCTTGTGCAGATTCTTTCATGACATCACCAAGCTGGCCCGTGAGAGTGAGATTTCCCCGACCTGGCATCAAGGCTACCTCGATAAAAAGAATGTCTCCGCCTGCTTCAGTCCACGCAAGTCCCGTTGACATACCGACTTCGTCTTGTTTTTCTACCATCGTCCCTCTGAATTTGATAGGGCCGAGATACTTGGTGACATCTTTCTCATCAACGGTGATTTTGTCTTTGCTTCCTTCAGCAACCTTTTTCGCAATCTTACGCATCACTGCCGCGATCTTTCTCTCAAGATTTCGTACCCCTGCCTCACGCGTGTAATGGTTGATGATGAAATGAAGCGCCTCATCAGTCACTGAAATATGTTCTGATTCAAGGCCGTGGCTCTCAAGTTGCTTTTTTATAAGAAAATTTTTGGCGATATGAAACTTCTCGTCATGGGTGTAACCTGAAAATTGAATAATCTCAAGCCTATCCCTCAAGGCTGGAGGAATCGTATCGAGAACGTTTGCGGTTGTGACAAACATGACATCAGAAAGATCAAATGGTACCTCCAGGTAATGATCTGAAAACTCGCTGTTTTGTTCAGGGTCCAGTGCCTCAAGAAGCGCCGAGGACGGGTCACCCCGAAAATCTGCACCAACTTTATCAATCTCATCAAGCATAAAAACTGGATTTCTGGTCTCAGCGTCTTTTATGCCCTGAATAATCCGTCCAGGTAACGCACCGACATAGGTTCTTCTGTGTCCTCGAATTTCTGCCTCGTCTCTGACGCCCCCCAGTGAGACTCTGATGAATTTGCGTCCTAGCGCTCGTGCGATTGATTTTCCAAGTGATGTTTTTCCGACGCCCGGTGGTCCAACAAAGCAGAGAATTGGACCTTTCATCTTGCCGGCTAGCTTATGGACAGCAAGATATTCAACGATACGTTCTTTTACTTTATCGAGTCCATAGTGATCTTCATTGAGAATCCGCTCAGCTGTCTTAATATCAACATCACTCTTACTTTTTATACTCCAGGGGAGTGAAATTATCCAATCAACGTAATTGCGGATGTATCCTGACTCAGGGTTAAACTGGTTCATACTACTGAGTTTTTTGATCTCTTTTTTTACCTTTTCTTCGATATCCTGAGGCATCTTGGCATCTTTCAATTTCATCATGAGTTCCTTGATCTCTGAACCTTCCTCTTCACCAAGCTCTTTCTCAATGGTCTTCAGCCGTTCACGAAGCATCGCTTCCCTTGCGCCTTTCTCAAACCGCTCTTGGGTTTTACTCGCGATTCGTCTCTCAAGCTCAAGCACCTTTATCTCTTTTGCCAACAGCTCAGTAAGACGCTGGAGACGTTCTTTGACGTTGCTCATCTCCAATAACTCCTGACGCTCTTGAGGCCTCAGGTCAAGTGCGGACGCGATAAGATCTGATAATTCAGCTGGGGTATTCTCAGAAGACATAATATTCATAAACACAAGAAAATCTGCGGATTTTCCAAAATTCATAGCCCTTCGGAATTCATTTGTAAGGTGATTGCAAAGGGCTTTTATCTCGGCTGTCACTTCGACAACATCTGGGATTTCGACAATCCGAGCCATGAAGAATGTCTCGTGTTTCTCGAATGAGAGGATTTTGACGCGTGAAAGGCCACGGACTTGGGCATTAATCTCTCCATCCGCCCGTATCATGCGTTCAATTCGGGAAAGTGTTCCTACACTATAGAGGTCTTCAACATTCGGATCATTCAGCCTGGCATTTTTTTGAAGGACAAAACAAACAATACGCTCATGCTGAAACGAAGACTCTAATGCAGCCAGACTCTTGGGTCGGCCAAAGGTCAAAACTGAATCGGTGCTTGGAAAAATGATGCCGTCTCGAATTGGGATCACTGGGACGGCTTTTTCGCTTATATTCTGTGGATGTTTATCGTTGGTCTGTTGCATGATTTCTTAGCACTCTATCACACTCTCTGCTAGTCTGTCAAGTATCCCCTGTATTAAAACACTCATGGAGGCCTCTGTCAACACAACAGACTATAGCAATCACAGTCCACAAATGGCAAAATAAATTGTAAGGGGCCTGCCCCGTACACACGCCCTTGCGACCTGCCCGCCAGTGCCAGGCGTGGCAAGGCGGGGGCATGGATGTAAACCATGCGAGCAAGTAAGTGTTGTACGGGGTTGACAAATCAACCTGAGCTTCTACAATGATGATATGAAGAGGAATGAAACGAATGTCTCAATGCAAGGACCTGAGCAACTCGTAAAAAAACTTCACTCTGCCGAGGGAAGAATTGCTGATGTTATTACCTATTTTGCCGGAAGCATGTATTTCGTATACTTGCACATCATTTTTTTTACGCTTTTTTTTATCTACAAGCCTTTTGAGGTAGAGGTTTTTAATATTTTCCTTTCTCTTGAAGCAATCTTTTTGGCAACATTTATCATGATTTCGCAAAACCGCCAGGCGCTTATCGATACATACCGAGAACTCGAAGAAGAGCAAGAGCAGCGTGAAGAAGAAAAAGAACAAGAAGAACTGGAAGAAGACGTTGAGGATATTCAGAAAGATTTGGAAGACATTAAGAAGGCGATGAGTTTTATTCAACAAAAACTCACCGCCGTAGAAAAATCCCACAGTAATCAGATAACTTCCCTCTCAAAAACATCACCCCAGCCCCAAAAATAACTCACTTTTTTCCCAGCACTAACGATTCGAGGAACCGTTTTGCTTCTTTTCCAAAACATTCTACTGGTCTCCTAGGATCAACGCTTTCTGGAGAGTTTATGCCGATCAGTCGGACTTTTTCTTCCTTTCCGTCTACCGAAACGACGATCGTGTCTCCATCGATAATTCTCTTCACGCTTATACAAGGTGGCGAACATACACTCGCATTTTTAAAAATTAACCGGTTGGGACAGGCGTGGTCGTGGGAAGAGGTGTGGTAGGGCTTGGTGTGTTTGTGGGAATAGGTGTATTTGTCGGGACTGGAGTATTTGTGGGTAGAGGTGTTGTGCAGTAAAATTGAAGCGATGGCGAGTTTTGGGAGAACGTGTTACAGCTTGCACATGTCGCATACGCCCACTGAGTGTAGTATGTTTGTCCTTCTGTGAAGAGAAATCCTGTCGTATACGACTGCGACTGATTCGGACTGCTTGGGTTGCTTGGCGCTGAAGTTGTATTCACAAATTGATTGCCGCCCTGGGTATTGCCAATTGTAAGCAGATACTGATCAACATTGGATACGGCATTATTGGTGTTATACGTGATTTGTACCTGCCAGAGATTTGTCAAAGGGTTCTTCCCGACACAAGAGTTCGTCATACTGTTTGCCAAAGGTGCAGCAGGTTGATTCTGCGTATTAATAGTCAGCACCTCTACACTCGCAGGAGCTGGAACAGTGAGAATTTGTGATTGGCTCACCGTTGTTCCATTGTTTATCAGTGAGGCCTGAAGGTCATATGATGTTCCGGAGAGACCAGATGTATATGTCCATGATGTTCCATCAGTAGCCTGAAGGTTTGAGACAAATGGTGAAAATGCTGTCGTCCCTGTCTGGCGTGCTGCTACTGACAGCGTACTTCCGCTTGGAATGTACCCGTTGATGTTGATTGTTCCTGAGATCGGTACTGGGGTCGGAACAGGGGGAATTAGCGAGGAGTTTATAGATAGTGCTTCATTTGTCGCAGGCGCCGAAACCGAAAGAAGAGGTGAAAAAACAACAGTAGTACCATTAACAACGATATTTGCCTGAATCGAATAGAGTCCTCCACTCACCGCTTTCGCAAAGCTCCATGATGCATTATCAACTGCAGGGATACCTGAAGATACTGTTGCGAGTGGTGATCCGTTTAATCCCGCCATAATACTTATCGATGCATTTGCAGGAACATACCCATTGAGTCCAATCGTTCCTGAGATCGTTGTCAATACTTCGGACGTTTGCTGTGACTGGATATTAAACCGTAAGACCTCAGAATCTGCTGGGGCTACGACAGTAATTGTATTTGACGTTGCAACAGCCTGACCGCCTGCATTCATGACAGCCTTGATGTCGTAAGGCTCATTTCTTGTGGCACCACCAAAAAACCACGTTCCTCCATCGGTAGCATGAATATCTCCCTCTCCAACTTGAAAATCCTTCTCTCCATCCCGCCTCACAAGAAGTGCAATTGTCCCGCCCGTTGGAATAATCCCATTGATATCAAACGTTCCTGATATGCTTACTGCGTTGACATTATTTGTTTTTTTAACTGGAGAGGATTCTTTGGTGAAATATAAATAGGCAAGAGATGTCGTCAGAGCGATACTTGCAATCACAAGTCCCACCAGAATCATGATAACATGCTGTTTGATAAACGGCGGATGGATTGGAGGCGATTCATTGTTTTGACGAATGAGAGTGTCGGGCATTAAACCTAGTATCGCAAGTGAAAACGAAGCTGTCAATCAAGCCTCTTAGTTTCCTTCGTCTACTATTTCTGCTAGTATGTCTGATATTCATGAGCAAACGCAAAGGACTCCTTAAGCAAGGCGAGCAACGTATCACACCGGTAGACGGTGCAAGACTCTATGCTTCCCTTCGTGAAGAAGTGACAAAAGCTGGAATCCTTAATAGGGATTATCGCTATTACGCCTTCTTGTCATTATTTATTTTCGGCGGATACGCTTTTAGCCTCTACAATATTTTTAAAGCTGATACGCCGGCTCTCATCATCGTCTGGGGATTAGCGTTTGCATTTTTCTCAGTCCAAATAGCAGGACTCATCCACGACGCAGGACATCGTAGTATTTTTCAGTCTGTCCGAAATAACGATCTCACCGGAAACATGTTCAGTTTTTTTGTCGGACACGGATATTCATTCTGGAGGGGAAAACATAACAAGCATCATGCTCACACGAACCAAGAGGGAGAAGACCCGGATGTCGAGCTGCCGCTCCTCTCGTTTACGACCGAAAGAGTAAAAAGGAAGAAGGGTTTAGCAAAGCTTCTTATCCGCTACCAAGCATATATGTATTATCCTATGGGGATTTTTGTCGTCTTCTCTCCTAGGCTCGGTGCAATCAAATACCTCATACAGCATTTTAAGATAAAAATATTGTGGGAAGCACTCCTCTTTATCGCCGGATTTGCTGCGTATTTTATTCTCCCTTTCTTTCTTTTTGACCTTAGTAAGGCCCTGCTTCTCTTTGCCGTAGTAAATTTCTCAGCTGGAGCATACCTCATAAATGTCTTCGCGCCAAACCACAAAGGTATGCCGCAAATTGATGAAGGTGTAAAATTCTCGTTTCTAGAGCAGCAAATTATCACCTCACGCAACATTCATGGCCACTGGCTGACCGATTTTCTGTATATGGGTCTGAACTACCAGATAGAGCATCACTTGTTTCCAAATACTCCGCGGAATAAGTTGAAACTCATTACACCCTTTGTCAAGAAAGTTTGCAGGCAACTCAACTTTGAATACACACAAGTCAGTTTTGTAGAATCAAATAAGATTATCGTCTCAGAGCTCAATACTGTCGGCAAAACTTTGGCAGCTGCGCGTGCATCTTAGGAGGTAATTTTCTTCACGAGAGTATAGTAGCTCATCTTCGTCTTACCGTGTTTCTGTAAAATATTTTTTTCAACAAGCGAGGACAGCAGGGCATGTGCTTGCTGTCTTGTCACAGACAATGCAGCTTCTATATCAGGAGTTTTTATAGCTTTTTTATTGATAACAATCTCCAAAACCTGCTCCTCACGCGGAGTCACCAAAACCCTTTTCTCCCCCATCACTTCCTCAATACCCGCTTTGCGCATGATCTCAATTCTCCCTGAAGCAGCTTGCAGGGAGTAGGCAATACCTTCAAGAAGATACTCAAGCCAGGAAGTCTCATCACCGCTGTCTGCGCTGTGGAGAGAATCTGAATACAGATGCCTGTCGACATCATAATAGTCATCAAGGATAAAATACCTCGCGACTTCGTACTGTTTGAGGAGCAAATAGTACGCGGTCAGAAGGCGGGCAAGACGACCATTGCCGTCTAAAAATGGATGAACATAGACAAACTGGTGATGGAATATGCCTGCTTTTATCATCGGGTGCAGATCATCCTCTTCCATAAGCCACGCAAACCGCTCATTGAGTGCGTTTTCGATTTCTTCTCGCGTATGAAACGGCGGGTTGTGCTTCACCACGAGCTGCTCATGCTCTCTATGCCCGACAAACACACCACTACTTCGAAATTCACCGAGATCTTTCGTCTCCAACCCCTCCATGAGTTCTTTGTGCAGTTCTCGGGTTAATTCTGTGCTTATAGGTACACGCCGCCTCTCCAGATCAAAAAGCTTGGTGAGGACTGCAAAATAGTTTTTAACTTCACGGTCCGGCTTGGTGGTTGCTATCTGATCACCAAGAATAATATTTGTAACATCAAGTGTTGTGAGCGGATTTCCCTCAATACTCGTTGAATAGTGGGTCGCGAGGATCTGGTTCTCTGTAGCTAGCTGCAACGCAAGCGATGGAATGAGCTTCTCCGAGGCTATTTTGCCGTAAAGCCGCTCGATCTTACTGAGCTCATTGACGATACGCAAAGTGAGGCTAAACTGAGGCTGAAACACCTCTCTATTTTAGCATGCCTAGCCTCAATTGTCAAGTTATTCGTAAATATATTAGTAAAGAAGAACTAATTGTTTACCCTGAGCTAAGGTCTCCCGAAGAGACCTGAGTCGAAGGGTCAATATATATGTAAACTATGAGGCTAAAAACAAGAGCTTTGAGGTTATAATTGTAAAGGTATTTGTAAATGTATTTGACAATATTTAGTTTGCTTGTTCGAAGATTTTGATGGGAGTATGCTCTTGTCTGACAAATGGTAATAATTTTAGCGGAGAGTCAGTTCGAGTAAGCATCTCTTCCAAATGGCGGTGTGCCTCAGACGGAATTTCTCCATTTTCATCAGGTACTGCGAATTCGAAGATATTTAACCCATGCCTCCCTACCCTAAACAATCCTAGCTTTGCAGTCCTTCCGCCCTCATTCCAGAGTCTGTTTGCTTCAAGGATTGCAGCCATACTTTGCTCCTCCATGAGGTCAACCCCACATCCTAGAACCTTTTTATCTGGGAGCTTAATTTCAATGACTTCACCAGAGGCAACAAGCTCTTCTATTTGATCCTCGTAATAATCACGATGTATGTGAACAATTCCATAAATTCCACTGAGGATATCTACCTCTACATCTTCAGCAACCTCAGTATCCCCAATTGGAATATATTTTCCGTCTACAACCGCAATTCTTACCTTGAAATCCTGAAGAGCAGGATCAGTACTCTCAAGCAACTCGTTAAGTGGATTCGCGAATTCTGGTCCTTCGACTGAGGCTCCAATAGGATCAATCCCCTCGACAGGAAGAGTGTAGATAAACGTATGATTTCTCATAGAAGGCTCGACAGCAACAAGGTCATTCGGCCGAAGGTCAGTTTTGACTGCGCCAAATTTTCCAGATGCCGTTATGACAAATTTCCTCAATTTCCGATCATACTGTAAGAAAGCCCCTTCTGCTTGCTGAGAGGTCTCTGCCACTGACTTAACAGCTTCTCTTGTAAGAGTTCCAGATACTTTGACCTTAAATCTTGCAGCCAAACCACCCAGAACTCCAGCGTCCTCATCATTAACTTGGTCTGTGCTAACAAGGTCATCCACTTCAATTCCAGGGGATACTAAATGGAGTTGACCCATTAATTCCCCAAGATGTATTAATCCGTTTACTGCATCAGATGCTACCCAATCTTCATACGCAATCGGGTCAACTCCTTCAAGTAGTTTCGATTTATCTATCGATCGTGAAGAACCATAAATTGCAAGTTGTTTAATCATCTCGTTTCCTGGCAGTGCAATGGAACCGCCTTCCAGTGTGAAAAGTACTGGGATTGCATATATTACATGACCTCCACGGTTTTCATACATAACGTCTGCCACTTTAAAACCACCAAATTTGCCCATGTACCCCCACCGTAAGACCTGACCCCAATGAAATGGCAAGTTCCGAATAATTCCGTCAGTGTCATCAGTAAAAACCATATTGGTAAAGTTATTCTTTGCCTTATTATCTGCATCCAATGTTCTCACGACGTTTCTACCCCTTGTGATCGCAAGCGGCATAAATGCCTGTGGCAGATTATCTCTGAGTTTATGCATAAATGGACGCCTGAGGTCTTTGTCGAAAAAGAGTGGGAATTCTCCATTAGCTTCTCTTTGCCTTTCAACCCAGGCTACTTCTTCCATCGTATCGTATGCTTCTTGCGGAAAACGATCAAGAAATACTGGATTTATTGTGACAAGGTGGGGAGACTGCACCTTTTCACTAATGCGTGGCAGCTTGCCTTGAGACGCATCTTTATCGCCATTTAATAATAAGGCAGGATAATGAAGTTCTTGTAAAACGGCAGATGCATATTCGCTAAAAAGTCCTAGCTGGATCCTGGTCAATTCCGCCATCAAGGCACTAGAAGGCCTTCTACCAATGACGACAGGGTCGTTAATCAATGCAAATGCTGGTGATTTAAACCAGCTTGGCGCTTCAGCTCGTGGCTCACCCCGCGGCAAGGTGCCATCTTGTAACTGAGGTGTCGTTTTTGCTTCGTTTGTCATCGTGTATTTATATCATAGAGGCGGGCTTTTCATCAAATTTACCTTATAAACATACTATAATAACGGCAGCAAAACAGTAAGATTTTTACGATATGTTACTATAAAGAAAATCTTCCAACCTGATGAGACGAATAAAGAAATTAACGGAACATTTATACAGCCTGCCTTTTACGCTGTTATGCTGAGATGAAAAGAATTCGATTTACACAAGCAGGATTTGAAAAGCTCCAAAGAGACTATGCTGAGCTTCGCTCAACGCGGCCTTCAGCGGTTGAAGATCTGAAGAAAGCCCGGGAAATGGGGGATCTCAGCGAAAACGGATACTACAAATCTGCAAGGGCAAAACTCTCCTCTGTCGATGCCAGGCTTTTTCAGCTCTCCCTGGCAATCAAGCACGCCGAGATCATTAAAGAAAACGCAGCAGAAGTAGTCGACATCGGCACAACTGTCACCGTGGAGCATGCCAATAAGCAAATATCGTACCAAATTGTGGGTGATCTGGAGGCTGATCCAGAGCTTCAGAAAATCTCACTTCTATCCCCTCTTGGCAAAGCGCTTCATAGGAAAAAAGCAGGAGACGTGGTCCTCGTCGTGACACCAGCGGGTGAAATGAGCTATAAAATCCTATCACTCTCCTAATTTCTGCTCAGTAATTTTTTGCACATGGACTTTTAAGCTATTTGTGCTATGATGAGTTGCACTCCCCATTATAGCCTATGAAAGAGCGGGTCATTAGCTATGCTCAAGGAGCGTTGTTCATTCTTCTCGGGTTTCTTCTTGCTTACTTGACTCAACACTATACGAAAAACCAAGGGGTGTTTCTTTTTTTCTTCCCTGCAATTGCTATCACTTCATGGAGGGGTGGGTTTAAACCAGCGCTTGCGGTCACGGCAGTTTCATCACTCCTCATAGCCTACTTTTTCTTCCCTCAGACAACTACATCACGCGTTTATGGACTGCTTGAAATCTACCTCTTTTTTGCAGAAGGAATACTTCTCAGCCTTCTGATGAACCCGAAGCGGCATACTACTATGATTAGCCTCCTGAAAAATAGGGAAAAAGTGTATGAAAGTACAATAGATGACCTGAAGCACAAATATGCACGCGCCAAACAGGAAATAAAATCAAGGGATGAGTTTCTGTCCATTGCTTCTCACGAATTAAAAACCCCACTTACCTCTATGCTTCTTCAAATCCAACGAGCACTTCACAATATCAAAAACGTTTCTCTTGCAAATTTCTCAGTTGAAGACTTACTGAAAATGCTTGAGAGCACAGAAAGACAGTCAAGCAGATTGTCAAAAATGATAAACGACCTTCTCAATGTCTCACTTATTTCAACACGAAAACTGGATCTTGAGCTTGAAGAGTTCAACATCTCTCAACTAACAAAAGACGTCGTGGAAGGATTTTCAGAAAAGTTCGCGAAGGAAGGATACGCTCCTAGAGTTGACATACATTACCCGGTCGTTGGGAAATGGGACAAAGTACGAGTCGAACAAGCAATAACAAATCTCATTTCAAATGCAATAAAATATGGTGATAAAAAACCTATCGCAATTACACTTGCCAACCACAACGCGAACGTAAGAATTACCGTTTCTGACCACGGTCTAGGTATTCCTCATGACCAGAAAGAAAAAATATTTGCGCTATTTGAGAGAGGCAATATGAATGATAAACGATACAAAGGCCTTGGCGTAGGTTTGTATATCAGCAACGAAATTGTAAAGGCACATAACGGAAAGATAGAAATTAAAAGCAAGGAAGGAAAGGGCTCATCATTCACCATGGAGCTCCCGTTGAAACCTCAGGCAAATTAAGAAAGCAAATACCAGTTATCTCCACATGTAACGGCTTGAAAAATATAAAACGGGTGGTAAGAGCAACAAATAACTTGTGAGGAGCAAAATCTATTTTGTAGCCTTAAGGGAGAAAAGGAGGGGAATTTGGATTTTTTTGTTCTTAAGGACCCACTGGCCCTTGGCTTTTTTCTCCATAAATCCTGGGAACTGATCGTACATCGTAAACGGGAACTCATGGACAAATTCAATTTTTAGCCCGACATCAATAAATGCATCGATTGCATCACTCATCGTATAAAACCATTCATAGGTTTTTCCTTTTACCTTCGCATTCCAATCCGTATAGGTACCTGAAGAGTCATCGACAAAAGGCCCTTTCTGAAAATACTTGTAATAGAGATTAAAATCAAAACTGAGAATACCGGTAAACGGATGCACTTCAACAAGATAGAAAACACCACCGTCTTTGAGAAAATGATTAACTACCTTTGCGAACTTTTGGATATCTGAAAGCCAACAGAGAACACCATATGATGCAAACACAATATCAAATTTCTTATGGAGTTTTTTTGGTAGATCATAGACATCAGAGCAGACAAATGTACCGGGAATGTTTAGCTCCTTACTGAGGTCATTTGCGAGCTTTATCGAATCATCAGATAAATCAGCACCCGTGACGACAGCTCCCTCCCTCGCCCATGAGAGTGTATCCATGCCGAAATGACACAAAAGATGTAGCATATTTTTCCCTTTAACGTTGCCGAGCTCTTTGATTTCTATTGGTTGGAGACTTGTTTTTCCTTTTTTGAAATTTTTGAGGTCGTAGAGTTTGGAGCGTGCATGGATCGGGGTAACATCATTCCACCATTTTTTGTTGATAATTGCGTAATCCTTCACGCCCTTCGACAGGCTCAGGGTAAACTGGGCGACGAAGCAATCTTTTAAGAGAGTGCCGCGCTCATTTCATTCGCTCGCAATGACAAACAGTGAGAAGAACGAACAATTTCAAGGCTATCATTTCGTAACTGGCATTAATTACATATCTTTTCGAATATACAAATTAACTCCTTTAGATTCGTATATTTGTACGGATTCGTAATTTGTAATAGCTAGTTGAGGACTTTTGCTATCTGGTGAATTTTATTCAGATACCTTCTGCTCCCAATATCGTGATCAGTTTCTTTTATTGCGATGAGAAACTTATCTTTTGATGAGATCTGCTCGAACGTTTCAGTCACGCGTTTTATGAGAGATTTTTCTTCTTTTGCCCCATACAGCATCAAGATCTGCTCTGTCTTTATTTTTTTAGCCAGTGTTGCGCTTAGCAAATGTGCAAATTCTCTATAATATCGCTTTTTGTTCGATGGCAGTCTCCTCATGAGAATATTTGATCCAGCGTCTTCGCTAAAATAGGGAGAGAGCGAACAGAGGATAAGACCCTTCGTAGATACTCTCGTTGATGCGAGAAATGCAATCATAGCTCCAAACGAAAATCCCAGGATGTATTTCCTTTTTGCGTTTACTTTTTTATACTCTTTCAAAAAATGCTCTGTGCCGTCAAATATACTTGCTCTCGCCCAGGGGATGGTTATGGGAATTGGTGCATACCCTTCGCTTTCAAGGATTTTGGCAATAGTTTTGTATGCTCTCTGTTTGGGGTGATGTTTAAATCCGGGGATAATAAATATTGTCTTTCTGCCCACCATGCACGGGATTATAGCAGACACCTATCTTGAAGCTCAAATATGAGCATAAATAGTGTTCAATGGTAATACGTGAAATTATACCCAATCCGAGCTGCCGAGCTCTCCGTAGGTGGAGCCAGATCGCGCCTAGTCTTCTGAGTACCTACGAAAAATTAAAGAAACTCTGCTTTACCTATTATAACGGAGAGATCACCATTATTGAACCAGAAAAGGAGGAGAGATAATGTTTTATTTTTCCTTCAACATATAATATGTTGCTCTTCCTTTGCCTTTTCGTTCAATAAGACCAAGTTCAATGAGCTTTTGAAAATCAAGCGCTCTTGTTGCCTTTGCTCGATCCGTAAACTTTGCGTAATCTTGATCTGTAATAAATCCTTTTTCTTGTATGAACTCCAAAATCTTTAGATGGTATGATTGTAATTCACTTTCAGGGTTTACTGCAACTCTTGGAAGAAGTTTTTGTACTCGTAGTAATTCATCAATAATTCCTTCGGTAAAGTATTCAAGCCAATTGGTAAAATCTATTTTATCTACAAGGTCATAATAGTTTCCAAACTCTCCGACTGTTTGAAAGTACTTTGTAACATTTTGGTTATAATAGTTCTCAAAGCTGAAGAGATTAAAAGTATTGAGCCCCATTTCCGCAAGTAGCACTTTTGTAGCAAGCCTTGTTGTTCTTCCATTGCCATCCATGAATGGATGAATAATGACCATTTGCTTATGAAAAATACCAGCTAAAATGAGAGAATCTGTTTTTTCTCGATTACTATTTACAAAGCTAATAAGGTCTTCCATTAAAGATTTTACTTCGTTTATGTCGGGAGGCAAATATACAGCTTGACCAGTTCTTGGATCATTTACTACAACTGCCTTTTCTCGCATTTTCCCAGATTCAAAAACAGGAAGTAATCCCTCTATAACTTGTTTTTGAATCTTCAAAATAAGATCGAGAGACAATCTTACTTTGCCTACCTTAAGCTTCTTATTTAACTCCTGTAGTGCAAGGTTATAGTTAAGTACCTCCTTTTCACTTTCTCTCACATGAGCAGGTTTTGATTTCAGTATCTTTTTTACCTCTGTTAAAGGAAGGGGATTACCTTCAATACTTGTTGAGGCAAAGCTTGATACTTCACGAGCTGCTCTTTCAAGTTCCAAAAGAACAACATGAGGAAACCTCCTGTGGTTGAGTTCATTTACAAGAGTATTGATCCTTTTGATATTTGCTAGAAGGCGGTCAGTTATGGTATATCGAGGTTGAAACATAGTAGGTATTAGACGAATTATAGACGATTTTTAGACGATTCGCAATAGGGAAATTAAATAATGAGGATGGATTAGAACCAAATTTAGCCTCGATTTATAAACTTCCCCCGACCGTAAGGTCGGGGATCTAAGTATGGTATTGATAGAAGGCAAAAAACTCAGCATCAACCTTGAAGAAACGCTTATTCCTATGGTAGAGGCGGCAAAGGAAGTAAATGCGATTCATGAACAGTTAGAGCTTATTAAAGAGGCCGACAGGACGGCCCAATTGGAGGCTGCGTACTCTCAAAATCCAATTTTGCTGGCTCTGGGCAATGTGTTCAGAGCCTATGATTGGCTAAAACCTTATCAGCCAATAGATCTTACTTACGCTACTCTACAACAAATTATACAGCAACAAACCCCGCAATATGCGTATAACTAAGGCAGCTATTCTAATGGGAGGAGTCGCCATTACAGGATTTCTTGTAGGTGGCTGGTTCATGTATTTGATTGATGCTACCTGGATTTTCAATAAGGTCGAGAGAAGGAAGGCAGAATTAGATAGCAAGATGACTAAATACACTGATGCACTTGATGTAAGCCACCAGATGGTCAACAACTGCTATGACGCGTTCTATACAGTCTCCAAATGCAGCACCAAAGATAGGTGTGACTTTGTATCAACAGTTGATTCGTTGAGTGAACTGAACTTTAAAAGAAAAATTCTGAAGCTAAAACTTGACCAGCTCTTAGACGGCACAAGTTCTACATGATTAAAGTAGGAGTGACCTTGACCCCCCATACCACCCAAATTTCTCTTCTGACTCCTTAAGAGTTCTGTCATTCATTTGTTTTATTTCCTCAATTGAAAACCTTCTCATAATTTTTTAGGCGTAAATCGTCATCATGAGTATATCAGTTGGAGTTAATCGGAGGGATTAAATGATATGTAAGTTGTTATGCTGCAACTAATTTTTCCCAATCACCCTGCATGTCTAGAATAACTCGTTCTTCTGGTGTTGCAGTTTGACCAGATTCTAGTCTTC
Organism: Candidatus Levyibacteriota bacterium; assembly: GCA_016188975.1. Taxonomy (GTDB): domain Bacteria; phylum Patescibacteriota; class Microgenomatia; order Levybacterales; family UBA12049; genus JACPGQ01. Next base: position 1,918 of record JACPGQ010000037.1, on the reverse strand, counting down.
TAGCGATAGTAGTAACTCTATCAATTGTTGTAGCAAATAAAGATTCCATTGCGTGGCGAAACATGTTCCCATGGTCTTCAGCTTCGGGATAATTATGTGCTACTTCATGAGTGAATGTCTTCATTGCTTCGGTGAATTTAACACCAAAGAGAGACTCATGCATACCAATGGCTTTTTGACCAAGGTTTATTCCTTTGCTACCAGTCCCTTTATAAACGAAAAGGTCATTAGGTAACGCAACTTCTGTAGTGAGCTGTGAATATAATCTTAATAAACCAAGCTGTGCCAGTTGTTTCTCCGTTGGGTCAAGAACAATTTCAAAATCATCGACTTCATCTTCTGCTGGATTCATTCTGTCAACAATATCTTTTAGCTTGCCTTGTAATGCACCAAGAATTCTATCTTCAGGAGATTCCTCACGGACTACATTTACGCTGGAAATGTCAGCTTGATTTTGTTCTTCAATCAATTCAATTAAATGCCGTCCTGTTAAATATCCTGCATTATCACCCAATTGACCATAAAACTGGTCTGATTGTCGCCATTGTAAGTATTTTTCAATAGGACTCTGTCCAGTGGGTTCTGCTATTGTTGGTTCTGGCACTAATTCTTCTAACTTATTTACTGCTTCAACTATTCCCGGTAGTTGAGCTTCCATTTGAGACACCCGTGCTTTTTCAGCATCAGACATTATTGCTTCTTTTTGGATAACATTTCTTTTCGTCTCAATATCTGGAGTTTCTGGCTGTGCCACTGGAACACTACCGAATGCTTGTTTTAGCTGTTCTCTTTGCTGGATAATAAGTTTATCTTGGTCTGACAGCTCTATGGGATTTTTTCTAATAGCTGCCTGATAAAGTTGTTCTTGGTCTGTAGTCCACGCCTTAACTTCAATTGCTCTGGTAACATCTACTTCTATCGCAGGTATATTACTATCACCATTTGGGGATGCATTTAGTTCTCTTGTCGGAGAGGAAACTCCTCCTGATAAAATCTCACCTGTATGTCCACTGGTTCTTGCTGCTTCAGTTGCTTTCCTGAATGCATCTTGAAATTCCTGTAAATATCTATCATCTAGCTCAAGTTCTACAAACACTCCTTTATCGCTTTTGTTTTGGATATTACGAGCAAGTAGAGTGTTCTCTTTTGTTACGAAATCGTAATCTAATCCGAATGTTGTTACAAAATCTCCTTGAGACGTAAAGACTTTCTTAAACATTCCTTTATCTAATCCATAAGCTGCCATTCCTCGCAACAAATATATTAACTTTTGGTCATCTTCTTTTGGTCTGGGCAAGGCGTGGAATAATAATTCCCTAGGCATATCTCCTTTAAGCATTAGACGAACTACATTAGGATTTCCTCCATTTCCTTCTACCGCTATAACTTCCCCTGATAACCTTTTACTTATTAAGCCTATGAACTCTGAAGGGTCTTTAACATCAGGAAATTCCTCACGGGCTACCTCCATACCATATTCTTGAGCAAATTGTTCTTTCTTATGTTGAGGAACTTGAGGAGCTTCATTGCTAGCTGCTTCAACCGTGCTTAACTTACTACTTGCTGAGGACATACCTACCTGCTCCAGGTAACCAGGACAAATAATAAAACCCTGCTTCTCTAATTCTCTAACCTGACTCTCGCTTATGCCTCTATCCCAAGCTATATAATTTTTACCAGCAAAATGCTGCTGCCATTCCTTGCGGTCATAACCTTTATAAGGTAATGTTCTAGCCAATTTTTCAACTACTACAAAAGCTCCTTGTCTGTCAGTTCCATATGTAGAATCTACATACCCTGCCCATAAGTGCTCAGAATGTTTTAATTGCTCTACCATTTCATCTTTTGACATAGCTTGAACGATGTCATCAATATAACGACCCAATTCAAACGGATTAACAGGAGGTCTATCGATGCT
>JACPGQ010000039.1 GCA_016188975.1 Candidatus Levyibacteriota bacterium | reverse complement strand
TTGATATCATGATTTAAATCATAGTATCAAATGAAAAACGAGACTTATCGAAGAGAAGATTAGTCAGAGACAATTTTCCCCGACTCGCCTTGCCGAAGCTTGCCGAAGCGTAGGTTGGGATATTTTGTCAAGAAAGTTGGTAATTTTTTAGGTTTGTGTAAAATAGCCTTAATTTCCCCTAAATAGAAGCTAAATCCACCACAAGTTGTGGTGAACAGTATTTCTAGCCTCGGATTTCACCACAAAGTTTGTGGTGGGGCACCACAAACGAGGCTAATTTCACCACAACCGTTGTGGACCACAACCCATAGTTGTGGTAATTTGAGTCTAATTTGTGGACCACAACGATATCCTAAAAGCGCCACAAGCGCTTTTGTGGTGACGTTGTGGTGGATTCTGAGGCTAGACGGAGTCATCACAAATAGGCAGGAAGGGAGAAGGGTAACTTTGAATCTATTGCATGAGATTGCTTCTCGAGGACAGAGTCCGAGATTCGCAATGACAGAGTGTGGTGCTTCACACATTACCTTATCGTGACGGACAAAATTTCGCTACACTATCTCTGTGCAGAGAAATATTAAGCTGCTTGCTCTTCTCAATGTCTTTCTCGGGTTGAGGCTTTTTTCACCGATTGCGATTTTGTACTTTACAGGTGTTACCGGTTCATTTGCGCTCGGGATGAGTATTTTCGCAGTTACACAAGTCGCGTCGGCTTTTTTTGAAGTACCGACAGGTGTCTTTTCCGATTTTATCGGTCGGAGAAATACGATTATTTTAGGGAGTTTTGCAGCATTTCTGTCTGTTTTCTTCTACGCACTCGGTGGATCATACTGGCTGCTTTTTGCTGGAGCCGTACTTGAGGGATTGTCTCTCTCATTTTTCAGCGGCAACAACGATGCTTTCCTCTACGATACGCTTAAGGAAAGGGAAAAAGAAAGAGAATACCATACCTTCCTTGGAAAAGTGAGTTCAACATATGGTGTTGCCGGAGGTGTATCTGCTGTCCTTGCTGGCATTATCTCCATAGAGTCTCTGCATCTTGTCGTCTGGGCCTCGGTTTTCCCACAGGTTGCACTCGTTATTACATCGTTTTTCCTCGTTGAACCGAGGATACATAGCAGAAAAAGTGGGAATATCTATCGTCACCTCAAAGAGTCGTTTGCTGTGTTTCTTCAGAACAGAAAGCTTCGAAATCTCAGTATTGCCAACTTTTTAAGCTACGGAATAGGGGAATCGGCTTACCAGTTTTTTCCGAGCTTTTTCGTTTCACTTCTTCCCGTGTGGGCAGTCAGTTTTGTCAGAGCGCTGCCAAATATTAATTCAGCTATTGGATACTATTTTAGTGGAAAGTTAATTGATAGGTTTGCTCAACTTCCTCTTTTGATTGTCGGTTATTCATATGCGCGCATCATTCATCTTCTCTCACTGCTTTTTCCGACGATCCTCTCGCCTTTTTTGATGTCAACATCGTCATTTTTTCATGGCATCACCGATACGGCAAAGAACTCACTCATTCAAAAAGAGTTTACTGACCATCAGCGGGCGACAATGGGATCGGTGAGTAGTCTTGGGTCAACACTCACGTATGCAATTGCGTCCATTGGGTTGGGTTTATTGGCTGATGCGACAAGTCCGAACATTGCTCTCATTGCAGTGCAGGTTTCTTTTATTCCGATTATACTGATGTATATCTGGATTTTCAAAAAATACCGCTATGATAAGGCGAATACGTGAGGTTAATTTTCTCTACCCTTCCCCGTCTTCCCACTCTCCTCTTGCTATTCCAAACAAAATCATTCTATGATGAAGTCGGACCCTTTTTCGCAAGGGGGTTTTTGCTGTAGATATGTCAGACTCTATATTCTCAATGCGGAAAATTCTTATCATCCTCGCAATTGTGTTTCTTGCAATGGCGATTCCAATCACTCTTTACCTTCTCAATCAGCAACAAGATATCAGGCAGCGGGCAGCAGGACAAGCAGACCTCATTGTCTCAGGTGTGCAGTTGACTGATGCCGCAGGTAACGTACGAACAAAATTTGGCGTCAATGAAGATATCTACGTCAAAATCCGTATAAAAAATCAAGGGACAGATACTGGTGTTTCCACTGATGGAAAAACGTACACACAGTTTTACTCACATAAACCATCAACAGTTGCTCCAAATGAAGGTTCAACAGATGGTATCTCACTCACCAACGGACAGTTTAGTGCAGGGTATGAAAAAACCTATGAGTCACGCTGGAATGGATTGAATAATTCGTTTTACAAACAAAATATCTATTTTAATAAGTCAAATGATGGGAATTATACAGCCAGAGTATATGTGAACTATGACGGGAAAGTTACCGAGACAAATTACCTCAATAACCAGGCTACCATCCAATACACCGTCACAAAAAATTTCGTCTCCCAAGGTATTTATCGAGCAGGGACTGATTCAGCGAGTGCCCCTTCTGGATTTAGCGCGAGTAACTGTGGTGAGCAGGGAACCAATAATGGCGTAACAGCATGCTACATGCTTGAACCGGTCAACGGCCGAAGCATCGTGCGTTTTACCAATAACAGCTCTGGATCACGAGCAGTGGGCGGTGCAGTGTACCAGAGTTACTACCGGTTTCCTGATCCGTATCCCTCGTGCTCACCTTCAGAGTGTCCAGAGCAGTATATCTGGGCGTGGACGCAGACAATATACGCTGCCCACACGATGACGCTTAGCTCGGGTGAAACCCGTTACATCTCGCTTCCCATTCCGGATTGTTACTGGCAAGTTGATGCATTTATCGGTAGTGAGATTTTCTTATCCTTCCATCCGCCGTCACAAACCTATGGAAGAAGCGGGAGACTCATTGGTGGTGGCTGGCTTGAGCAGTACGGAAGCTTAGAGGCATGTAAGCCTAACGATATTCCTTTCCCCAGTGTTACGCCTACCATTACCCCGACTGCAACACTCACACCAACGCTGCCTCCAGAAGTGCCTACGCCGACGAACACACCGACTGAAACACCGACACCTATCCCTCCGAGCGAAACGCCGACGCCAACAATTCCTGCGTGTCCGTTGCCCAGCCAAGTGCAAAATGTGCGAATTGAATGTCCGTTCTGCGGACAGTAACTATGCAGTTTCGATTACGTAAACCATCATTACAATTTATTATTATTGTTCTTCTTGCAGTACTTCTGATTCTTGGCACGATTCTTGCTCTTCGTGAAGTGCAGCGTCAACAAGAGCTTCGCCAACGTGCTGCAACGCCAACAGTATGTGCTGTTAACCAGCCAACAGACACGATGATTCTTTTTGATAAGTCGGTGAGCATGCAGGAAGCAACGAGTCCGACTGATAGTACTCCTCGAATTGTAAAAGCCAAGCAAGCTGCAACATCGTTTGTCGATCTTATGGCAGCACAGGATACATCTCTTGCTCAGCAGATGGGTCTTGTGTCATTTGCCGGTGAGTCAACAACGACACTTGATAGCCAGCTCACAACCTCTCTTGATGCTGTTAAGACAGCGATAGGCAGTATCGCACTCCAGCCTGATACCTGTATTGAATGCGCTGTGAAATTGGCAAATGACGAGTTTGCTGCACGCGGGAGGCAGAATGTCAAGCACGTTGCCATTCTTCTTACCGATGGGAGAGCGACCAGGTATATTGGTACTCCTCCTCCGCCTTATACAGAAGCGACATATCAAGAAGCTGAGAAGCGGGCGCTAGACGCTGTGAAAAGCGGCTTCGCCCAGCACGGCATCACGTACTATACAATCGGTTTTGGCGCTGATGTTAACACACAATTTTTACGGGATGTTGCGACAGCTACAGGCGGAAAGTACTTCTTCGTTCCAACAGCTTCTGATCTGCAGGGAGTATTTCAAGAGATCTCTACCCTCATCGGTAAGGGAACGATAAGCGGAACAATTTTTAATGACGATAATGTCAATGGTGTTCTTGACGGAAATGAACAGAAGCTCCAGGGATGGAGTGTTGAGCTTTACGATCAAGCAAACACCAAACTCCAGACAGTACAGAGTGATTCTAGCGGCAGCTATTTATTTGCAGGCATTTGTGACGGGACATATATAGTCAAGCAGGTAGTGAAAAACGGGTGGAACCAAACACTTCCGCAGCAAAACGGGACATACTCGGTCACTGTTATTGGAGGCGATGAGGTAGCAGGGAAGGATTTTGGAGACAAACAGGAAGTTCTCGCCTGTCCTGTCAGCAAAGCCGTTTGCCAATGGGATCCTGTCGTCGGAGCGGATCAATACCAGGTAATTGTTAATGAACTTTTTCCAGGAACAACGAAACCTCCTTCTCTTGTCGCGTCACAAATAGTTCAGGCGCCGACAACGCTTTTTGTCTTCAACGCGAAGCCTGGGAGTACCTATGAATGTCGGGTGAGCGCTGCAAATTCGTGCGGAAACGGACTCCAAGGAATTGCGAGTGAGTTTTGTCCAATTCCTCCTACTCCGACGAATACTCCTACTATTACGTTGACTCCTACAGTTACGCCGACCGGAACGCTTTCACCAACTCTTACGCCGACTGTGACGAGAACGCCCACACCAACCCGAACACCGACACCAACCATTACGCCGACCGGAACGCTTTCACCGTCTCCATCGCCTACAAGGACACCAACGCCAACCGTTACAAATACTCCGACGCCGACTATCACGAACACGCCCACACCAACCCGAACGCCTACTCCGTCGTTTACACCGATTCCCACAAGAACACCCACGCCCACTCGTACTCCCACGCCGACCAGGACGCCAACTCCACGTCCGACATCAACTCCTGTTTTATCAGGTACTCCTGGCCCGACACAGCCTCCTGGCCTGGCAAGTACGCCTGGACCCACAACTGTCCTCGCGGTAGGACCAACGAGTACGCCGATACCAACTCGCGTTCCATTGCCGACGTCTACTCCACGGCCAACAATCGTGCCAACTGGCGATACGACGACAAGTACTATTATCGGTATTGCTGCAGCTGCGCTCACACTCTTAGGCGGTGTTATCTTCTTACTACTCTAAAGCGAATGATGTTTTAAAGTAGTTTAATTTCTAATTGACATAAAATCGCTTCAATACTACAATCTGTAGTAACAATATGAGGAAAGATTATGGAAAAGTACTAGGAGAATTAGAAACGCAGGTTATGGAAATTATTTGGCAAGCAAAAGAGCCAATCTCGGTATCTGAAGTTGTTGCTGTTCTAAGTAAAAAACGAGATATTGCCTATACGACTGTCATGACTATCATGACACGACTCATTGAAAAAGGACTCCTTAAGCGTACAGCTTTAGGGAAAGCATATGTGTATAAGCCCATCTTTTCAAAAGATACATTTTTAACGAAAGTCTCTCAACAAATAATCAAGAATCTTGTCTCGAGATTTGGTGATAAGGCAATTGCTCATTTTGCACAAGAATTAGATAAAGTTCCTGAAGAGAAAAAGGCAAAATTATTACAAATACTAAAACAAGCAAAAAATTCATGAATGCGAATAGAGTTCACTTTTTTCTTTTAGGAACATTTATTGTCATCTTTGGAAGTCTTATGGGTTTATTTTTGAAAACGCTCCCTCTTACCCTTGCACATGCAATCTATTTTTGCCAGCAAACACTTTCACAAACCATTGTGCTTCCTCAAGTAACCTCTCTAATCATTCAGTTAGCTCTGTTATTTATTTTTATCATGGGGCTTCTTATTTTATCTATCCAGATTATTAAAACGAACGGATTTCTTAAAAAGACATTTAAAAAGAAAATTTCCTTACCAAGTAAATTGTTATCAGTTGCGACAATCTACGGAATGGAAGATAAAATTACAGTAATAACAGACACAAGATATATTTCGTTTTGCTACGGATTTCTCAAACCTAGAATTTGTTTGAGTACCAGTCTTATTAAAAATCTTACTCAAGAGGAACTCGGAGCAGTGCTTCTTCATGAGCGCTATCACCTCAAAAACTTTGACCCATTACGAATTATTTTAAGTAAAACTGTGAGTCACGTGCTTTTCTTCATACCAACGCTCAAAGATATTGAGAGGCATTACACATTTTCTAAAGAGGTCGCTGCAGATGGAGAGGTTATTAATAGTGATAAAAAAAGGTATCTCATTTCAGCTTTGTCCAAATTTCTCTCTCCTAAAGCCATAAGTTTTAATGGTGTAGCGGCTTTTGCAGTTTCTGAAGATTTGGAAAGACGGTTAGTCTACCTAATAGATCGTTCAACAGGGACAATACGATTATCTAAATTGAAACTTTTCGTTTCTTTGACAGTTATCGCATTCCTTTTTCTCTCACTTAGTGCTTCGATTCATACAATGGTTATGGGTAGCGGCATGAAAAGCATTTCTTATATTTGTCCTTTTGGTGATAACTGTATTTTTCCCAGCAAACATCATCTGAATATAAGCAAACCTATAAATTATACTCCGGTTAAATAGATTACCTCTTGACGTATCGGCATGCATCTACTACACTATGTAGTAGATATGAATAAAAAGATATTACTTCTCGTCGCACTTCTTGTCATTGGGTATATTTTTATTAGCCCCCTTCTCTTCTCTGCTAATAAAACATCAAATAGTACACAAGTGAATAGTAATGCGCAAATTGATACAGAATCCGAAACAGAAAACGCAACCTATGGTCATGTTCATGCACTTTTTGAGTGACCAGATAAAACACGGCTTATGGGAAGTCATCATGGGCTATTTAAGAGCACAGACGAAGGGAAAACCTTCACAAAAGTTGTTATGAAAGACACTGTTAATTCGGATGACTTTATGAACTTTGCCTACGATCAAACGAATAAAATTCTCTATGCCGGCGGACATGATGTAGGTGTTTTTAAAAGTACTGATGGAGGGACAACATGGACAAAAATTGATAGCGGTATTAAAGGAACAGATATTCACGCGCTTGCAATAAACCCATTAGACAG